>NZ_SZWZ01000023.1:0-93188 GCF_005281025.1 Citrobacter sp. wls714 | reverse complement strand
GGTTCGAGTCCAGTCAGAGGAGCCAAATTCAGAAAAGCCTGCTTTCGAGCAGGCTTTTTGCTTTTCAATTTTCTCATTCGTCTAATTATTCATGTTGCCCTCTGCGAGAGATATAATCGTTTCCTCTTCATGCCTGTCGCGGTAATCTCATAACGTCCGGTAATCTATCGGCTGCAATGTGTGTAACCCAACTCAAATACTAATAATTAAAAGACAGTACAGACAGGATAACTATGGATTCCACCCTCACCTCCACGGGTCCCCAACAGGACGCCTCTTCGCTCAACCGTGCCCGACGCGCTGCGCTTGGTAGCTTCGCGGGCGCCGTGGTCGACTGGTATGATTTTCTGCTCTATGGCATCACCGCTGCGTTAGTCTTTAACCGCGAGTTCTTTCCACAGGTCAGTCCGGCGATGGGCACACTTGCCGCCTTCGCTACCTTTGGCGTCGGATTTCTGTTCCGCCCGCTAGGCGGGGTCATCTTCGGCCACTTCGGCGATCGTCTTGGGCGTAAACGTATGCTGATGCTCACCGTCTGGATGATGGGGATCGCCACGGCGCTGATTGGCATTATTCCTTCCTTTGACACCATTGGCTGGTGGGCCCCTGTTCTACTGGTGACGCTGCGCGCTATTCAGGGCTTCGCCGTGGGTGGTGAATGGGGCGGAGCCGCGTTGCTCTCCGTCGAAAGTGCGCCGAAAAATAAAAAAGCCTTTTATAGCAGCGGTGTACAGGTCGGGTACGGCGTCGGTCTGCTGCTTTCTACCGGCCTGGTCTCGCTGATTAGCTCTCAAACTACCGATGAGCAGTTCCTCAGTTGGGGCTGGCGTATTCCGTTCTTGTTCAGCATCGTGCTGGTATTAGGCGCGTTGTGGATGCGTAACAGAATGGATGAATCGGCCGAGTTCGAACAGCAGCAACAGGCGCCGCAACCGGAGAAAAAGCGGCTTCCTGTCATCGAGGCTTTAATCCGCCATCCGGGCGCGTTCTTAAAAATTATCGCCCTGCGCCTGTGTGAACTGCTGACGATGTATATCGTCACCGCATTTGCTCTTAACTACTCGACGCAAAACCTGGGCCTGCCGCGCGAGCTGTTTCTGAATATCGGATTGCTGGTCGGCGGGCTGAGCTGTCTGACCATCCCCTGCTTTGCGTGGCTTGCCGACCGCTTTGGTCGTCGTCGCGTCTACATTACCGGGGCACTGGTCGGTACGCTGAGCGCCTTCCCGTTCTTTATGGCACTGGAAGCACAGTCTATTTTCTGGATCGTGTTCTTCGCGATTATGTTAGCCAACATCGCGCACGATATGGTGGTGTGCGTACAGCAGCCTATGTTTACCGGTCTGTTTGGCGCAAGTTATCGCTACAGCGGCGCAGGCGTTGGTTATCAGGTGGCCAGCGTGGTTGGCGGCGGTTTTACCCCCTTTATTGCGGCGGCACTGGTGACATTCTCAGGTGGAGACTGGCACAGCGTAGCTATTTATCTGATGGCGGGTTGTCTTATCTCCGCCACTACCGCGCTGTTAATGCGAGATAAGCAGCACGGTTAAACCCCCGGTGCGAGGGTCGTCCGGTCTTCGCACAATCTTCCTTATCGTCTGACTTTTGTTTCACATTCCTGTGACATACTATCGGAAGAGCGGTATATCTGTGGAACAAGGAGACAGACATGAACAATAAGGGCGCCAGCCTGACCCCGGCTCAGGCACTGGATAAACTGGACGCGCTGTACGAACAGTCGGTTAAATCACTGCGTAGCGCCATTGGTAAGTATATTGAAACAGGGACGCTCCCTGACGTAATCGCCCGCCATAACGGTCTTTTTGTCTACCCGTCACTTCGTGTCACCTGGGATGGCAGCGCCACCAATCCGCCAAAAACGCGCGCCTATGGCCGTTTTACCCATGCGGGTTGCTATACCACCACCATTACCCGCCCGTCGCTCTTTCGTCCTTATCTTGAAGAACAGCTCACGCTGCTGTATCAGGATTATGATGCGCATATCTCCGTTGAGCCATCGCAGCATGAAATCCCCTATCCCTATGTGATTGACGGTTCAGAGCTGACGCTGGATCGCTCGATGAGCGCCGGATTAACGCGTCATTTCCCCACCACTGAATTGTCGCAGATTGGTGACGAAACGGCGGACGGGATTTTTCATCCGGCGGAATTTTCTCCGCTGTCTCACTTCGATGCCCGACGCGTGGATTTTTCGCTGGCGCGACTACGTCATTACACGGGCACGCCGGTTGAACATTTCCAGCCCTTTGTGCTGTTCACCAACTACACCCGCTATGTCGATGAGTTCGTACGCTGGGGCTGCAGCCAGATCCTCGACCCGGACAGCCCGTACATCGCGCTGTCATGCGCGGGCGGGATCTGGATCACCGCCGAAACCGAAGCGCCAGAAGAAGCCATCTCTGACCTCGCCTGGAAGAAGCACCAGATGCCCGCCTGGCATTTAATTACCGCTGATGGTCAGGGGATCACGCTGGTAAACATCGGCGTCGGCCCGTCTAACGCCAAAACTATTTGCGATCATCTCGCCGTATTGCGCCCTGATGTCTGGCTGATGATTGGGCACTGTGGCGGCCTGCGTGAAAGTCAGGCAATTGGCGATTATGTTCTGGCCCACGCTTATTTGCGTGATGACCACGTGCTGGATGCAGTACTCCCACCGGATATCCCGATTCCAAGCATCGCTGAAGTGCAACGCGCGCTGTATGACGCGACCAAAGAGGTCAGCGGCATGCCCGGCGAAGAGGTCAAACAGCGCCTGCGTACCGGTACCGTTGTCACCACCGATGATCGCAACTGGGAATTACGTTACTCCGCCTCTGCGCTGCGCTTTAACCTCAGCCGCGCGGTGGCTATCGATATGGAAAGCGCCACCATCGCCGCCCAGGGCTACCGCTTCCGCGTTCCCTACGGCACATTGCTTTGCGTTTCCGACAAACCCTTGCACGGCGAGATCAAACTGCCTGGTCAGGCCAACCGTTTTTATGAAGGCGCCATTTCCGAGCACCTGCAAATAGGTATCCGGGCTATCGATCGTCTTCGTGCCGAAGGCGACCGACTGCACTCCCGTAAATTACGCACATTCAACGAACCGCCGTTCCGTTAAGGCCTGAAGGTAACTATGCACAACTCAACTCCTCTTTCCGCCCTGCGTAACCTGCTGATAGCGCAGGGACTGGACGGTATGATTGTCCCGCGCGCCGACGCTCACCAAAGTGAAGATTGTACGCCGCATGATAATAAGCTGGCCTGGCTGACTGGGTTTAGCGGCTCTGCGGGACTCGCATTGGTCCTGCGCGATCGCGCATTAATGTTTGTCGATGGGCGCTATCAGGTCCAGGTGCGCAATGAAGTCTCGCTGGATGATTTTGAAATTCACCACTTACACGATGAGCCGTTGGCCGACTATTTGCAGTGTCACGTTGCAGCGGGCGCGCGTATTGGCTTTGAGCCGCTGTTGATGGTCAACAGCCAGTTTGAAGCGCTGTCGGCGACGCATTGCGAACTGGTGCCTCTGGAGCAAGATCCTTTCGACCAGATATGGCTCGATCGTCCGGCTGCGCCCTGCGGCATCATTCGCGAAATGCCCCTCGACATCAGCGGTGAGAGCAGCGCGCAGAAACGTGCGCGGGTGGTAGAGCTGCTCGCTCAACATCAGGCCGACGTGCTGGCGATTACGCTGCCGGACAACATCGCCTGGCTGCTCAATGTCCGCGGTTCGGATCTTGCTATGGTTCCAGTGCCGTTCTCATTTGCCCTGCTCCATCGCAGCGGCGAACTGGAATGGTTTGTGGATAGCAACAAAACACAGCAGCTCCCCGCATCGCTGTTGGATACGCTTACGCTGGCCCCGCAAGAGAACTTCCTGGCTCGCTGCCAGCAGTTGGCAAATGGGAAGCGCTTTCTGGTCGATAAAGACTACGCTCCGGTGGCATTGCGTTTTGCCATAGAAGAACATGGCGGCAACGTCCTGTGGGCCCCCGATCCCATCACGTTAATGAAAGCGCACAAAAATGACGTTGAACTGGCAGGCTATCGGGAATGCCATGAACAGGATGGCGCAGCCTGGGTTAACTTCCTCGCATGGCTGGCGCATGAGGTCCCTTTACGCGAAGCGGCAGGCAATCCGATCACCGAACTGGAAGCACAGGCTAAACAGCTGGAGTTTCGCCAACAGCATCCGGGATTTATCGAGCAGAGCTTCAGCACGATTTCAGCCTCTGCCAGCAATGCGGCGATGTGTCATTACCACTCCAGCGAAAAAACCAATACGCCAATTACCTCGCAGGCCATGTACCTGAATGATTCCGGTGGTCAGTATCATAATGGTACGACGGATACGACGCGTACCCTCGCATTTGGCCCACAGGATCCGCAGCGACGCTTGCACTACACCGCCGTGTTGAAAGGCTTCTTGTCACTTATTTCACTGCAGTTCCCCAGCGGTACTCAGGGCCATCAACTGGATGCCTTTAGTCGGCGGGCGTTGTGGGATTTGGGACTGGATTTTGATCATGGAACCGGGCACGGCGTGGGCCATCAGTTGCTTATCCATGAACAACCTCATCGCATTGCCAAAAAAGTTAACCCCTGGCCTCTGGTGGCGGGCAATATCATCACCATCGAACCGGGTTATTATCTGGCCGGGCAATATGGGATCCGCATTGAGAATCAGGTGGAGATTATCAACAGCCGTCCGGGCTTCTGCCGCTTCTCGACGCTGACGCTGGTGCCGATTGATTTGAACCTGGTGGAACTTCATCTGCTGAGCGATGCTGAGAAACAGTGGATTGATGATTACCACCAGCAGGTCAGAGAGACGTTGTCCCCACGCGTAAACGCAGAAGCCCGTCCGTGGCTGTTCGCCGCCACTGCGCCCATTCGCGTTCAGGCCAATTAAGGCATTAAAAAAGGCAGCCCGCAGGCTGCCTTAGTTCTCCCCAACTTCTTACTGCTTAGCTGTTACGGATGTACTCATCCATTTCAGTTTTCAGGTTATCGGACTTAGTACCGAAGATCGCCTGAACACCGGAACCAGCAACCACGACGCCCGCCGCACCCAGTTTCTTCAGGCCAGCCTGATCCACTTTGGCAACGTCAGCCACGCTAACACGCAGACGAGTGATGCACGCATCGAGGTTAGTGATGTTTTCTTTACCACCGAATGCAGCAACCAGAGCCGGAGCCATTTCGCCGGACGCACCCGCTTTGCTGTCTTCGGTAGCATCTTCACGACCAGGCGTTTTCAGGTCCAGCGCTTTGATCAACACACGGAAGATGGTGTAGTAAACAATCGCATAACCGATACCGACAATCGGGAACAGCCACAGTTTGCTGCTGTTACCGGACAGAACGATAAAGTCGATCAGACCGTGAGAGAACGATGTTCCGTCACGCATACCCAGCAGGATACAGATCGGGAATGCCAGACCAGCCAGAATCGCGTGGATGATGTACAGGATCGGCGCCACGAACATGAAGGAGAACTCGATCGGCTCGGTAATACCGGTCAGGAACGAGGTCAGCGCCGCGGAGATCATGATGCCGCCCACTTTCGCGCGGTTTTCTGGTTTAGCAGAATGCCAGATAGCGATAGCGGCAGCCGGCAAACCGTACATTTTGAACAGGAAGCCACCGGACAGTTTGCCCGCAGTCGGGTCACCCGCCATATAGCGAGGGATATCGCCGTGGAACACCTGGCCCGCAGCGTTGGTGTACTCACCGATCTGCATCTGGAAAGGAACGTTCCAGATATGGTGCAGACCAAACGGCACCAGGCAGCGTTCAATGAAGCCATAGATACCGAACGCCACTACCGGGTTCTGGTATGCAGCCCACTGGGAGAACGTCTGAATAGCAGTACCGATCGGCGGCCAAATGAAGGACAGAACCACGCCTGTGAAGATGGCAGCCAGACCAGAAATAATAGGAACGAAGCGCTTACCCGCAAAGAAGCCGAGATACTCAGGCAATTTGATACGGTAGAAACGGTTGAACATATACGCTGCAATCGCACCGGAGATAATCCCCCCGAGAACACCCGTGTCAGCAAGGTGTTTAGCGGCGATCTCTTCAGCAGGTAAATGCAGAACCAGCGGCGCAACAACAGCCATGGTTTTAACCATGATGCCGTAGGCAACAACGGACGCCAGTGCAGATACGCCGTCATTGTTGGTGAAGCCTAACGCAACACCGATGGCAAAGATCAGCGGCATGTTCGCAAAAACAGAACCGCCTGCTTCTGCCATTACGTGCGATACAACGGCTGGCAGCCAGCTGAAGTTAGCGGAACCGACACCCAGCAGGATACCTGCAATCGGGAGTACGGATACCGGCAGCATCAGCGATTTACCGACCTTTTGCAGGTTAGCAAATGCATTCTTAAACATAATTAGGAGTGCTCCTGAGTATTTGTGCTTATACACTTCATCCTTCAAACCGCCTCAACGTTGGCTGTGCTCGTTCACTCCAGTCACTTACTCGAGTAAGCTCCTGTCATTCACTCACTTGCCGCCTTGATGCAGCTTGAATGATTTTGTGTATTCTACGTTCTCACGCATTGGCAAGGGGGGAGAGCCTCGCCGTGGACAGAGCATCTAAGTGCTCTTTATTTATTACACAGAGTAAAATAATTCAGTCTGTTTTTGTTTGACGGCTATCACAATTCAGTTGTGAATGGCCGCAAAATTCGCACATTCCGATAAAATGAGTTTCTGAATGTGTCTAACTGGTTATTCACCGCCCATTTTGTGGCGGTGAACTTTACTCGCTTTAGTTATTAATTACGAGCTTTAAAAAAAGTCAGTTAACGGACTGATTGCAGGCGAGAAGCATCGATGTGAAACAGGCGGGCAAAGTTATCAGTGGTTGCCTGCGCCAGTTCTTCCACGGCAACACCTTTCACTACGGCCATATACTCCGCAACGTCACGCGTCATGGCAGGTTGGTTCTCTTTTCCACGATGCGGCACCGGCGCAAGGTACGGAGAATCCGTCTCAACTAACAAACGATCCAGAGGAACATAACGGGCAGCATCACGCAGTTGGTCAGCATTACGGAACGTGACGATGCCGGAAAACGAGATATAAAAGCCGAGATCCAGCAATTTGCCCGCCGTTTCTCTGTCCTCTGTAAAACAGTGTAGTACGCCGCCACAATCCGTCACCTTTTCTTGGCGCAGAATTGATAATGTATCGGCTCGGGCATCACGGGTATGCACGATAACCGGTTTCTGTAACTCGCGGCCAATCTGAATATGGTGGATGAAAGATTCCTGCTGGCGCACCTTCGTTTCCGGCGTGTAAAAATAATCCAGCCCGGTTTCTCCCATCGCTACTACACCGTCTTCGGCGGCAAAACGACGCAGGTCTTCAACATCATAAGTTTCATCCTGATTTAACGGATGCACACCGCAGGAGAAAACCACGTTGTCACGTTGGCCAACCAGTTCACGCATACTGCGGTATCCCGGCAGGGTTGTCGCGACGGCAAGACAAAATTTCACATCGCGTGCGGCCGCTTTCGCCAACACGTCATCCACGTCCTTATGCAGAGATTGATAATCCAGGCCATCAAGATGGCAGTGTGAGTCGACTAAAAACATAATGTCTCTCTCAAAGATGAGGAACAGGCAGTACGGTGCCTGGTTGCAGGTAATGCTCAATACGAAGGATAAGATCGGTTAACACCAGTTCACGGTTTATACCCGTCACGTTCAGCAACTGCTGACGGCAATGACAAACATCACCGAGTATCGCCTGTATCTGGGCGACGGATAACCGCTCTGCGATAGAAGAGATGAGATCCTGAGCATCAGGATTGGTTAAATGGGAAATCCCATAGGGACGCTTTAAAGCATCCGTCAGCAGCGTTGCCAGCCAGTGTAAACGAGCGGCAGCCTGATCGTAGTTGAGCGCCGTTAACAGGATATACCAGTCGCCTGAATGCAGGGTGTTCGCCAGCGCAGCGAGGAAATCTGTGCGGTGCGTCCAGCTTGCGTCCTGCAGTAACGTTAATGCCGCACCCGGCGATCCCGCGCTCAGACGTAATGCGCTCGACAATGCTTCCGGTGACACCGTCACTTCACGGCTAAGCCAGGAGATAGCGTACGACTCTGCCGGTGGTGCAAGGTGATGTAACCGACAGCGGCTACGTAGCGTGGCCAATAAACGTGCAGGCTCTCGACTGGCGAGGAAGAACCAGGTATGCGCCGGAGGCTCTTCCAGCGTTTTCAGCAACGCATTAGCGGCGGCGTCGGTTAACTGGGCGGCATCCGGGATCCACACCACTTTCGCCCCGCCCAGGCGTGAATGCTCGTACAGTTTCTCACTGACTTCGCGTACCGCATCAACCCCGAGCGTGCTTTTGCCTTTTTCCGGCAGCAGCGAATAGTAGTCCGGATGCGTTCCCGCCTGCATCAGCTGACAGCCGCGGCAGTGTCCGCAGCTTTTATGTCCTTCCGGCTGCTGACACATTAAATAGCGACTGAGCGCGTAAATCAGTGCATCGTCGCCCATGCCGGGTAACGCCTGAATCAGTAACGCATGGTGACCACGACCGGCCTGGTAGCTCGCTACCAGTTTTTCAAAATCAGGTCGTAACCATGGGTACCATTTCATGCGCCCTGCTCCTTCACCCACTGGGTAACGGTATTGCGGATATCAGCCATCACAGCCTCCAGCGGCTGCGTAGCGTCGATAGTACGAATGCTGGCGTCTTTGGCAGCCAGCTCAAGATAGCGCGCTCGGGTACGATTAAAGAAATCGAAAGATTCCTGTTCAATACGGTCCAGTTCACCACGCGCACGCGCACGCTTCAATCCGACTTCTGGAGTGACATCCAGATAGAGCGTCAGGTCCGGGCGAAAATTTCCGAGTACCGCATCACGCAGCGTTGCCAGCATATTTTGATCAATGCCGCGGCCACCGCCCTGATACGCCTGGGTCGACAGGTCGTGACGATCGCCAATGACCCATGCTCCTCTCGCCAGAGCAGGTTTAATAACAGTTTCGACCAACTGTACGCGCGCGGCGTAAAACATCAGGACTTCGGCTTTGTCGGTAATGACCTCGTCACCCACCGACTTAATGTCCAGCACCAGACTTCTTAGTTTCTCAGCGAGCTGCGTTCCACCAGGCTCGCGGGTAAAAACCATGTCACGAATACCGAGTTGCTCAAGTGTCTCTACCACCACATTACGCGCAGTGGTTTTTCCGGCGCCTTCCAGGCCCTCGATGACGATATAGTTACTGCCCATTTTTTTCCTTAAGCACTTTCAGGTAATCCTGTACTGACCGGTTATGGCTGACAAGATTGGTGTTAAATGTGTGGCCGCCTTTACCATCTGCCACGAAATAGAGATACGGCGTTTTTGCCGGATGTGCGGCAGCCTGCAACGAGGCCTCTCCCGGCATGGCAATCGGGCCAGGCGGCAGCCCGGTGATGGTGTAGGTGTTATAGGCGGTTGGCGTTTCTAAATCCACACGCGATAATTTGCCATTATACCGTGTCCCCATCCCGTAAATCACCGTCGGATCGGTTTGTAAACGCATGCCAATACGTAAGCGGTTAATAAAGACCGATGCCACCTGGTCGCGCTCGCTGGCAACCGCGGTTTCTTTTTCAATAATCGAGGCCATTGTCACTAGCTGATTTTTATCCTGATAAGGCAAGCCATCAGCGCGCCCTTCCCAGACGGTATCCACCGCTTTAACCATCTTTTGATGCGCACGTTTTAGCAGTGCTACGTCGGTCGTATTAGCGGTATACATCCAGGTATCGGGCCAGAACCAGCCTTCCACCCACTGCGGGTTTTCCAGCTTCAGCGCCTGAGCGACAGTCTCGTAGTTATCGTCACTCAGCGTATGTTTGATATAGGGCGCATCGCGCAGTTGTTTGAGGTAATCACTCAGGCGCATCCCTTCCACCAGACGTAACGGGAACTGCGCCTCTTTACCGCTTTCCAGCAGTAGCAGCATCTCTCGCACCGTCATGTCGGGCGTCAGGCGATAGGTACCCGCCTTAAAATGCGACAGCTCAGGCTCCACACGCAGCAGCCACTGGAACACGCGCGGACGATTGATAACCTTATCCACATACAGCTGTTCACCGAGAGCCAGACGGCCTGTACCCGCTTTCAGCGTAAAAATGGTCTCTTCTTTAATCAATAACTTACTGTCCGCCAGATGGCGAACTTTCCACATTCCCACTCCCGCGGCAATGCCCAGCACAACCAGCAATAACAGGACAACGAGTAACAGTTTTTTCATGACTAATTCGGGTGCTCACAAAGTGGGGCTAAAAAATCGAATAATAAACGTGAAGACAACAACGTGCCGCCACAGGTCCGCACGGGAATAACCGGCATTAATGCGTTACAGACGACGATTTCATCGGCTTGCATAATCTCCTCCAACCCGGCATACACTTCGACAAGACTGAACGGTGATTGTGCCAGCATACGGATACAGAATTGTCGCATAATGCCGTTCACTCCGGCCTGATCCAACCGGGGAGTGTAAACCACGTTCCTTTTACGCCAGAACAAATTAGCCGCACAGCATTCCGTAACCCATCCCTCGCTGTCAAGAACCAGCGCTTCATCGGCATCCGTCTGCTCAAGATGAGAGCGAATCAATACCTGCTCCAGGCGATTCAGATGCTTAAGTCCGGCAAGCAGCGGATTACGGCCCAGACGCACTGGACTCAACGCCAGCGTAATCCCTTCATGGCGCCAACGATCGTAATGTTCGGGCCAGGCTGAAACAGAGAGAATACGGGTGGCATTGTGACACCGCCGCTACCGCGGCTAATAATGACTTTCAATACGCCACGCGCGTGTCCTTGCGCCAGGATTTTCATTTCATCTTGCAGCTCTGGCCATTGTTCGAAAGAGATCAGCAACTTTTGGCAAGCGTCTTGTAAACGCGCAAGATGCGCTGCAAAGAGGCAAATTTCACCGTCGATAATTCGCGCGGTAGTAAAACAACCATCACCAAATTGAGTCGCTCGATCGCTTGCGGCCAGCAGATTTTGCTCGCGGCCATTAATTAAGAACATGGAGGCTCCTTATATCTGGTCCGCTAGTTTGGCAGGATGAGTAACACAGGACAAGGGCGAAAAACCGAATAAAAAAAGGCCCGACAAGCGGACCTTTTCAGTTTTATTTCGTTGCTAACGCATCACCTGACGGGACTTAAATCTTTTTAAAGATCAAAGAACCGTTGGTACCACCGAAGCCGAAGGAGTTACACAGAGCATATTCCAAACCACTCACCTGACGCGCTTCGTGAGGAACGAAGTCCAGGTCACAACCTTCATCCGGGTTATCCAGGTTGATGGTTGGCGGAATAGCCTGATCGCGCAGCGCCAGGATAGAGAAAATAGACTCTACCGCGCCCGCAGCGCCTAACAGGTGCCCGGTCATGGATTTGGTTGAGCTTACCATCACACGGCTCGCTGCATCGCCAAAGACAGATTTCACTGCCTGGGTTTCAGCTTTATCGCCTGCAGGAGTAGACGTACCATGCGCGTTGACATAGCCGATCTGACCCGCTTCGATAGCCGCATCACGCAGTGCGTTGACCATTGCCAGCGCAGCGCCTGCACCGTTTTCCGGTGGTGACGTCATGTGGTAAGCATCGCTGCTCATACCAAAGCCAACAACTTCAGCATAGATTTTTGCGCCGCGCGCTTTCGCATGCTCGTACTCTTCCAGTACCACCATGCCTGCGCCGTCGCCAAGCACAAAGCCATCACGCTCTTTATCCCATGGGCGGCTTGCCGCTTGCGGGTTATCATTACGCGTAGACAGCGCACGTGCCGCGCCAAAGCCACCCACGCCCAGCGGCGTACTGGCTTTTTCAGCACCACCCGCAACCATCGCGTCTGCATCACCGTATGCAATGATACGTGCGGCATGACCGATGTTATGTACGCCTGAAGTACAGGCAGTCGCGATGGAGATGCTTGGCCCTTGCAGGCCGTACATGATGGTCAGGTGACCTGCCACCATGTTAACAATCGTCGACGGAACGAAGAACGGGCTGATCTTACGTGGTCCACCGTTTACCAAAGAGGTATGGTTTTCTTCGATCAGACCGAGGCCGCCAATACCGGAGCCAATAGCGGCGCCAATACGGTGGGCGTTCTCTTCCGTAATTTCGAGGCCAGAATCCTGCATGGCCTGAACGCCAGCGACAATTCCATATTGAATGAAAGCATCCATCTTGCGCTGTTCTTTGCGCGAGATAATGTCTTCACAGTTAAAATCCTTTACTAAGCCAGCAAATTTCGTTGCATAGGCGCTAGTATCGAAATGGTCGATCAGGCTGATGCCACTCTGACCGGCAAGGAGAGCTTTCCAGGTAGACTCTACGGTATTGCCGACAGGAGACAACATGCCCAGTCCGGTCACAACTACACGACGCTTAGACACGGTTGTCCTCCAGGGAGGGAAAATAATTCAAGTGGGATAAAAAGATAAAACTCAGGCGGTCGAATGACCGCCTGGAGATGTTCACTTACGCCTGGTGGCCGTTGATGTAATCAATGGCAGCCTGAACGGTAGTGATTTTCTCAGCTTCTTCGTCCGGAATCTCAGTATCAAACTCTTCTTCCAGAGCCATTACCAGCTCAACGGTGTCAAGAGAATCTGCGCCCAGGTCTTCAACGAAGGAAGCATTGTTGGTAACTTCTTCCTGCTTAACGCCCAGCTGTTCGCCGATAATTTTCTTAACGCGTTCTTCGATAGTGCTCATACTCTTAAATTTCCTATCAAAACTCGCTTTCGCGATGGTTTTCGTAGTGTATAAAATGTTGAAAAATTTGCAACTAAATCCCGGCAGGTCTTACCACGATTTTACGTTATTTTGAGGCCATTCCCACTAATAACGCAAATATTTTTCAATCGTGGTTAAACCATGTACATCCCGCCGTTGACGTGCAAAGTCTCACCTGTGATGTAACTTGCTTCGTCAGAAGCTAAAAATGCAACCGCACTGGCGATTTCCTGAGCGCCACCAAGGCGACCCGCAGGAACCTGCGCCAGGATACCCGCACGCTGATCGTCAGACAGCGCACGCGTCATGTCCGTTTCAATAAAGCCCGGAGCAACAACGTTTACAGTAATACCACGGGACGCAACTTCGCGCGCCAGTGATTTACTGAAGCCGATCAGACCTGCTTTCGCCGCAGCGTAGTTAGCCTGACCCGCATTTCCCATGGTACCAACCACAGAACCGATAGTGATAATACGCCCATGACGCTTTTTCATCATAGCTCGCATTACCGCTTTTGACAGACGGAAAACAGATGACAGGTTGGTTTCGATGATATCGTTCCACTCGTCATCTTTCATGCGCATTAACAGGTTATCACGAGTAATCCCGGCATTATTGACCAGAATATCGACTTCACCAAATTCTGCGCGAATATTTTCCAGAACAGATTCGATAGATGCCGGATCGGTCACATTCAACATCAGACCTTTACCATTTGCACCTAAGTAATCGCTAATGGCCTGCGCGCCGTTTTCACTGGTTGCAGTACCGATAACTTTCGCGCCACGGGCAACGAGTGTCTCAGCAATTGCGCGGCCAATTCCACGGCTTGCACCGGTTACCAGCGCGATTTTTCCTTCAAAATTCATGGGCTTCCTCTTTTATTGCTCTAGCGCCGCAGACAGCGCTGTCGGCTCATTCAGTGCCGAAGCGGTCAGGGTGTCAACAATACGTTTCGTCAAACCGGTGAGAACTTTACCTGGCCCCACTTCATACAGGTGCTCTACGCCCTGCGATGCCATAAATTCAACGGTTTTGGTCCACTGAACCGGGCTGTACAGTTGACGCACCAGCGCATCGCGAATCGCGTCTGCGGTAGTTTCACACTTCACGTCGACGTTGTTCACAACTGGAACAGTCGGCGCGTTGAAAGTGATTTTTTGCAATTCAACGGCCAGTTTCTCAGCGGCAGGCTTCATCAGCGCGCAGTGAGAAGGCACGCTGACCGGCAACGGCAGCGCACGCTTGGCGCCAGCGGCTTTACAGGCAGCCCCTGCACGTTCTACGGCTTCTTTATGCCCGGCGATAACTACCTGGCCCGGCGAGTTGAAGTTAACCGGAGAAACGACCTGCCCTTCGGCAGACTCTTCACACGCTTTAGCGATAGAGGCATCGTCCAGACCAATAATCGCAGACATGCCGCCAGTACCTTCCGGTACGGCTTCCTGCATGAATTTGCCGCGCAGTTCAACCAGACGGACGGCATCGGCAAAACCCATTACGCCCGCACATACCAGCGCAGAGTATTCGCCCAGGCTGTGACCTGCCATCAGCGCAGGTGTTTTACCCCCCTGCTGCTGCCATACGCGATACAGCGCGACAGACGCAGCCAATAGCGCTGGCTGCGTCTGCCAGGTTTTATTCAGTTCTTCTGCCGGACCTTGCTGAGTCAGCGCCCACAGATCATAGCCCAGCGCAGCTGATGCTTCAGCAAAAGTTTCTTCAACAATTGGGTAGCTTGCTGCCATTTCAGACAACATCCCAACGGTCTGGGAACCCTGCCCCGGAAACACAAATGCAAATTGCGTCATGTTAAAATCCTTATACTAGAAACGAACCAGCGCGGAGCCCCAGGTGAATCCACCCCCGAAGGCTTCAAGCAATATCAACTGCCCGGCTTTGATACGCCCGTCGCGGACGGCTTCGTCCAGTGCGCACGGTACGGAAGCCGCGGACGTATTGCCATGTCTGTCCAGTGTAACGACGACATTATCCATCGACATGCCCAGCTTTTTCGCTGTCGCGCTGATAATGCGCAGGTTTGCCTGATGCGGCACCAGCCAGTCCAGCGCAGAACGGTCGAGATTATTGGCTTCCAGCGTTTCATCAACGATGTGGGCAAGCTCGGTCACCGCGACTTTAAATACTTCGTTACCCGCCATCGTCAGGTGAATCGGGTTATCCGGATTTACGCGATCGGCGTTAGGAAGCGTCAACAACTCACCGTAGCGACCATCAGCGTGCAGATGCGTGGAGAGAATGCCCGGCTCTTCGGATGCGCTCAGTACCACCGCGCCCGCGCCGTCACCAAAGATAATGATCGTTCCACGATCGGTTGGATCACAGGTACGAGCCAGGACATCAGACCCCACGACCAGCGCATGCTTCACTGCGCCAGACTTAACGTACTGGTCAGCAACACTCAGGGCATAGGTAAAACCCGCACAAGCGGCCGCAACGTCAAACGCCGGACAGCCTTTGATCCCCAGCATACTTTGGATCTGGCATGCCGCGCTTGGAAATGCGTGTGTGGATGATGTGGTGGCAACCACAATCAGACCAATTTCTTCTTTGTCGATGCCCGCCATTTCCAGTGCACGGTTTGCGGCGGCAAAGCCCATCGTCGCAACTGTTTCATTTGGCGCTGCAATGTGGCGTTCACGGATACCTGTACGAGTGACGATCCACTCATCAGATGTCTCGACCATTTTTTCCAAATCGGCGTTAGTACGCACTTGTTCAGGCAGATAGCTGCCGGTACCAATAATCTTCGTATACATGTACGCTCAGTCACTTTTTGGTTATATACCGCCACGAGCAAAACGCCGGTACGCTGGCAGCATTCACAAACGCACTGTTATCTGTGCGCCCGTGAGTTTGCGCTTTCGCCATCGTCCAGCAGTTCGAATCCAGCTGGGTATACAGATTCCAGGCGAGCGGCAATTCGCTGAGGAACTTGTCGCTGCACCGCCTGCACTGCCTGTTCAATCGCGACCTCAAATGCTCGCTGATTAGCCGCACCATGACTCTTAATCACCGTGCCGCGCAATCCTAACAGACAGGCGCCATTATACTGGTCGGGGTTGAGGTGACTAAATCGCCTTGTCAGGCTTTTTTGTAACCAACGTTTTAATAAAAGCAGCCACCACGACCGTTTTTTGCTCTCACCCTGAGATTTCAGCAGTGAAAGGAACATTCTGACAACACCTTCCATCGTCTTTAATGTGACATTGCCGGTAAAGCCGTCACAGACCAGCACATCGGTTTTGCCAGTCAGTAACTCATTGGCTTCAAGATAGCCTATATAGTTAATGGAAGGGATTGTTTTTAGCACTGCAGAAGCATCCCGAATACTGTCGAGACCTTTAGTTTCTTCTTCGCCGATGTTGAGCAACGCAACGCGAGGATTAGCAATCCCAACGACTTCTTCTGCCAGGACGGAACCCATGACGGCAAATTGCACCAACATCGTGCTATCACAATCCACGTTAGCGCCTAAATCCAGCACCACCGTTTTGCCCTTTTGTTGATGCGGTAAAACCGTCACCAGCGCAGGACGCTCAATACCTTCAAGAGGTTTGAGCAATAACTTCGCAAGTCCCATTAGCGCGCCCGTATTACCGGCGCTCACACAGGCTTGCGCTCGACCTTCTTTCACGAGCTCCAGGGCAACACGCATTGAGCTTCCACGACTGGCGCGAATAGCTTGCGAGGGCCGGGCATCACTGGCAATAACTGACTGAGCAGGGATAATCTGCAGACGTGAACGTTGTTCGAAGTCAGCTTTGGCAAGTAATGGCGTGATTGTATCGGGATCCCCGACTAAAAGAAGTGTGAGTTGCGAATTAGAATTCAGTGCCTGCAATGCTGCAGGCACTGTCACGGTAGGGCCAAAATCTCCCCCCATGACATCTAACGCCAGGGTTAGACGTGTCAAGGTATCGTCGCTGCCCGGTTAGGTGTTTCCCCAGTTACCCGGGGAAAGCCTCACTAAGCTTCATCACGCTTGCGCTCTCTGTCTTTCTCACCGAAGCGGGAAATCCATTGAGTCATGCGTGATTACTTAGCGATTACCTTACGGCCACGGTAGAAACCGTCGGCAGTGATGTGGTGACGCAGGTGTTGTTCACCAGAAGTTTTGTCTACAGACAGGCTGGTGACTGCGGTCAGAGCGTCATGAGAACGACGCATGCCACGTTTGGAACGGGTTGGTTTATTCTGTTGTACGGCCATGGACCTTACTCCTCAATTACTTACGCTTTAAGCTGGCTAATACGGCAAATGGGTTTGGTTTTTGCGCTTCATCAGGCAATTCACCAAAGACCATGTCCGCCTCGGACACTTCACAGTGTTCAGAATCATGCACCGGAACTACCGGCAAGGAGAGGATAATCTCATCTTCAACCATTGCAAGCAGATCGATTTCACCGAACTCGTTAACCTCAATCGGCTCATACGCTTCCGGGAGTGCTTCAGCCTGCTCGTCAGAACGGACAGGACTAAAACAATATGTTGTGTGAACATGAAGTGGGAACGGTTTCCCGCAACGCTGACATTCGAGCGTAACCGACACTTTTGCATCGCCGGTTATCACGGCAAGGCACTGGTTATCGATAGCGAACGACATGGAGCATTCCACATCACTGTCCACACTGACTACAGAATCGGCGACGCGCTCAACCAGATCAGAAGTATAGATACCTTCATAATCGAGGCGTTTTTGAGCCGTACGAACCGGATCAAGAGTCAGGGGTAATTTTACCTTTTGCATAGGGCGCGCATATTAACTTTGTAACGTCATATAGTCAAAGAAAAAGGCAGCCTGAGGTTGCCTTTTGCAAATAATTCGCACACATTGCGGGTCATCGACTTAAAATCGCTCAAGACAAGCCAATACAGCCAGCTTGTAGGACGAAGTCCATAGTTTAAAATGGCTCTCATCAATACGCTATATGCGAGGGGAAAAATATGCCTCAACTTATACTTGCCTCGACCTCTCCCTGGCGTCGCGCTTTACTTGAAAAACTGGCAATTCCGTTCGAATGCGCGGCTCCCGAGGTGGATGAAACGCCGTTACCCGGCGAAGCGCCACGCCATTTAGTCTCGCGACTGGCGCAACAAAAAGCGCAATCTCTCGCTCACCGTTATCCAGCGCATCTGATTATTGGCTCCGATCAAATTTGTGTTCTTGATGGTGAAATAACCGGCAAACCATTAACAGAAGAAAATGCGCGCCAACAATTACTCAAAGCCCGTGGCAATATTGTGACTTTTTACACCGGACTGGCGCTTTATAATTCAGCTACCGGACATTTACAAACTGAGGTCGAGCCGTTCGATGTTCATTTTCGGCATTTAAGCGAAGCGGAAATTGATGATTACCTGCGCAAAGAACGCCCGCTACATTGTGCCGGTAGTTTTAAAAGTGAGGGGTTAGGTATTGCTCTCTTTGAGCGTCTTGAGGGCCGCGACCCAAATACGCTGATCGGCCTGCCGCTGATCGCATTGTGTCAAATGCTGCGCCGGGAAGAGATGAACCCGCTGAACGCCTAGTTAATCTGCCTGATGGCGACGCGATGCGTCTTGTCAGGCCTACAGCACATAACGCGATTTGTAGGCCTGATAAGCAACGCGCATCAGGCTTTGCTGCGTAACACCTCAAGGCAGCGCTTCAACTGCTTATCCAGCGGCGCTTCAACACGCATCACTTCGCCCGTCCCCGGATGGGTGAATTTTAACGCCGCGGCGTGAAGGAACAGCCTGTTCAGTCCGGTATCCGCGAGTTGCTTATCGAACTCGCGGTCGCCATAGCGATCGTCAAAGGCTATCGGATGCCCGGCATATTGGGTATGCACACGAATCTGGTGCGTACGCCCTGTCACCGGACTACAGCGCACGAGCGTGGCAAACGCATAGCGCTCCTCTACCTTAAAGCGTGTTTCCGACGGCTTGCCTTCCTGATTCACCCGCACGATACGCTCGCCGCTTTGCAGAATATTCTTCAACAGCGGCGCCTGCACGGTTTTGACATGTGACTGCCACTGGCCTCTCACCAGCGCCAGATAGTCTTTCTGCATCCCTTTTTCACGCAACTGCTCATGCAACGAACGTAAAGCTGAGCGTTTTTTAGCAACCAGCAGCACACCGGAGGTATCCCGGTCCAGGCGATGCACCAGCTCGAGGAAACGCGCTTCCGGACGTAACGCGCGTAAGCCTTCAATAACACCAAAGCTTAATCCGCTTCCGCCATGTACGGCCGTTCCTGAAGGTTTGTTAAGCACCAGAATATGATCATCTTCATATAAAATGACATCAGTCAGCGCCGCAACCTTCTGCAGATTTGGGGAAATAGTCTCTTCTTCACGTTCGGCGACACGCACAGGTGGAATACGCACGATGTCCCCATCTTCGAGTTTGTACTCGGGTTTAATGCGCTTTTTATTCACCCGCACTTCGCCTTTACGCAAAATGCGATAAATCATACTTTTCGGCACACCCTTGAGTTGAGTACGCAAAAAGTTGTCGATGCGTTGCCCTGCTTCGTCGGCAGTAATGGCAACTGTTTTTACGGCTGGAGTCTCTGTTTTCATGGGGGCCGATTTTAAATAGCCATCAAGATTCGCGCCACACATTTTTCTATGCTTATATTAACTGCTATACCCTATTACTTAAGTTTGACATAGCCGATTTGGTGGTTATTAAACCAATCACTATGCGGAAGTGAAAAAACTGTGAGTAACCGGGTGATAAATGGCAAAAGTCATCTTGCTATAACAAGGTTAGCAGTGGAATAATGAGGTTGTTTCCGTGTTGAATCTTGTTAAAACAAGACCTTTTCCGGAATGACCCAATTTTGCCCGACCGATCATCAACGCAGCAATGGCGTAAGACGTATTGATCTTTCAGGCAGTTAGCGGGCTGCGGGTTGCAGTCCTTACCGGTAATAAGGAAGCTTTTCTGGAGAGTAACACCCAGACTGTTCCCCTGATAATTGCGCTGTGTTTCCGTATGAAATACAGGCAACCGACACTCTGCGCCTCTTTGAGCTGACGATAACCGTGAGGTTGGCGACGCGAATAGACACGAGGCCATCGGTTCACACCCGGAAAGGCATTACTCTGCCCGCAGCTTAGTCGTCAATGTAAGAATAATGAGTAAGTTACGATGAAAAGAATGTTAATTAACGCGACTCAGCAGGAAGAGTTGCGTGTCGCCCTTGTAGATGGGCAACGTCTGTACGATCTGGATATCGAAAGTCCTGGACACGAACAGAAAAAAGCCAACATCTATAAAGGTAAAATTACCCGTATTGAACCGAGTCTGGAAGCTGCTTTTGTTGATTACGGCGCTGAACGTCACGGTTTCCTTCCGTTAAAAGAAATTGCCCGCGAATACTTCCCCGCTAACTACAACTCCCATGGTCGTCCCAACATTAAAGATGTGTTGCGTGAAGGCCAGGAAGTCATCGTTCAGATCGATAAAGAAGAACGCGGCAATAAAGGCGCTGCGCTGACCACCTTTATCAGCCTGGCGGGTAGTTATCTGGTTCTGATGCCGAACAACCCGCGCGCGGGCGGCATCTCCCGTCGTATTGAAGGCGACGATCGTACCGAATTAAAAGAAGCGCTGGCAAGCCTGGAATTGCCTGATGGCATGGGGCTTATCGTGCGTACCGCAGGCGTCGGCAAATCCGCCGAAGCGCTGCAGTGGGACCTGAGCTTCCGCCTGAAACACTGGGAAGCCATTCAAAAAGCCGCTGACAGCCGCCCTGCTCCATTCCTGATCCACCAGGAAAGCAACGTCATCGTTCGCGCGTTCCGTGACTATTTACGTCAGGACATCGGCGAAATTCTCATCGATAACCCAAAAGTCATGGAGATGGCGCGTCAGCACATCGCCGCGCTGGGTCGTCCAGATTTCAGCAGCAAAATCAAACTGTACACCGGTGAAATCCCGCTGTTCAGCCACTATCAAATTGAATCTCAGATTGAGT
Organism: Citrobacter sp. wls714; assembly: GCF_005281025.1. NCBI lineage: Bacteria > Pseudomonadati > Pseudomonadota > Gammaproteobacteria > Enterobacterales > Enterobacteriaceae > Citrobacter > Citrobacter sp. wls714. Next base: position 72,398 of record NZ_SZWZ01000023.1, on the reverse strand, counting down.
CTGCGTTCCAGCGCGAAGTGCGTCTGCCGTCCGGCGGCTCCATCGTCATCGACAGCACTGAAGCCCTTACCGCTATCGATATCAACTCCGCACGTGCTACGCGCGGCGGCGACATCGAAGAAACCGCATTCAACACCAACCTGGAAGCCGCCGATGAAATTGCTCGTCAGCTGCGTCTGCGCGACCTCGGCGGCCTGATTGTCATCGACTTTATCGATATGACGCCGGTTCGCCACCAGCGTGCGGTTGAAAACCGTCTGCGTGAAGCCGTGCGTCAGGACCGAGCGCGTATTCAGATCAGCCATATTTCTCGCTTCGGCCTGCTGGAGATGTCCCGTCAGCGTCTGAGCCCGTCACTGGGTGAGTCCAGCCATCATGTCTGCCCGCGCTGCTCCGGCACCGGCACCGTGCGTGATAACGAATCGCTGTCGCTGTCTATTCTGCGTCTGATCGAAGAAGAAGCGTTAAAAGAGAATACCCAGGAAGTTCACGCGATCGTTCCTGTGCCGATTGCCTCTTATCTGCTCAACGAAAAGCGTACTGCGGTCAACGCTATAGAAACGCGTCAGAATGGCGTGCGTTGTGTGATCGTGCCAAACGATCAGATGGAAACCCCGCACTATTCCGTGCTGCGCGTCCGCAAAGGCGAAGAAACGCCAACCCTGAGCTACTTGCTGCCGAAATTGCACGAGGAAGCAATGGAGCTGCCGTCAGAACAAGAGTATGTCGAGCGTAAGCAGCCAGAGCAACCAGCACTCGCGACCTTTGCTATGCCAGACGTGCCGCCAGCTCCAACCGTGCAAGAGCCCGTTGTTAAAGCCGCCGCGCCTAAAGCTGCTGCCGCCACCGCAGCAACAGCCTCTCAGCCAGGTTTGATTAGCCGTTTCTTCAGCGCACTGAAGTCTATCTTCGGCGGTAACGAAGAAGCGAAGCCGGTTGAACAACCCGCACCGAAAGCTGAAGAGAAGACGGAACGTCAGCAGGACCGCCGTAAACCGCGTCAAAATAATCGCCGCGATCGCAACGATCGTCGTGATAACCGTGATAGCCGTGGCGATCGTGATAACCGTAACGAACGTGCAGAAAACGGCGAAAACCGCGATGACAATCGTCGTAACCGTCGTCAGGCCCAGCAGCAAAATGCGGAAGCACGCGATAATCGCCAGCAGTCCAGTGATGTCGCAGACAAAGCGAAATCAGGTGATGAGCAGCAGACTCCACGTCGTGAGCGCAACCGCCGCCGCAACGATGACAAGCGTCAGGCGCAGCAGGAAGTTAAAGAGCTGAACCTGGCTGAACAGCCAGCGCAGGATACCGAGCAGGAAGAGCGCGTACGTCAGCCTCAGACTCGTCGTAAACAGCGTCAGTTGAACCAAAAAGTTCGTTACACGGACAGCGCGGCGGTTGAAGCCGAAGTGGCAACTGCCGCGGTGGCAGCTGAGGTCGTTGTCGCTCAACCCGTTGAGCAGTCCGTACCGGCTTCGCGTACCGAACTGGCGAAAGTTGATCTGCCAGCCGTTGTCGCACCTGAGCAGGAAGACAACAGCGAAGCGCGTGACTCCAACGGTATGCCGCGTCGTTCCCGCCGTTCCCCTCGCCATCTGCGCGTAAGTGGACAGCGTCGTCGTCGTTATCGTGACGAGCGTTATCCGGTTCAGTCTCCAATGCCGCTGACCGTCGCCTGTGCTTCTCCTGAATTAGCGTCCGGTAAAGTATGGATCAGCTACCCTGTTGCTCGTCCGCAGGATCAGCAAGTTGAAGACCAACGCGAGCAGGAAATTCGCCAGGAGCAAACTGCTTCTGTCGCGGTAGAGCCTCAGGTTGCTGCGGCTGCCGTTGAGCACATTGTGGACACTCCTGCGCCGGTTGAAGCCGTGCAGCCAGAGGAAGTTGTAACGGAACCTCAGATTGCCGTTGTTGAAACCACGCATCCGGAAGTCATTGCGACCCCGGTTGAAGAACAACCGCAAATTATCGCTGAATCTGACGCGCCTGTAGCTGAAGAAATCGCCGCTGAAGCTGAACCTGTAGCTGAAGTCGCGGTTGAAGAGCCTGCGGAAATCGTCGTCTCACAGCCGGAGGTAGTTGAAGAAGTTGCGGAAGTAGCGCCGACTGTGGAAGAAGTCGCTGCGCCGCAGGAAGTTGTTGCCGCGCCAGTTGCAGAAGCTGAGGTCGTTAAGGCTGAAGTTGTCGCAACAAGCGTTGACGCCGAACACCTTCACAGCCATGCGACTGCGCCGATGACCCGCGCTCCGGCGCCGGAATATGTGCCAGAAGCGCCGCGTCATAGCGACTGGCAGCGCCCGGCGTTCACCTTTGAAGGTAAAGGCGCTGCGGGTGGACACAGCGCCACGCATCAGGCCACTGCGCCAGCAACACGCCCGCAGCCGGTTGAATAAGCCATAATCAACCTCAAAGCCGACCTTAGGGTCGGCTTTTTTATATCGGCTCTACGCGTTTCATCCCGGTTAATTGCGGCATAACATCCTTCATTAACGCTAAAAATTTGCGCAACCGTGTCGGATAGTAACGCGCCCACGGATAAACCAGATGCACCGGCAACGATGCCGCCCGCCACTCGGGTAGCAGCATAACTAAACGTCCGTTGGCGATATCTTCTTCAACCATCCAGCTTGAAACAATCGTCACTCCCAGCCCGGCCAGCGCGGCATTTCTTGCCACATAAATACTGTCAGTACTTAATCTGGGTGAAATAGTCAGCGTGACAGGTTCATTACGCGCCTGGTGTAGCAACGAAACGCTATGCTGAAAAAATGTGTTCACTGCAATCCACGGCAGCACGGATAACTGCTCAGGGTGCGAAATTTCACCATATTGCTCCAGCAATACAGGACTCGCCACCATGCTACGGGGAACTTCAGCCAGTAAAACAGAAACCGTGGCCGGATCGACTTCCGCACCAACCCGAATCGCGCAATCAATATTATCGCTGAGAAAATCAACGGTTTTGTCGTTAAGCATCCACTCCACCGATAACTGTGGATAGCGTGAAAGAAACTGCAAAAGCGGCTCAAGGAGCTGTTGCTGTCCAAACGCATGCGGCGCTCGTACGCGCAACGTCCCCACCGGTTCATCTTCCGTGACATTAAGTCCATCTTCCAGCGCCAGCCAGGCATCGATGATATTTTTGGCGTGCTGGTAACCACGCTCTCCATCGTCGGTTAATTTCATCGCATGCGTGGTACGCATGATCAGTTTCACTCCCAGCAGAGTTTCCAGGGATTGTAACCGTCGGCTTACGGTCGCTTGCGTTGTTCCCATCTGTTTTGCCGCTGCCGAAAGCGATCCTGCTTCAACGATGCGCACAAACGTGCGCATTAGCCCCACCCTATCTATACGTTCAGTTTTTATCATATCAGTTTCTTCATACGCCCAGCGTATAACTGTTTTACCACTGCGCTCGCTACCGCACCACCCGCAGAAGGATAAAAATAGCCGCACATCCTGTGATTGAGGAATCATTTGTGAACACACACACCGCACTTTCCCGTTGGGTCATTTTCGTTCTGGCATCAGGTGCCGGATTCAGTGTCGCTGCTATCTACTATGCCCAGCCCCTTCTGCCTTTAATGGGTCAGGATCTGAACTTAAGTATCACCGGCATGGGACTGGTTCCAACACTGACCCAGGCGGGATACGCGCTGGGTATTTTGTTTTTATTGCCATTGGGCGATCGTTATGACCGCCGGACATTAATCCTGCTGAAAAGTATCTCTCTTGCCGTACTGCTTCTGGCATGCAGTTTTACCGGGCAGTTGCATTCACTGCTAATAGTGAGCCTGTTGATGGGCATGGCGGCAACGATGGCGCAGGATATCGTTCCCGCGGCGGCTATTCTGGCGCCGGAAGGCAAACAAGGAAAAACGGTGGGCACGGTGATGACAGGCCTGCTGTTGGGGATTTTACTCTCGCGTACCGTCAGCGGACTGGTGGGTGAAGCGTTTGGCTGGCGTGAGATGTACCAACTTGCCGCCGCCAGTATTGCCATTATTACCGTAATTATGTGGAAGGCGCTGCCTCGTTTTACGGCCCATTCCACACTGAGCTATCCGTCATTGATGCTCTCTATGGCGCAGCTCTGGCAACGGTATCCCGCATTGCGCCGCGCGGCGCTGGCACAGGGCTTTCTGTCCATAGCCTTTAGCGCTTTCTGGTCCACGCTGGCGGTGATGTTAGCTGAACATTACCACATGGGTAGCGCTATGGCGGGCGCATTTGGTATCGCGGGAGCCGCCGGTGCGCTTGCCGCACCGCTGGCGGGTCATCTTGCCGACAAAGTGGGCGCAGCAAAAGTGACGCAGTTAGGTGCTTTGCTGGTAACCGTCTCTTTCGCACTGATGTTCTTGTTACCCGCCCTGCCAGTACAGGGGCAGTGGCTGCTGATTGCTCTTTCGGCGGTTGGTTTTGATCTCGGATTGCAATCCAGCCTGGTTGCCCACCAGAACCTGGTTTATAGCCTGGAGCCTCAGGCCCGGGGTCGTCTGAATGCGCTGCTGTTTACTATGGTGTTCATTGGTATGGCGCTGGGGTCGGTTCTCGGGAGTCAGGTCTATGCGCTGGCAAACTGGGAAGGAGTGGTGACGCTGGCAACCATCAGTGGTGCGCTGGCGCTGGTGATAAGACTGACGGGAAATCTGGGGATTAGTAAAACAACGGTAGCCTAAAAAAATGCCCGCTCCGGGGTGTTAAGGGAGCGGGCAGACAAACATACCCAGTTTCAAGATATGTTCAAAAAGGGTTATTACCGATTAAGCTGGAATAACGACATTCCCTGCATGTCGGTAAATGTTTTATAAGAAGCCTGAAGTGCGGCCTGCTGCATGACGTAGGATGAAATCGCCGCATTCCAGTCGACATCCACCAGGTTACTCATCTGTTGGGTTTGCCCTAACGCACGATCGGCTCCCAATGAATCCAGCGAGCTTAATTCACTAAGCTGGGTACCTAATTCTGCGCGAACGGAAAGCACGTTATTCAGTGAGTTTTTCAGGCCACGATTGGTTTTATCGATAGCTGCTGCGGCTTTCTCCTTTGCCACATCATCACCCGCAATAGGAATTTTTAGCTCTGCAATCGCGCTATCCAGCATTTTGAACAGGTTCTTTTCCTGAGTGCTACCCGGTGGTTCCGGTACGGCGTTGCTGGTCAGGTTGGCGAAGATTTTATCGCCCGTGTGACCAATGACCATGGTACGGGAAGCATCAACCTGCTGGGTCACATTTGTGGTACCGCCACTGTAGGAACCATCAGCCTGCGCAAACGGCGCGGATTCTGTTTTGTAGCCACCAAAAATATAGCGACCATTGCCATCGGTGCTGTTCGCCAGGTTCATCAGCTGATCGCGGATCCCCTGTAAATCAGTGGCCAACGATGCACGGTCATCATCACTTAATGTACCATTCCCGGCATAAACAATTTTCTCCTGCGCAGCCTGAATAGCCGTTGTTACCTGGCTCAGTACGTTCTCTTCCAGCGAGACTTTCTGCGTAGCGAATGTGCGCGCCAGCGTATACTGGCTGTTCTGCGCCTGAGCCTGAGAAAGCACGACGGCCTGCGACGCGGCAATCGGATCGTCAGACGGGCTGATCACGCGTTTGCCGGTCGACATCTGCTCGCCGAACTTCATCCATTCAGCCTGAGAGTTAGTGATGCCACGCATATTCTGCTGGTACATCATCTGGGTGCTGATACGCATTGTGTCCCTCTCCCTTAGCGAATATTAATCAATGCATCAAACAGCGCATTCGCAGTTTGCAATACCTGTGCGTTGGCCAGGTAATACTGCTGATAACGCTGCAAATTACCGTATTCTTCGTCGAGGTTTACCCCGGAAATCGACTGCTGCTGGTTATAAAGCTGCTTGACCACATTGTTTTGCGTGGTACTGCTGGTTTTCAGCGTCGCCGTTTTGTTGCCCACATCGCTCACCAGGGTGGCGTAAGCGTCGTTAAAGGTTTTATTACCAACAGTTTCTTTGGTTTGCAGATCCAGCAGTTTCTGACCGTTACGGTTATCGCTTGCACCTGTATCTGCAGTAGGATCCGTATTTTTCTCTGACGCCATGGCGATTTTCGACTCGTCTGTCACCTTGACTTTCATTTCTATAATGGCGTCGCTCACCGGTTTCACGGTGAAACTGTCATTCGCTTTCGCACCAGCATTAACGGTGATCTCCATCCCGTCAAAAGACATTTTCCCACCGGTGACGGTGGCTTTAAAACTGGTGTTGTCGGCAAGTCGAGTCACCTGCCAGTCTTTGCCATCAAACACAATTTTATAATCTGTTGCCTGCACGGCAGAGCTGTCCGTCATTTTGACATCAAGCGAACCAGTCCCTTTATTCTTCGTGTTGCTGAGCACTACCGGGCTGCCGATATCGAAGAAATTCTCGCCCTTATCGCCGTTGGCATCAAAACCTGCTTTATGCTGGGTGTTAAACGCATCGGCAAATGCCAGCGCCAGTTGGCCCAGCGTGTTACGCGTTTGATCCAGCTCCTGCGAACGGAAGGTGAGCAGTCCACCCAATGAACCGGTATTCAGCAATTTCTCAGGGATCTCAACCGCTCCGGCAACACCATCTACATACGCAACGGTGGTACGCGAAGGATCGTCACTGGAGGGCACTGCCGCCAGTTGGCGCGCATTGCTGCCCTGTACCAGTGAATAACCATTCGCCATGGTTACGTTGTAAGTGCCGCCGTCCTGAACGCTGACTTCCACGCCGACAATCTGGTTCAGTTCACTGACCAGTTGGTCGCGCTGATCGAGCAAATCATTAGGGGATGCGCCAGCCCCGACACCAGTCATACGAGAAATCTGGTCGTTAAGGCTGGCGATTTGTTTCGCGTAGTTGTTGATCTGATCGACGCTGGCTTTGATAGCGGTATTAACCTGCTTATCCTGATCACGCAGATACTGATCGGTCGTTTTAAACTGATTCACCAAACCATCAGCTTTACCAATCAGCGCCTGGCGTGCCGCCGGGTCTTCAGCATTACTGACCAGAGTTTGCAGACTGGTAAAAAAATCCTGCATTGAGGTTGAAATCGAACTGGTTTTGCTGGACAGCAGGTTGTCGATTTTCGACATTTGCTCATAACGCGTCGTCAGACCGCTGCTCTGGTTTTGCGCTGCCCGCAACTGATTGGTGATAAACGAGTCATACTCGCGCTGTACGCCAGAAACATAGACGCCATTGCCTACCCAGCCCCCCGCACCCAGCGTGCTGTTCGCTTGCGCCATAATGGTCGTTTGTCGGGTATATCCGGCGACGTTATAGCTGGAGATGTTATTACTGGCAGTGTTCAACGCGGCCTGCGCTGCGCTGAGTCCACTCATCGCGTTATTAATCAAGCTGGACATGGAGGTTCCTTGTAATCCTTCAATACTCGTTATTATCGGCAGCAGGTCAGTAGACTTGAGCTATTTAAAAGAGATTATCGATATTCGTGCTGTAGGTTTTGCTCACCTTTTCACTCATCGATTTCAACTGCTGGATCATGCTGGTTAATTTCCGCGCATAGTTAGGATCGGTTGCGTAGCCGGCATTTTGCAGGGCCTGCGCCCCTTGCTCAGCGGTTGCGGCTGCGGTCACCGCCGCATAGCGCGGGTTACGGGAAATCAGCCCGACATAATCCGACAGCGCCTCAAGGTAAGAGCTATAGACGCGGAATCTGGCTTTCACCTTTTTCGCCTCGCCGTTTTCATATTCGGTGGTGGTGATTTCGGTCGTTGGTCCCTTCCAGCTTCCCGAAGCCTTCACGCCAAAAATGTTGAAGCTCGGTTCGCCGTTTTCCCGGCGAATTTGCCGCTGGCCCCATCCGGACTCCAGCGCCGCCTGCGCCAGAATCAGATGATGCGGAACGCCGCTTTGCTGACTCGCCAGTTTTGCCGGCAGCGACAGCTGAGCGAGGAAGTCTTTACTGTCGCCCGATAGCGGCTCATCATTACTTTCCGTCGCCCTCGGGATGGCTTTGCGTACCAGTTGCGTCAGCGCCTGGTTTTGATAACTGGTCACCGTTTCCAGCGGGAACTTCATCGGCACCTGTGGCACATCATCAGCAGGTTGCGCTTGCCCTTGCGTCATCTGCTTAACCATCATTTCAGCCAGTCCCAGACCTTTACCTGCGGTCATCTGCTGCGCAATTTGTTGGTCATACATGCTGGTATACAAACGCGTTGAATCGCTGCTAAACACGCCATCTTTCGGCAACGCTTCACGCATGCTTTTCAGCATCATCTGTACGAACATCCCTTCAACCTGACGGGCCACGGGGCGAATATTCGCCGCCGGATCCTGACCCGCTTTCGCTTTCAGTTCGTTCAGTGCTTGCGCATCCCAGGCGGCGCTGGTCAGCAGTTTGCTGTCACCAATCATCAGATGATTTCCAGTTTGGCGCGTAAGCAACCCGCGCTCTGCATCGATTGCAGAATGGACATCAGATCCATCGGCGTCGCCCCCAGCGCATTCAGCGCGCGCACGACGTTGTTCAGATTGGCGCTGGAACGTACGCTTTGCAGCGAGCCGCCGCTCTGGCGCAGATCGATCTGCGTTTGTGGCGTCACCACGGTCTGTCCGCCGCCAAACGGCGTATCCGGCTGGCTGACGTTTGCCTGGCGGTTTACCGTAATCGACAAGTTACCCTGCGCCACGGCACAGCTATCCAGCGTGACTTCACGGTTCATGACCACAGATCCCGTACGCGAGTTGATAATGACTTTCGCGTCCTGCGGCGTGACGTTCACCTCCATATTCTGGATGTCGGCAAGGAAACGTACCTGCGAACTGTTGCCGCTTGGCACACGCACTTGTATGGTCCGGGCATCCAGCGCCGTTGCACTACCAAAGCCACGCGAGCGGTTGATTGTGTCGGTGATCTGCTGCGCCATAGTAAAATCTTCATTATTGAGCTGCAGATTAATGGTGTTGCCACCGCCGAACTGGCTGGGCAACTCACGTTCGATGGTCGCGCCATTGGTGATGCGTCCACCATTGAGCTGGTTAACTTGCACGCTACTGCCACCCGCAGCCGCGCCCGCACCGCCAACCAGAATATTCCCCTGCGCCAAGGCATATACCTGGCTATCGACCCCTTTCAGCGGGGTCATCAGCAGCGTTCCGCCGCGCAAGCTTTTGGCGTTCCCCATGGAAGAGACCACCACGTCAATGGTTTGTCCCTGGCGACCAAAAGCCGGGAACTGCGCGGTAACCATCACCGCCGCCACGTTTTTCAGCTGCATATTGGTGCCGGTTGGTACGGTGATCCCCAACTGCGACAGCATGTTATTGAGCGTTTGCGTCGTAAACGGCGTCTGTGTGGTCTGGTCACCAGTACCATCCAGCCCGACCACTAGCCCGTAACCTATCAACGAGTTTTCCCGCACGCCCTGCACGCTGGTCAGGTCACGAATACGGTCGGCATGCGCAAAGGCGGTTGCCAGTACCAGTACCATTCCAACAAGAGATTTAAACACCGGGTACCTCGCTTACATCGGCGACAAGTTAAGGAAGAAACGCTGCAACCAGCCCATATTTTGCGCTTCATTGATGTAGCCGTTGCCGACATACTCAATACGCGCATCCGCAACCTGAGTTGACGGTACGGAGTTGCTGCCACTGATGGTGCGTGGGTTAACAACCCCGGAGAAGCGAATGAACTCAGTGCCCTGATTAATGGCGATCTGTTTTTCACCCACGACATGTAAATTGCCATTCACCAGTACCTGATCGACCGTCACGGTCAACGTACCGCTGAAGGTATTGCTGGCGTTCGCGCCGCCTTTACCGTTAAAGGTGTTCCCACCGGAGGCTTCTACGTCGGCACGTTCGTTACCAAACAGCCCTTGCAGGTAGCGCGGTACGGTATCAAAACCAAAGTTGGTCTTGCCGTCGCGGCTGGCGTTTGCCGAGGAACTTTTGCTCGCGCTGACGTTTTCCTGCAATACGATGGTCAGCGTATCGCCAATATTGCGCGGACGGCGGTCTTCGAAGAGCGGCTGATAACCGTAGTTAATCGGCTGCGCCGACTGGAAGATTGAGCCATTCGCCACCGGCGTCGGGCCTGGAACGGGTTGAGCAGACGTCGCGCCCTGCACGAGCGGCGTGGCTGGGATCCAGGCGCACCCTGTCAGTGAAACCACCAGCAGGGCTAAAATTGGGTATGGGTGAAGCGCGTATTTTCGCATTGCGGTCATCTTCAAAATCCGTGTGCCGGTGAGGCTCTCACCCCACCGGACCCCACTTTAGAGTTGCGTCAGTTTTTGCAGCATCTGATCGGTAGTCGATACCGCTTTACTGTTGATTTCGTAAGCGCGCTGAACCTGGATCATGTTTACCAGCTCTTCCGCCACGTTGACGTTAGAGGTTTCAACATACCCCTGGTACAGCAGACCCGCGCCGTTCAGCCCCGGTGTACTCTCATTTGGCGCGCCGGATGACTGCGTTTCGGTGTACAGATTCTCACCAATACTTTCCAGGCCGGTGTCGTTCATAAAGGTGGTCAGGTTAAGCTGCCCGACCTGAACAGGCGCAGCCTGACCCTGTTGGGTCACACTGACTATCCCGTCACGTCCAATGGTGATGCTGAGCGCGTTAGCCGGGATAGTGATGGCAGGCTGAACCTGAAAACCACCCGCGGTCACCAGTTGACCGTTCTGATCCACCTGGAAAGAACCGTCACGGGTATAAGCTGACGTACCATCAGGCAGCATGACCTGGAAAAAGCCCTGGCCTTTAATCGCCACATCTTTACTGTTATTGGTTTGCGACAGGTTACCCTGGCTGTGTAAACGCTCGGTTGCCACCGGACGCACACCGGTACCAATCTGCAAACCGGAAGGCAGTGTTGTTTGTTCAGAAGACTGGGCGCCAGGCTGGCGAATCGTCTGATACAACAGATCTTCAAACACCGCACGTTGGCGCTTAAATCCGTTGGTGCTGACGTTTGCCAGGTTGTTGGCAATCACATCCATGTTGGTTTGCTGCGCATCCAGGCCGGTTTTGGCGATCCATAATGAACTGATCATAAAATGTCCTGTGTTAACTCATCGACAGCAGTTGGTTGGCGCGGCCCGCGTTATCATCCACGCTACTGATAATCTTCATTTGCATTTCGAAACGGCGAGCGTTGGCGATCATGTCGCTCATCGCGGCAACCGGCTTAACGTTACTGCCTTCCAGCACGCCCGACATAACGCGAATGCTGGGGTCGGCCTGTAACGTCGCACCACGGGTAGCCTGCGCGGCCTGGGTCAGACGAAACATACCGTCATCACCACGTTGCACTTCATTCCCCGTCGCCTTGACAAGTTTCAAACGCCCAACGGGCGCAACCGTATTGGCCGGATCGCCAGGGTTAAGCGCCGAGATCGTCCCGTCAGCCGCAATGGTGACTTCGGAACCTTCCGGTACGGCTATCGGCCCGGCTTCACCGATTACCGGATGCCCCTGAATAGTCAGTTCACCCGTAGGGCTTACCTGAATGGCACCATTACGGGTATACCCTTCGCTACCGTCCGCGGTTTGCACAGCCAACCAGCCATCTTGTTGCAGCGCCACGTCCAGCGGGCGGGAGGTATAGTCCATCTGGCCCGGCGTCATATCGGCCCCTGGCGTGGAGGCCACTACCAGCGTACGCGTCGGTAAAGACAATCCTTCTACAGGAACCGCACGCAGCGCATTGAGCTGCGCACGAAACCCTGGCGTGGAGGCGTTTGCCAGGTTGCTGGCCGTCACCGCCTGTTGATTCAGCGTCTGACTGGCCGCGCCCATAGCGGTATAAATTGCGTGATCCATTAAGCCATCCCGTCAGGCGCTTAGCGCAGGTTGACCAGCGTGTTGAGGATCTGATCCTGGGTTTTGATGGTCTGCGCGTTCGACTGATAGTTACGCTGAGCGACGATCATATTCACCAGTTCTTTACTCAAATCCACGTTTGATGCTTCCAGCGCACCGTTGGTCAGTTTGCCGAAGTTACCTTCGCCTGCGGTACCCAGCAGCGCCACGCCAGAAGCCTGTGTAGCAGCCCAGACGTTGTCGCCCTGAGACGCCAGCCCCTCGTTGTTGGCAAAGTTTGCCAGCACGATCTGGCCCAGTACCTGTTGCTGTTCGTTGGAGTAATTACCGACCACGGTACCGTCATTGTTAATCTGATAGCTGACCAGATCGCCCGGCTTGTAGCCGTTCTGATTCGTGGCGACGATGTTGTTGGCGCCGGTGTTCTGCTGCATGGAGTTCAGGAAGCTCAGGGAGAATTTTGCGGTATCTGCACCGTTAATCTGCCCTGTTTCGATGTTGATGTCCGTTGCTCCTGGCGTACCAGTTGCCGTGGCGCTAATCCCTAAAAACGCACCATTGTTGTTAAACTTCATAAACCCGGCTGGTTTTGCAGCTTCGCCAGTTGAAGCATCCTGAGTATGAATTTCCCAGGTGTTGCTCTCTGCGTTTTTGACATAAAAAATGTTCATGTCATGGGCGTTACCCTGGCTATCGAAAACGGTAACGGTGCCTTTTTTGTTGTAGGAGTCCGCGTCGCTTGGACTAAACGGAGTTTTGGTTGGCACCTTGTCAGTGGAGTTCAGGTTGATCTGCATTGACGCGGTAGTCGTGGTTTTCGCCGCCATCAGCGTATTCGGAATAGTGATCGGCGCCGGGTTAGCACCTTGCTGTATTGTCGGCGGTGTACCGGTAGCAGGATAACCTGTCAGTTGCAGCCCCTGCATGTTGACGATATTGCGGTTTTCATCGAGCTTGAACTGACCGTTACGGCTGTAGAATACAGAGCCGTTGCTGTCTACCATGCGGAAAAATCCGTTCTGGCTGATAGCCACATCCAGTCCGCGTCCGGTGTTGGTGGTAGTACCATCGGTAAAATCCTGGGTAATACCCGCAACTTTAACCCCCAGTCCCACTTTAGAACCGGCGAACATATCGGCAAAAGAAGCCGTACCAGATTTAAAACCGTAGGTAGCGGAGTTGGCGATGTTATTACCAATGACATCGAGGTTGGTCGCTGCAGCGTTCAGACCGCTGACCGCTTGAGAAAAGGCCATGACTTACTCCTGATAAGTGTGTGGGCTTAGATTATTTGCCGTACTTCGTCGAGGGTGGTGGTTCCATAGGTGCCCAGGTCCAGCGTATTACCGCCGTTACTGCGAATAACACCCTGCACCAGCGCAAACTGAAGCGGCTGCGCCACCAGTTGCGTTCCGCCATTGCTGGCAGCAATTGAGACGTTATAAGAACCGCTTGGCGCATCCGTGCCATCGGTCATGGTGCCGTCCCAGGTAAAGGTATGAACACCGGCTTTCAAGCCGCCGATATCAATAGTGCGTATCACTTTGCCGTCTTTATCGGTAATCGTTGCGGTGACCTTATCTGCCGGCTGTTGCAGCTCAACGCCAAACGGCGTCGTGGTCGTTTTCGCACCCTCTTCCGTACCTTTACCGGTCAGGATGGTGGTGCCGGGGATCATTACGCCGTGACCAATCAGCGTACTGGCCTGCAGCGACTGACTGTTATCGATCTGCCCGGAAATAGACCCCAGCGTGGTGTTCAGTTTCTCAATCCCACTTACGGTACTGATTTGCGCCAGTTGGGTGGTCAGTTCGTTGTTTTGCAGCGGATTGGTTGGGTCCTGGTTTTTCAACTGTGCGACCAGCAGCGTCAGAAAACTGCTTTGCAGGTCAGCGGCATTACTGCCCGTCAGGGAGCTATTCCCGGTGGCGGCTTTAACGCCTGTATTGCTCGGGTCATTCATGGTTACAGCAATAGACATATGCGCCTCCTTTACTGGCCTAACGTAAGCGTTTTGAGCATCAAGCTTTTCACGGTGTTGAGCACTTCGACGTTTGCCTGGTAGCTACGCGAGGCTGACATGGTGTTAACCATCTCGCCGACGACGTCCACATTCGGCATTTTTACGTAGCCGTTCGCATCGGCCAGCGGGTTACCCGGCTCATAGACCAGCTTATCCGGCGCCTGGCTTTCAATAACGTCAGCCACTTTTACGCCGCCTGTAGCTGCACCTGGCGCGGCATCAACCTGAAAAACAACCTGCTTGGCGCGATACGGCTGACCGTCGGGTCCGGTAACGCTATCCGCATTCGCCATGTTGCTGGCCGCCACGTTCAGGCGCTTAGACTGCGCCGTCAGCGCAGAGCCTGCGATATCAAAAATATTTAACAGCGCCACGAATTAGTTCCCTCCTTGCAGCACATTCATCATGCCTTTGATTTGTCCACCCAGCGCGGTCAGCCCCATTTGATATTTGAGACTGTTGTCGGCAAATTGCGTACGCTCCCGGTCCATATCCACCGTATTGCCATCCAGAGACGGCTGGTCAGGAATGCGATAGAGCAATTCCGTAGCGGGAGCAGAAGCGGTTTGGGCCGGAATATGTTGTGCAGAGGTCAGCGTCAACGAGACGCCGCCGGTTTGTTCCCGTCCACGCACCATGACTTTTTTCAATTCACTGGCGAAATCCAGGTCGCGCGCCTGATACCCCGGCGTGTCGGCATTGGCAATGTTGGCGGCCAATATTTCCTGGCGCTGGGCGCGCAAATTCAGCGCTTCCTGTTGAAAACGTAAGGCGGCGTCGAGCTTATCGAGCATATCTCCTCCGCAAATGACAAAATTCAGCCGACAGCTTAAATCCCATTACGCGCGCGTTATCGCCGGAATAAACGCAAAATGCGTCGCTATTTGTTGCGTTGATGACTGCGTCACACAGGTAAAATCCTGTCACTACCTGAAAAAGCGCGAGGTTTTGATGCAAACGTTTAAACGTGGAATAGTTGTGGCAGCACTGCTGTTCAGCCCTATGACGCTGGCGCAAGACCTGAATTCACAGCTGACGACATGGTTTTCCCAACGTCTGGCCGGATTTAGCGATGAGGTGGTCGTCACTATCCGTACGTCGCCTAACCTACTGCCCAGCTGCGAACAACCCGCATTAAGCGTGTCAGGCAACGCGAAACTGTGGGGCAATGTGAACGTGCTGGCCCGCTGCGCCAACGAGAAACGTTATCTGCAGGTGAATGTGCAGGCCACGGGAAACTATGTGGTTGCCTCCGCGCCCGTCGCTCGGGGCAGCGCGCTAACCTCGGCCAGCGTGACGTTAAAGCGAGGTCGGCTGGACCAACTGCCGCCGCGCGCCGTGTTAGATTTGAATCAGGTGCAGGACGCGGTGAGTCTACGCGATCTCGTTCCAGGTCAGCCGATACAGCTTTCAATGTTGCGCCAGGCCTGGCGGATCAAAGCCGGTCAACGCGTACTGGTTATCGCCAACGGCGATGGTTTTCGGGTGAATGCCGAAGGTAAAGCGCTGAATAATGCCGCCGTCGCACAGAATGCGCGAGTGCGGATGATTTCAGGCCAGGTGGTGAGCGGCATCGTCGATTCTGATGGGAATATTCTTATTAACCTATAATAGGTTAAAGATTTTTTAGCGTGTGCCGATAGATAAACAACCAATGATTACAGCGGGCCGCTATAGCGTAACCCCTCGATGAGGATAAACAAAATGAGCATTGATCGTACCTCACCATTGAAGCCAGTCAGTACCGTTCAGCCACGTGAAACCAGCGATGCGCCGGTACAAAAAGCGCGGAAGGAAAAAACCACCGCGACAAACAGCACCAGCGTCATGCTGAGCGACGCCCAGGCCAAACTGATGCAGCCCGGCACCAATGACATCAATATGGAACGCGTCGAAGCATTGAAAACTGCGATCCGTAACGGTGAGTTGAAAATGGATACCGGAAAAATTGCCGACTCGCTTATTCGCGAGGCACAGAGCTACTTACAGAGTAAATAAAGTATGACTCGTTTGTCAGAAATACTTGATCAGATGACAACCGTCCTCAATGACCTGAAAACGGTAATGGATGCTGAGCAGCAGCAGCTCTCCGCAGGATATATTAACGGTAGCCAGCTACAGCGTATTACAGAAGAAAAAAGCTCTTTGCTGGCAACCCTTGATTATCTGGAGCAGCAACGCCGTCTGGAGCATGACGCCACGCGTAGCGCCAACGATGAGATTGCTGAACGCTGGCAGACGATCACCCAAAAAACGCAGCATTTGCGTGACCTCAACCAGCACAACGGTTGGCTGCTGGAAGGGCAGATTGAGCGTAATCAGCAAGCGATTCAAGTGCTGAAACCGCACCAGGAACCGGCGCTGTATGGCGCAAACGGTCAAACCTCTGCTGCGCACCGCGGCGGGAAAAAATTCTCTATTTAATGCCAGCCTGATCGTTCGCAGCTTTCAGGCCAGCGCGTTCTGCAGGCCGGATACGGCGTAACGCCGCCATCCGGCAATGTCTGTTACGCCGTCCGGCGCACAAACTCTTTCACTTTAAAGCCCAGCACAGCAAGTGCGGCGAAGTAAGCTGCAATCCCAGCCACCACGACGGCCATCAGACGCAGTAAACGCCACAACATCGTTCCCTGCGACCAGTCCGGCATAATATTGAGCATCCCGAACAGCACCGCTGACATCACCAGTACGGAAATCACCAGACGCGCCAGGAACCAGGCCCAGCCCGGTTGCGGGGTAAAGATTTTCTGTTTACGCAGTTGCCAGTAAAGCAGTGAAGCGTTCAGACATGCCGCCAGACCAATCGACAGCGACAGCCCGGCATGCTTCAGCGGCCCGATAAACGCCAGGTTCATCACCTGAGTCATAATCAGCGTCACTATCGCAATTTTCACCGGCGTTTTAATATCCTGGCGCGAGTAAAAGCCAGGGGCCAAAACTTTCACCACGATCAAACCAATCAAACCGACCGAGTATGCCACCAGCGCGCGCTGGGTCATGGCGGCATCAAAGGCGGTAAATTTACCGTACTGGAACAGAGAAACCGTCAGTGGTTTAGCCAAAATGCCCAACGCCACGGCGCTGGGTAATGCCAGCAGAAAACACAGACGTAGCCCCCAGTCCATCAGACGACAATACTCATCATGATTCCCGCTAGAAAAGCTTTTGGACAGCGATGGCAGCAGAATGGTCCCCAGCGCCACGCCAAGCACGCCGGACGGAAACTCCATCAGACGATCGGCATAGTACATCCATGAAACCGAGCCGGAGGCCAGAAACGAGGCGAATATGGTATTGATGATCAGTGAAATCTGGCTGACGGAAACCCCGAGTATCGCCGGCCCCATTTGCTTGACGACGCGCATCGCCCCCGCATCGCGGAAGTTCACGCGGGGCAGCACCAGCATGCCAATTTTCTTCAGATGTGGCAGTTGATAAACCAGCTGCAGCACGCCACCGACGGTCACGGCCCACGCCAGCGCCAGCACTGGAGGATTAAAATAAGGCGCGGCAAACAGCGCAAAACCGATCATGCTGATATTCAAAAAGGTCGGCGCAAACGCCGGAATAGAAAAGCGGTTCCAGGTGTTAAGGATTGCGCCGACCAGCGAGGCCAGTGAAATCAGCAGGATATAAGGAAAGGTGATCCGCAGCAGTTGGGTAGTCAACGCAAATTTGTCAGCGGTGTCGGCAAACCCAGGTGCAGTGACTAAAATCACCCACGGCGCAGCCAGCATCCCGGCAACCGTCACCACGGCCAGCGCCAGCGTCAGCAGCCCGGATACATAGGCAACAAACACGCGGGTAGCATCTTCACCCTGCTTACTTTTGTATTCAGCCAGAATAGGCACAAACGCCTGAGAAAATGCGCCTTCAGCAAAAATTCGGCGCAGCAGGTTTGGAAGTTTGAAGGCCACAAAAAAGGCATCGGTCGCCATCCCTGCGCCAAAGATTCTGGCGACAATCGCATCACGCGCAAAACCCAGCACACGTGAAAACATCGTCATCGAGCTGACGGCTGCCAGCGACTTTAATAAATTCATCTATGTTGTATTCCAGACCCTGAGGCAAATCCCCGTATAACCAACATCGCCATCCGGCAATGTCACTATGTCACTGTGCCTGATGGCGACGCCGCAGCGTCTTATCAGGCCTACAAGCCAGCCTATGGTTGAAAAGAGGTGTTATTTTGAGTTGGCATATAGTACCTGGATTACAATGAATTACTACCGCCAGTTGTTACAGGGGGTTATTCAGCCATCGCCTCCCGCCATAGCTTTTCGACAACACGCTGGGCCAGTAGCGCCTGCTCGCCTGTCGTCTGAGGAACCGTCTGATTTTGCACACACTCAATGAAATGCCGCGCACATCCGGCAAAACCTCGCTGTTCTAAGGTCGTTTGCCAGCCTGCTATCGGCTTGTGTACAACACCTTGCCCGCGTTCTTCCCGCCATTCCCGCATATCCGTGACGTCAATCAGGCCCCCATCGGTCACCGCCTGAACGCTCTCACGCTGGCTACCGGCCCGGCGATGCATGCTGGTTGTAATCTGTAGCTGATCGACAGAAAAATGGTGCTCGGCATAAAGCATTGCGCCAGAGTCATTAGTCAGCAGAGTGCCGCTATTTAACTGCGCGTTCCCGCCCGCCAGCCACAGCGCGGTATCGACCACGTGCAGATAATCGTCCAGCAGGGTGAAACGCAGGTCATGCGGTCCCACGCTGTCCGAACGATGCTTATCCATACGTACAGACGCTGCATTGCCCAGATGCGCCTTAAGATCCTGATACAGTGGCGCAAATCGGCGGTTAAAGCCGACCATCAACGTCAGTTTTTTCCGCGCGGCCAGCTCGACCAGTTGTTCAGCCTCACGCAGGTTTTCTGCCAGCGGTTTATCCACACACACATGGACCCCGGCATTCAGGAGTTCACTGACTACCGCAAAGTGCGTCGCGGTGCTGGAATGGACGAAAACCGCGTCGCAGGTTTTCGCCAGATTCACCAGGGAGTCAACGTAGGGTATGCGCCAGGTCTCACAGACACGCAGCGCTTTTTCCTGCGAAGGCGAAAACGCGCCTTGCAGCGTCCAGTCAGCGGAACTGCCCAGTACGGGCAGCCAGGCTTTTTGTGCAATGCCACCCAGACCGACAACGCCGATACGTAATTTAGTCACGTTAGTCTCCCAGGTGCGCCAACAAAGAATCCAGCCGCTGCTTAAGTTCCGCGACTTCTGTTTCCAGGGCTTCAACGCGCGCCTGCAGATCGCCAGACGCAACCAGGAGTTCATCTGCCGCAGCGATGGGCTCATCAACATCACCGCAAAACAGGTGCATATAGCGACTTTCACGTTTACCCGGCTCGCGCGCCAGACGGATCACATAAGGACCATCTTCACGGGTCGCCAGTTTTTCCAGCGTCGACTCCACTTCAGCCATATCGCTGAATTCGTACATTCGCGATGCACGGCTTCGCAGTTCGCCCGGCGTTTGCGCGCCACGCAGCAACAGCGTGGTAACCAGCGCCACCTCGCCCGCACTGAGTTTCAGATTGCCAAATTCAGAGTTGCAGAAACGCTGCTCATATTTCGTGACGCGATTTCCAAAGCCGCTCACCGTACGCAGAAAATGCCGCTTCACCAGGTTATCAAGCTGATCCTGCACTTCCGATTCCGATAGATTCATCACCGGTTCACGATTCGTTTTTTGATTGCAGGCGGTGACGACGCCATTGACAGAAAGCGGATATTGTTCCGGCGTGGTGACCTGTTTCTCTAACAAACAGCCAATCACGCGAGCTTCGGTGGCGGTTAATTCGTATTTCATCGTTTTCTCCATTACTCAGGCTAACCTGAAACTTAGCGGCCAGGGGTCCATTCTGATGTGGTCAACGCCGTCAGCACGTGATCGCGCCACTGCCCGTCAATCAGCAGGTAATCTTTGGCATACCCTTCTTTTTCAAAACCCAGTCGGGCCAGCAAGTCACCACTACGTTTATTGTGTGGCATATAGTTCGCCATAATGCGGTGAATATGCTGCGTGCGCTGCATATAACGAATGGCCGAGGTTAAGGCTTCGTACATCAGCCCCTGCCCCTGCCACTTTTGCGCAATGGAATAGCCGAGATAACAGGCGTGGAAAGATCCCCGCACTACGTTCGAGAAATTCGCGACGCCGATAATCTCTTTTTCTTCCGGATCGAGCAGCGCAAAATAATACGCGGTGCCTTGTTTATGAAACTCAGAGATCATACTCAGACGCGCCTGCCAGCCGGAGGGATAACAGTGGCTTTCATCGCGAATAGGTTCCCAGGGTTTTAAGAAATGACGATTTTCTGCGTAATAATCTGCCAGACGCCAGGCATCACGCTCGTGCACCAAACGCACGACCAGGCGGTCCGTGGTTAAGCGCACTTTTGGCACGTTACTGCGATAGCCAAACATTCTATACCTACTCCTTCCCGTAACGTCTTCAATACGCTATTCGCGATACTATACCTGTGCAAATATGCCCTTTGAAAAGAGCAAATTGCCATTTTTTGAATTATTCACACATTTTGATGAAAACTCTCTATCAAGACGGACTTTTGATAAAAAAATATTGTCCCGCCAAGGGTGGGAAAAGCGATGACGACACCGCAGAATAGGAGGTGCTTATCTTTTAAACTCTAACCAGAGTGACGAGTTTTTCCCGGGAGGGGAAATGTCGCAAGTCTCGCAGGCAAGGAACCTGGGTAAATACTTCCTTCTCATCGATAATATGCTGGTCGTGCTGGGTTTCTTCGTCGTTTTCCCGCTGATCTCAATTCGCTTCGTCGACCAAATGGGCTGGGCTGCCGTTATGGTCGGGATCGCGTTAGGATTGCGTCAATTTATTCAGCAGGGTCTGGGTATTTTTGGCGGCGCTATTGCTGACCGTTTCGGCGCAAAACCAATGATCGTCACCGGTATGCTGATGCGCGCCGCCGGGTTCGCCACCATGGGTATTGCCCACGAGCCGTGGCTGCTATGGTTTTCCTGTTTTCTCTCCGGATTGGGCGGCACGCTGTTCGACCCTCCCCGCTCGGCGCTGGTGGTCAAACTGATCCGCCCGGAAAAGCGCGGGCGTTTTTTCTCTATCCTGATGATGCAGGATAGCGCAGGCGCCGTGGTTGGCGCGTTACTTGGCAGTTGGCTGTTACAGTACGATTTTCGCCTGGTCTGCGCGACAGGAGCCATTTTGTTTGTTCTGTGCGCGGCGTTTAACGCCTGGCTACTCCCGGCATGGAAATTGTCGACGGTGAAAATTCCGGTGCGTGAAGGGATGGGCCACGTGATGCATGACAAACGTTTTGTCACCTATGTTCTGACGCTGGCGGGTTATTACATGCTGGCGGTACAGGTGATGTTAATGCTGCCAATCATGGTGAACGACATCGCTGGCTCGCCTGCCGCGGTGAAATGGATGTATGCCATCGAAGCATGCCTCTCGTTAACGCTGCTCTACCCGATTGCCCGCTGGAGTGAAAAACGTTTTCGCCTTGAACATCGCCTGATGGCCGGTCTGCTGGTAATGTCTCTCAGCATGATGCCCATCGGTCTGGTCGGCAATCTACAGCAGCTATTCACGCTGATCTGCACCTTCTATATTGGCTCGATCATCGCCGAACCGGCGCGTGAGACCCTGAGCGCCTCGCTGGCCAATGCACGGGCTCGAGGAAGTTACATGGGCTTCAGCCGACTGGGCCTCGCCATCGGCGGAGCAATTGGTTATGTCGGCGGCGGCTGGCTGTTTGATATGGGCAAAGCCCTGGCGCAGCCTGAATTGCCATGGATGATGCTCGGTATTATCGGCTTCATCACCTTCCTGGCTTTGGGCTGGCAATTCAGCCACAAACGCCCAACGCGCGGCATGCTGGAACCCGACGCCTGATAGCTAATCCGACGCTCGGGCACTTTTCAGTTTTTTCTGCTGGTGCCCGGGGCGCTGGTACTCGATGATGCTTTGTGTCACGATTACGCCACAAGCATCATGTTGAGGAACCCCATGAAAAAGCTTTTTTTTGCCGCTGCACTGATTGTCGGCGGCCTGTTGGTTGGTTGTAATCAACTTACGCAATACACGGTTAGCGAGCAAGAGATTAATCAGGCGCTGGCGAAGCATAATAACTTTTCAAAAGATATCGGTTTGCCCGGCGTTGCTGAAGCACACATCGTACTGAGCAATCTGGCCAGTCAGATAGGGCGTGAAGAGCCTAATAAAGTGACTCTGACGGGTGATGCCAACCTGGACATGAATTCCCTGTTTGGCAGTCAGAAAGCCACCATGAAGCTGAAGCTCAAAGCCTTACCGGTCTTCAATAAAGAGAAAGGCGCGATTTTTTTGCAAGAGATGGAAGTCGTGGACGCGACCGTGACACCAGAAAAAATGCAGTCGGTACTGCAAACGCTGATGCCGTATTTAAACCAATCGCTGCGTAATTACTTTAACCAACAACCTGCCTACATTCTGCAGGATGACAGCAGCCAGGGTGAAGCGCTGGCGAAAAAACTGGCGAAAGGTATAGAAGTGAAACCGGGCGAAATCATTATCCCCTTCACCGACTAATAAACCAGAGGGCGCTGATGCGCCCTTTTTTTTCGTGCAAACGAAAACGTTTCCGCTTATCCTTTGTTTCCGGCAAAAAAGACAATCCTCAGCCGGAGCATATTGATGACTGCACCATCCCAGGTTTTAAAGATCCGCCGCCCAGACGACTGGCATCTTCACTTTCGCGATGGCGACATGTTAAAAACTGTCGTGCCCTATACCAGTGAAATTTACGGCCGCGCCATTGTCATGCCGAACCTGGCACCGCCCGTCACCACAGTAGATGCAGCTATCGCTTATCGCCAACGCATTCTTGACGCGGTACCTGCCGGACACGACTTCACACCTTTAATGACCTGCTACTTAACGGATACGCTGGATCCCAATGAGCTGGAGCGTGGTTTCAACGAAGGCGTGTTCACCGCCGCGAAACTCTACCCGGCTAATGCCACCACCAACTCAACGCATGGCGTAACCTCTATTGACGCCATCATGCCGGTGCTGGAACGGATGGAAAAATTGGGTATGCCGCTGTTGGTGCATGGTGAAGTGACGCATGCGGATATTGATATTTTCGATCGCGAAGCACGCTTTATTGAGACAGTGATGGAACCGCTGCGTCAGCGTTTGACTGCGCTGAAAGTGGTGTTTGAACATATCACCACTAAAGATGCTGCCGAATATGTGCGCGACGGTAACGAGCTTCTCGCCGCCACTATTACGCCACAGCATTTAATGTTTAACCGCAACCACATGCTGGTCGGCGGCATTCGCCCGCACCTGTATTGTCTGCCAATCCTTAAACGTAACGTCCACCAACAGGCGCTGCGTGAACTGGTCGCCAGCGGATTTAGCCGTGCATTCCTTGGTACCGACTCAGCGCCACATGCGCGTCATCGCAAAGAATCCAGTTGCGGCTGTGCCGGGTGTTTTAACGCCCCGACCGCGCTGGGCAGCTATGCCACCGTATTTGAAGAGATGAATGCGCTGAGCCATTTTGAAGCCTTCTGCTCACTCAATGGCCCGCAATTCTATGGTCTGCCGGTGAATGAGACTTTTATTGAGCTTGAACGCGTGGAGCACCATGTCCCGGAGAGCATTGCGCTGGCAGATGACACACTGGTGCCTTTCCTGGGTGGCGAAACGGTACACTGGTCAGTAAAAAGCTAAAAAAAGTGTAGCCAACTGATTTGAATAACTGTATAAATAAACAGTATATTCAACAGGGGGCTATTATGCGTATTGAAGTCACTATTGCCAAAACTTCACCTTTGCCTGCCGGTGCGATTGACGCACTGGCAGGTGAACTCTCCCGTCGTATTCATCATCATTTTCCGGATAACGAAGGTAACGTTACTGTCCGTTATGCCGGGGCTAACAATCTGTCGGTAATTGGCGCGACCAAAGAGGATAAAGAACGCATCAGCGAGATCCTGCAGGAGACCTGGGAAAGCGCGGATGACTGGTTTATCAACGAATAAATAATGATATGCAGTGATGTTTGTTTGCCGGGTCGCCCCGGCTTTTTTATACGCACAGTTTTTAAAACAAATGCAGATTCAACCTTGCCGGCATTTAATTTAATATTAATTTCCTGGTCATCTTTTAACCAGAACAACAAAATAATTGTGCAACTTGCTAAAAAAAAATGAATGACATGTTGTTTTATTAGTCAGATAACGCTGAAAACCAAAAATTTATGCGCAGCCCTCTTTAAATTTTCAATGAATACCCTTATTTATTGATATACTGAAGTTGCTTCAGAAAAAAATGCATTGAACCTCGAAAACCGTTGTCTAGTAACACGAATTAGGGGGCATGATGGAAAAGAATAATGAAGTCATTCAGACTCATCCGCTTGTAGGATGGGACATCAGCACCGTTGATAGCTACGATGCGCTGATGCTGCGTTTGCACTACCAGACCCCGAATCGACCGGACCCGGATGGGACTGAAGTTGGACAAACGCTCTGGTTAACCACTGATGTTGCCAGGCAATTTATTTCGATATTAGAAGCAGGAATCGCCAAAATTGAATCCGGCGATTACCAGGTAAATGAGTATCAGCGCCATTAAATCTGATACATCCAACCATCAAAAGGCACCTTAACGGTGCCTTTCTTATTTCCAGGTTGAATATTCCGGGTCAGTTATTTACCCTGCTACTATCGCGATTGCAGAGAGAAGCGGATGAAATACGACTTAATCATTATTGGCAGCGGTTCCGTGGGTGCCGCAGCCGGATACTATGCCACTCGCGCCGGTCTGAACGTTCTGATGATCGATGCGCATATGCCACCGCATCAACAGGGGAGCCACCACGGCGACACACGATTAATTCGTCATGCATATGGCGAAGGTGAAAAATACGTTCCGCTAGTGCTGCGCGCGCAAACATTGTGGGATGAACTTTCGACCCAAAATGAAGAATCGATTTTTGTTCGCTCCGGTGTGATCAACCTCGGTCCGGCTGATTCAACCTTCTTAGCTACCGCAGCGCAAAGCGCGAAACAGTGGCAACTCAACGTCGAACATCTTGATGCCGCCGCCATCATGGCTCGCTGGCCCGAGATTCGCGTACCTGAAAATTATATTGGTCTGTTTGAAGCTGAGTCAGGCTTTTTGCGTAGTGAGTTAGCGATTAAAACCTGGATCCGCCTGGCTGAAAAAGCGGGCTGCGCACAGCTGTTTAAATGCCCGGTCACGGCCATTCATCATAGTGATGATGGCGTCACGGTAGAAACCGCCGACGGTGACTACCACTCCAAAAAAGCCCTGGTCAGTGCCGGGACATGGGTGCAGGCATTAGTACCGGAACTGCCGATACAGCCAGTGCGCAAAGTGTTCGCATGGTATCAGGCCGATGGGCGCTACAGCGTTAAAAATAACTTCCCGGCCTTTACCGGCGAATTACCAAATGGCGATCAGTTCTACGGTTTTCCGGCAGATAACGATGAACTAAAAATTGGTAAGCACAACGGCGGACAGGCAATTCACGCTGCCGAAGAGCGCAAGCCGTTTGCTGCTGTGGCCAGCGATGGCTCCGAAGCCTTCCCATTCCTGCGTACAGTTCTGCCAGGCATTGGCTGTTGTCTGCACGGTGCATCCTGCACTTACGATAATTCGCCGGATGAAGACTTTATCATTGATACGCTACCTGAGCATGACAATACCCTGATCATCACCGGACTGAGCGGGCATGGCTTTAAGTTTGCCTCCGTACTGGGGGAAATCGCAGCAGATTTTGCGCAGGACAAAGCGCCAGCCTTTGACCTGACGCCATTCAGGTTGAGTCGCTTTAAGTAATAATGCATTAATGGCCTCATGGTGAGGCCATTTTTAATGACAGGAATAACATTGATGCGGCGCATCTTTCATTATCTGGTAAATAATATTCGTGAGCATCTTATGCTTTACATTATTTTATGGTCGCTGCTGGCAATTATGGATGTGATATATATTATGTTTTTCTGATCGTATCTGGCTGACATTAATTGACAAAAACTGATAATTACTTAATTTTCATTGCAATAAACTGAACAAGAAAAACCCCATTCGCACCGTGTAATAAAGCCATCCCCTCGCACATTCCCTCTAATCATTTGATGATTATGTTCATACTCAATCAATTTAATTGATTTAAAAATAAATATCATCACCATTGTTATTTATTAGTTGCATTAATGTCTTTTACACGCCATTTTTATTCACTCCTGAAATATCTCGCGGTGTTCTTATGCAATACACTAATAGTCCACAGCGCTATGGCGTGGTGTCAGTCGCGTTACATTGGCTGGTTGCGATTGCTGTATATGGCATGTTTGCGTTGGGTTTATGGATGGTCACGCTCAGCTATTACGATGGCTGGTATCACCAGGCCCCTGAACTGCATAAAAGCATCGGAATCCTGCTCATGATGGGACTGGTCATCCGCGTTGCCTGGCGGTTGTTCTCCCCTCCTCCTCCTGCGCTGACAAGCTATTCCCGTTTAACCCGCATCGCAGCGGCAATGGGCCACCTTACACTGTACGCCCTGCTCTTTTCGATTGTTATCAGCGGTTATCTGATCTCGACCGCAGATGGCAAAGCGATAAGCGTATTTGGTTGGTTCGATATTCCCGCCACTCTTGCCAACGCGGGCGCTCAGGCCGACCTTGCCGGCAGCTTGCACCTGTGGCTTGCATGGAGCGTGGTGGTTTTATCGCTTCTTCATGGGCTTATGGC
The DNA here is from genome assembly GCF_005281025.1 of Citrobacter sp. wls714. Classification (NCBI taxonomy): domain Bacteria; kingdom Pseudomonadati; phylum Pseudomonadota; class Gammaproteobacteria; order Enterobacterales; family Enterobacteriaceae; genus Citrobacter; species Citrobacter sp. wls714. Next base: position 45,772 of record NZ_SZWZ01000023.1, on the reverse strand, counting down.
CCTGAAACATCACTTTATCGATCACGACGATACCCTGAAGCGCATGTTGGGAAAATCGTCATCTGACTATGGAGCTTAAAATGAAAAAAAACCTGCTGGGATTGACACTCGCCTCTCTGTTATTCACGGCCGGCTCAGCCATGGCGGCAGATTACAAAATTGACAAAGAGGGACAGCATGCCTTTGTTAATTTCCGTATTCAGCACCTGGGTTACAGCTGGTTGTATGGCACGTTTAAAGATTTCGACGGTACATTCACCTTTGATGAAAAAAATCCTGCTGCCGATAAGGTCAACGTCACCATCAACACCAACAGTGTTGACACCAATCACGCCGAACGTGACAAACACCTGCGCAGCGCAGAGTTCCTTAACGTGGCCAAATTCCCGCAGGCGACCTTTAGCTCCACCAGCGTGAAGAAAGAGGGGAACGACCTCGATATCACCGGTAATCTGACCCTGAACGGCGTCACCAAACCGGTTACACTGGATGCGAAACTGATCGGTCAGGGTGGCGATCCATGGGGTGGCACGCGCGCCGGTTTTGAAGCGCAAGGCAAAATTAAGCTGAAGGACTTCAACATCACCACCGATCTCGGCCCTGCTTCGCAGGAAGTCGATTTAATCATCTCAGTGGAAGGTGTGCAGCAGAAGTAACGTATGAGTGTTGCCGGATGAGGTGACAGCCATCATCCGGCAAAATTTTATTGCGCGGGATCCGGAATACCCAGTTTGGTATTCAGACGACCGCGGGATTTATTAAAGATTTTGTTGCCATTTTCACGCCCGGCGCGACGACGTCGTTGCTCTTCTTCTGGCAACTCACTCTCTTCGCAGCACAGCTCACTGCAGCAGCCTTTATACTGCTGCGCGCAAGCCGGGCACTGAATAAACAGCAGATGGCAGCCATCATTTTTACAATTAGTGTGGCTGTCGCATGCGGTTCCGCACTGATGACAATGCGCGATAACATCTTCAGAGATCCTTTCGCCCATGCGCTCATCAAAAACGAAATTTTTGCCGATGAAACGTACCGGAAGCCCCTGTTCACGCGCCTTGCGGGCATATTCAATAATACCCCCCTCAATGTGCCAGACTTTGCTAAATCCGTTGTGCTTCATCCAGGCGCTGGCCTTCTCACAGCGGATCCCGCCCGTGCAGTACATAACGATCTTTTTATCTTTATGCTCCTGCATCATTTCAACCGCTTTCGGCAACTGGTCACGGAACGTGTCTGCCGGGATCTCCAGCGCATTCTCGAAGTGCCCCACTTCATATTCATAGTGGTTGCGCATATCAATGAATACCGCGTCAGGGTCGTCCAACATGGCGTTCACTTCAGCCGCCTTCAGGTAGTCACCCACGTCGCTGGCGTTAAAGTCAGGATCATCAATCCCATCCGCCACAATGCGTTCGCGAACTTTCATGCGTAGCACCCAGAATGATTTTCCGTCATCGTCCAGGGCGATATTAAGGCGTAATCCATCCAGGGCAGGATCGAACGCATACAGCTGTTGGCGGAATGCATCCACGTTGCTTTGCGGCACGCTAATTTGCGCGTTAATGCCTTCATGGGCAAGATATACACGCCCGAACACATTCAACGCAGTGAACAGTTGGTACAGCGCATCACGCGTATGTTGCGGGTCATCGATGGTGAAATATTTATAAAACGAGATCGTCGTGCGCGGCTCAGTCTCGGCCAGCATTTTGGCTTTGAGCGCGTCGTTTGAAATGCGGTTGTGTAACACTGGCATGGTGTACGTATCCTGCAAATTGGGAGTAAATGAAAATCGGCGGCATAATAAAGCAAACATCGCCAATTTACATCCACACATTTTACGCTACATTTCATACTTCACGATAAAAACACAACAACAATTGCCGATTTAATCACCGTTCTCCCGTCACAAATTTTTGATACGCGCGAAAAAATGCGACAATACAGGGAATTGGTCGTTTGAAGACAGGATAGACATGACGAATTTACCCAAGTTTTCGGCTGCACTACTGCATCCACGTTATTGGTTAACCTGGCTGGGTATTGGCATCCTTTGGTTAATCGTGCAGTTACCCTACCCGGTACTTTATAAGTTGGGCTGTGCATTAGGTCGTCTGGCGTTACGTTTGATGAAACGCCGGGCAAAAATCGTTTCACGTAATCTGGAGCTGTGCTTCCCGCAGATGAGTGAGCAGGAACGCCAGCAGATGGTCGTCAGGAACTTCGAGTCCGTCGGCATGGGCGTGATGGAAACCGGGATGGCCTGGTTTTGGTCCGATAAGCGCATTTCACGCTGGACAGAAGTGATTGGTATGGAACATATCCGTGACGTTCAGGCGCAAAAGCGGGGGATCCTGTTAGTCGGCCTACACTTTCTGACCCTGGAACTGGGTGCGCGTCAGTTTGGTTTGCAGGAGCCAGGTATCGGTGTGTATCGTCCTAATGACAACCCACTGCTCGACTGGTTACAGACCTGGGGCCGCATGCGCTCTAATAAATCAATGCTTGATCGTAAAGACCTGAAAGGAATGATTAAAGCGTTGAAAAAAGGCGAAGTGGTCTGGTATGCACCGGATCATGACTACGGCCCTCGCGCCAGCGTGTTTGTACCGCTGTTTGCCGTTGAACAGGCCGCTACGACCTCCGGGACCTGGATGCTTTCACGCATGTCGAATGCCTGTCTGGTGCCATTTGTTCCTCGCCGTAAGCCCGACGGTAAAGGGTATCAACTGATTATGCTACCGCCAGAGTGTTCACCGCCGTTAGACGACGCGGAAACCACGGCTGCATGGATGAATAAGATCGTTGAACAATGCATCATGATGGCCCCAGAACAGTATATGTGGCTGCATCGTCGCTTCAAGACTCGTCCTGAAGGCGCCCCTTCCCTGTACTAACACGCGGTTGCAGTCCAGTGGGCTGCAACCCCTCCTTACTCGCTTTAGGTTTAACTGCTATCCGCATTGCAGCAACTATCAACCGGGCGCATAATTAGTCTGCTTACTTATATTCAATCGATAGCGCATACAGCGCCTCACACTGCGGATCGTTATGTCACCCTCAGATGCCCCCATAAACTGGAAACGCAACCTCACCGTTGCCTGGTTGGGTTGTTTTTTAACCGGCGCAGCATTTAGCCTGGTCATGCCCTTTTTGCCCTTGTACGTTGAGAGTCTCGGCGTCACGGGCCATAGCGCCCTGAACATGTGGTCAGGTCTGGTGTTCAGCATCACCTTTTTGTTTTCAGCTATCGCCTCCCCTTTCTGGGGTGGCCTTGCCGACCGCAAAGGGCGAAAAATCATGCTGCTGCGTTCCGCGTTGGGTATGGCTATTGTGATGCTGCTGATGGGGCTGGCGCAAAATATCTGGCAGTTCCTGGTTTTGCGCGCGCTGTTGGGTCTGCTCGGCGGTTTCATTCCCAACGCCAATGCGTTGATCGCCACCCAGGTTCCACGCAATAAAAGCGGCTGGGCGCTGGGAACGCTCTCTACCGGCGGCGTCAGTGGCGCACTGCTCGGGCCGCTGGCAGGTGGACTACTCGCTGACCAGTATGGATTGCGTCCCGTATTCTTCATTACCGCCAGCGTACTGCTGGTCTGTTTTATCCTGACGCTATTTTTTATCCGCGAGCGTTTTCAGCCGGTAAGCAAGAAAGAGATGCTGCACATACGTGAAGTCGTGGCCTCGTTAAAAAATCCCAAATTGGTGCTGAGCCTGTTTGTCACCACCTTAATCATTCAGGTGGCGACCGGTTCCATTGCGCCAATCCTGACGTTATACGTGCGGGAATTAGCCGGAAACGTCAGTAATATCGCGTTCATTAGTGGGATGATTGCCTCCGTACCCGGCGTAGCGGCGTTAATCAGTGCCCCAAGGCTTGGCAAACTCGGTGACCGGATTGGCCCGGAGAAGATCCTGATCGTCGCACTGATTATTTCCGTGCTATTGCTGATTCCAATGTCATTTGTACATACGCCCTGGCAATTGGGCGTTCTGCGTTTTTTATTGGGTGCTGCCGATGGCGCTCTGCTCCCGGCGGTGCAAACGCTGCTGGTCTATAACTCAACCAATCAAGTTGCCGGGCGTATTTTCAGTTACAACCAGTCATTTCGCGACATCGGTAACGTAACGGGACCATTAATGGGGGCGGCAATATCCGCCAATTACGGCTTTCGCGCGGTTTTCTGCGTGACCGCGGGGGTTGTACTGTTTAACGCGATCTACTCGTGGAATAGCCTGCGCCGTCGCCGAAGCGTTGAGCTCGCTGGATGATTTGTCTATATTGCCTGAATCCGAAGAGTAAACTTTGCGTTTTCAGGCAGTATTCATTTTACTTTTAATGATAATAGTAACACACCTTATTCCTGCCAGAGTTTTTGGCGTCATACAACGCAGCATCGGCATAAGAAACAACTTTATCCGCCGAATCATCATCAGCTTTGCTACAATATACACCGATGCTGATCGTCATCTTTTCTTTTAAATCATAGGCATTGGGTATGGTCGTTCCATGCTCAACATTTCTTCTGATTCGTTCTGCAACGACAAGAACTTCATCTTTATCCTTGCACTTAAGAAGAATAGCAAACTCTTCACCGCCAATGCGTGCAAAGATATCCGAGTCTCTAATTGACTTGTTGATTATATCAACAATACTTATTATTACCCGATCCCCCTCCTGATGCCCATAGGTATCGTTAATTCGTTTAAATTTGTCGATATCCAGGACCATTACGCAAACCACGCCTTTCGCTAGCGATGTTTTTAACGATCTATAGAACAGCTTTCGGTTGTATATTTTGGTCATGGCATCTTTGATAGCCGAATCCGTTTCTTTTTTTAGAATAATAAAAGTGTTATACATTAATATCGATATTATACAAAGGGTACTGATCACCTCAATCCCTCTGCTGATATACCAAATATACATACTATATTCATCTAAGCTTAATAGCAGTACATTAGTTAATATTCCTGAGCAACACAGTAAGCCGATACTTTTCCATAAAATATTATGTGTTTTAGTTTTAATGACCAAATATAGCAGAACCATCCCCCAGGCAACAATCAGTGAATAAATGTAGCCAATATGCCAGTGTACGGTTACGTTGTCGGGTTTTAAGCTCGTAATCTCAAGGGTCATGCCCGGATTATAACTGGCCAGGCTATGCGCCAGTACAGCGATAGCCAACATTATTAAAAACGCTACCGCTATATAGCATGGTTCTCTTTCTTTAGTTTCAATTACTGTCGAAGATGCTTTATAAGATTTCAAGGATACAAATAACAAGGCAATAAAACTAAGTTGGCGAAAATAATAGAATATAGCGATATCGTTAGTTCTTTTTTCTATCGAAGTGTGATCATTAATTAAATCCTGAACGATATAAATAGTTTCCACAAAGAAAATATTATTGCTAAGAAACGCCATGCCTAAGATCATAAGACACGTTAGATCTTTCCTGCATAAATACTGAAACAACATAAAAAGGAAAATAATTCCATATAAAAAGAACAAGCCTACTATGATAATCAAATATATTGTTTGCGGAACGCTCTGTATTGTTAATTTAAACTGCGTAAGACATAACCCACCAAGAATATAGCTGATTAAGCAAGTTATATAGAACGCCATCAACTTCCTGTTATTTGAATTACTGTTTTCCATAACATCCTTAGGAGTATTCTTGAGTTGGCATTTTATATAATAAAGCATAAGCATTTGCAATCTATATAGCCGTACAACTTCAGTGATATTTATTCATTTATTATTTAATGATTTTTTATCCATTTATAACACCCGGTATTAATCATCTATTATTAAGTATCTTTTTTTAAAACGCCTCACGCCATTAACAGATGTTGCACATGGCGGATACTTAGTCATTACTTTTACGCTTCTTGAGTTCAGTACCCCTCAATAATTACCTCTGTGATTTTTTCACATTAATAAATATTTTTTCCTTTATTTTAATAAGGTTAGACATCCTCTCATCAGAACAATGGGCATTGGCACAATCAAAAACTCGAATAAATACGTATTAAATCTGAAGATTCATTTATATAACAGTATCGTTTATTTATTTGATTTTCATTACGCCACAGCTAACCACACACATTACCTTTTTTTCTCAAATTCGCGGTCGTCCATTACGCCAACTTCAGTATCTCGCATTGTAAATTTTTCCATACCAATCGAAGACGTCATCATAAAACCTTGTCGTCGCTACCAACGGCTGGCATTCATTTGGGTTAGCTCTGCAGTCAATGGGTTTGACGCTCCGCGGATCGAGGTCTATAGATTGAATCATCACCATTTATTGTTCACCTTAGGAGAAGATTATGGCAAAGAATGACATGTATTTTTATGCCACGCTGGAAGAGGCTATTGATGCTGCTCGTGAAGTGTTTCTGGCAGATAACCCGGGGCTGGAGGCTGACGATGCCAGTGTTCAGCAGCTAAGCGTACAAAAATACGTGCTACAGGATGGCGACATTATGTGGCAAGCAGAATTCTTTGCCGATGAGGATGATGTCGATGGTGAATGTCTGCCAATGCTAAGCGGTGAAGCGGCGCAAAGCGTTTTTGATGGTGATTATGATGAGATTGAAATTCGTCAGGAGTGGCAGGAAGAAAACACGCTTCACGAATGGGACGAAGGTGAATTTCAGCTGGAGCCTCCCCTTGATACCGAAGAGGGTCAGACCGCAGCCGATGAATGGGATGAGCGATAATTACTCGTAAGGTCCATGGTGAATGTCGAGCGGTAACAGCAGCGTATCAAACACCAGCGAAAACGGCAGGTCGAGGATGGTGACGTAGCGCCATGCGGAATCCCGGACATCCCACTGTACGCCTGGATAGTATTGGTTGCCGTGCCCTTGTCCTGGGATGGTCCGGCTAATAATGCTGCCGCATCCGCTCAGGAACAAGACCATCATCGCCACTGCCACTATTCGCATCTGGTACCCCATGACTCTTTTTATTAAGTATAAAAAAATACCGGCACCAGGCCGGTATTTTCACATTACAGAACGCTTATTTTTTCCTGAGCGCTAACGGATTCAGGGTCAGACCCTGATAGTAATTCACCCACGAAGAGTACTTATCAGGTGAATTCCAGACGCGATAATGTAAACGCGCCATGGTCACCGGATCGCTTAACAGCACAAGGCGACGATCGCGATTCAGTTTCTCCGGCGTTTCGTTCAGCGCCTGCTCCACATGACGGTCGCGTGCAATCTCAAGAACGTTACTGGCGCGGTGGCGCGCAGTCGCCATTGCCGTCGCCAGCGCGTTAAACGACGGGTTAAACACCGCATGCATAAAGCCGTCGTCCAGCGTACGATTACGGTTCATCACCAGGTAGTTATCTGTATCCACCAACACCTGTGGCGGAGAGTACTCTTCCGGGATCAGGAACAGCTTCCAACGTTTGGTTCGTAACCCAACCGTAGAACGACTGGAAATTACGGAAACAAACGGCGAGAGGATCAGCGAGAAGACAATCGGCGCCAGCCAGAACAGAAAACGCAGATCCAGCCAGGCCATACCCACCGCCCACACCAGCCCCAGCAGTAGCTGAGAACCGTGACGCATAAACGCTTCCCCCCACGGGGTTGAATCGTCATCACGCTGCGGCGAATTCCACACCACTTCCCAACCGAGGAATGCGCTCACCACGAAAACGGTATGGAACAGCATACGCACCGGCGCCAGCAGCACAGAGAACAGAACCTCCAGCAGCAGCGACAGCGTGACGCGAATAAATCCACCGTACTCTTTCGTCCCTTTACACCAGATAAGCAAAATGCTCAGCAGCTTCGGCAGGAACAGCAGCACCATGGTGGAGGCAAACAGCGCGATCGCCAGTTCAGGTCGCCATTGCGGCCATACCGGGAACAGCTGCCGCGGTTGCAGGAAATACTGCGGCTCCGTCAACGCATGGACTACCTGCAAGGCGGTAGACAGCGCGAGGAACATGAACCATAACGGCGCTGACAGATAGGACATAACGCCGGTCAGGAACACCGCGCGGTGAACCGGGTGCATCCCCTTGACCAGGAACAGACGGAAGTTCATCAGGTTACCGTGGCACCAGCGACGGTCACGCTTGAGTTCATCCAACAGGTTTGGCGGCAGCTCTTCATAAGAACCCGGCAGATCGTAAGCGATCCACACGCCCCAGCCGGCACGACGCATTAATGCCGCTTCCACGAAGTCATGGGAGAGGATCGAACCGGCAAATGAGCCTTCACCTGGTAACGGCGCCAGCGCACAGTGTTCAATAAACGGCTTCACGCGAATGATGGCGTTATGACCCCAGTAGTGCGATTCACCCAACTGCCAGAAGTGAAGCCCGGCGGTAAACAACGGGCCATAAACACGGGTCGCGAACTGCTGGCAACGCGCATACAGCGTATCCATACCGGAAGCCTTCGGCGAAGACTGGATAATCCCGGCGTTCGGATTTGCTTCCATCAGACGTACCAGACCGCTGAGACAGTCTCCGCTCATCACGGAGTCAGCGTCGAGCACTACCATATAGCTGTACTGATTCCCCCAACGGCGGCAGAAGTCATCGATGTTCCCGCTTTTGCGCTTCACACGACGACGACGACGACGGTAGAAAATCTGCCCTTCGCCCTGCACTTCAGCAATCAGTTCCATCCACGCTTTTTGTTCCGCTACGCAGATATCTGGGTTGTAGCTGTCGCTCAGGATGTAAACATCAAAATGCTCAGCGTTGCCCGTGGCTTTAACCGACTCCCACGTGGCGCGCAGCCCCGCGAATACGCGGTCAACGTCCTCGTTACAGATAGGCATAATCAGTGCGGTACGGTGTTCAGGATTCAGTGGTTCATCCCCTACCGTTGAGGCGGAGATACTGTACTTATCTCGCCCAATCAGCAGTTGCAGGAAGCCCATCAGCGCGGTCCAGAACCCCGCAGAGACCCAACAGAAAAGTACGGCAAACAAAATCAGAATGCCGGTCTGTAGCATGTAGGGCAGCAGTTGCATAAAGGACACCCACAGGTCCTGCCCCATCATGTCGACCGGATTTATGAATGCCCAACCCTGGTACGGAAGGATCGTCTTCATATACCAAGTTGCTACGACCGTTTGCGCCAGCGTTAAGATCAACAGCGTATAGCGGCGGATTGTGCCAACGGTACGCCATTTTTGCTCGCTCTCTTGTTCTTCTTTCGTCAAACGCGAAAGATAACGCGGAGTCACATCACGTCCACGCAGACGATCCCAAAAACGACCAACCGGGTTGGTACGCCAGGGATCGGGGAACATCGAAGTACGCGTTGCTTTTGGCATCGCCTGAAGCTGATCGCGTCCTTCATCGTCCTTAACCAACTGCTCTTTCGCCAGAGAATCTGGCCATGCTTGCTCAAGGCGAGCTTTCACTGAACCCTGCGGTGAATCATCTTCGCGCGAGTAAGTACGATGCTCGGCATCCAGCGCCTGATGAACGGCGCGGATGTCAGTTTTCGGCAGTGCCGCTTTTTCGATATCCGAAAGCGGCATTGCGTCAATATACTCAGTTGTCTTATTCATTGGCAGGTAACTGGTAGCTCCAGGTTTCACTCAACGTCTGATCGGCATTGACCAGAGCTGCTCGCATTTCAGTGGTTTTCTTCACGTCTTTCACCTTCACGCGCAGCATCAAACGCCAACCTTTAGTGACCGGGTTGTAACGCACGGTGTTTTCAACGATCTCGCCGTTGTCGCCAATGCTGGTTTGTGCGGTAACCGGGGTATCCTGCGGCAGCTTTTTCATGTCTGCGCCGGTAAAATCCACCACAAACGCGATAGTACCGTCTGGCTGACGAATCAGATTGGATTGTTTAACATCACCCGTAGAACGACGAGTCTGCTGTACCCAGGCATTTTCCGGCGCATGAAGCTTGTCTTCATCACGCGTGAACGTCAGGGAGTACTTGAAGTTCATCTCTTTGCCCGCTTCAGGCAGTTGATCCGGCGTCCAGTACGCGACGATATTATCGTTCGTTTCATCGTTAGTCGGAATTTCAACTAACTCAATCTTACCTTTGCCCCAGTCACCTTTTGGCGTGATCCAGGCGCTCGGACGCAGGTCGTAACGATCGTCAATATCTTCAAAACGCGAGAACTGACGACCACGCTGCAACAGACCGAAACCTTGCGGGTTTTCCATGGCAAAGCTGCTCACCGCGAGATGTTTCGGGTTGTTCAGCGGACGCCAAATCCACTCGCCGTTGCCAGCGTGGATAGACAAACCATTAGAGTCATGCAGTTCCGGACGATAGTTCGTTGCCGGAGATGGCTGGTTTGGGCCGAACAGGAACATACTGGTTAACGGCGCCACGCCCAGCTTGCCCACTTTGTCGCGCAGGTAAACTTTGGACTGAACATCAACAACCGTGTCGCGCCCCGGAATAATGACAAAGCGATACGCTCCGGTTGCGCGCGGAGAATCCAGCAAGGCGTAGATGGTTAAACGTTTGTCAGTCGGTTTCGGACGTTCGATCCAAAACTCACGGAAGCGGGGAAATTCTTCACCAGAAGGCAGAGCGGTATCGATCGCGAGACCGCGCGCAGAAAGACCGTAGACCTGGCCTGCGCCGAGAACACGGAAATAGCTGGCACCGAGCATGCTGACGATTTCATCGTTTTTATCTTTGCTGTTGATCGGATACAGCACCTTGAACCCGGCGAAACCGAGATCTTTTACCGTGTCTTTATCATGCTGAACATCGCCAAAATTAAAGTAATCCGGGCTATATTTGATTCTTTTCACCGCAGTGGCGGTAACTTCGTTGATTTTGACCGGCGTGTCGAAGTACATACCCTGGTGGTAGAACTCGAGCTTAAATGGGGTCTTGAGATTGCTCCAGTAAGCTTTATCGCGATTAAACTGGATCTGCTGATAATCCGCATATTTCATGTCGCGGAAAACGGAGGGCAAGTTACTTTTTGGCGCCTCATAGCCTTTACCGGCTAAGGATTGAGCTTGTTTTGCAACATCATCAATGCTGAACGCCCAGCTCGATGATGTGTACAGCGTTAACATGACTGCTGCACCCAACCAACGCATTTTCATCATTTGTAGTTTATGTTTCATAATTAGTAAGCACTTCCCCCTTTGTGTGCTTATATTGATCCGATCCATTTTAATGGATAATCGGGCATTCCGACAACTGAATCCCTGTATTGTTCGCGCGCTGGCTCATGCTTTAAGCAGCTTTGTCTGCTGTTTTCACTTTGCGTGCTTATCCTGGAGACAGGTTGTTGGACTTCGTGTAGGGTTGGCCTCGAATGTAACCATTATTCGTCTTAGGGATAAGACGAAAAGTCTGAGAATACGTAACTGTCTATGAGCTCTGTATCACCACCACGTGAATATTTTCTTGACTCCATCCGTGCCTGGCTAATGTTGTTAGGGATCCCCTTCCATATTTCTCTGATCTATTCCACCCATACCTGGCATGTGAACAGCGCAGAGCCATCGTGGTGGTTGACCCTTTTTAACGATTTTATCCATGCATTTCGCATGCAGGTCTTCTTTGTTATTTCGGGTTACTTTTCGTACATGTTATTTTTGCGCTATCCGCTAAAGCGGTGGTGGAAAGTACGTGTAGAACGCGTGGGAATCCCCATGCTGACGGCGATTCCATTGCTGACGCTGCCGCAATTTATCATGCTGCAATACGTGAAGGGCAAAGCAGACAGCTGGCATACTCTCAGCGGGTACGAAAAGTACAACACGCTGGCCTGGGAGCTTATTTCCCATCTGTGGTTTTTACTGGTTCTGGTGGTTTTAACGACCGTAAGCATGTGGGTATTTACCCAGATGAAAAATAAGACAATGCGTAGCGAAGGGGCTAACCCCTCTTCTGTGTCGATGAGCAAATTAACGCTGATTTTTATTTTATTGGGTATCGGTTATGCCGCCGTCAGGAGGGCGATTTTCATCCTCTACCCTTCAATTCTCAGCGATGGCATGTTTAATTTTATTGTTATGCAAACGCTGTTCTATGTGCCTTTCTTTATGCTCGGCGCACTGGCGTTTATCAATCCTACTCTGAAAGCGCTGTTTACCACGCCATCGCGCGGCTGCACGATAGGCGCAGCATTGGCGTTTGTCGCGTACCTGCTTAATCAACGTTATGGCAATGGCGATGCGTGGATGTATGAAACCGAATATGTCATCACCATGGTCATGGGGCTGTGGATGGTGAACGTCGTCTTTTCGCTTGGTCACCGTTTGTTGAATTTCCAGTCGGCTCGCGTGACCTATTTTGTCAACGCATCGCTGTTTATCTATTTAGTGCATCACCCTTTGACGCTGTTTTTTGGCGCGTATATCACACCGCATATCTCATCGAATCTGCTGGGCTTTTTCTGCGGCCTGCTGTTTGTGGTCGGGATTGCGGTGATACTGTACGAAATCCATTTACGCATACCGGTGCTGAAGTTTCTCTTCTCGGGTAAACCGCCCGTTAAGCAAGATAAAAATAAAGCTGTGGCCGGTTAATTTTTCTCTCATTACGTGGTTCAGAGCAGCCACTCAATGGGTAACACAGATGCAAGCTTCACCAGAACCCGCTTCCAGAATCCTGTGGCGGGTTCTTTTTTCAGTACCTGTTCGCTGCCGGAAGCGCGATCCACCCAATTAATTCTGCCCCAGCGGTCGAGGCGTAGTTGCCAGGCCATGTCACGCTGGCTCTGCATAAAACGTTTATGGATCACTTCAGCCAGCACTTCACTCTCAATCACAAACCCCATTTCCGTATTAAGCAGCGTTGAACGGGGATCAAAATTAAGCGAGCCGATAAATACTTTTCGGCCGTCAATACTGAAGGTTTTTGCATGCAGGCTGGACCCTGAATTACCGGTTAATCCGCGGTCGTGGACCACTGAAACGTGTTCGCGGGTAGGTTTAAGTTCGTATAATTCTACGCCGTAGCGCAGCAGTTTCTTTCGCCATCGCGCATAGCCCGCATGAACAATAGCCACATCATTCGCCGCCAGCGAATTGGTTAAAATAGCAATCTTGACGCCTTTCCTTACCATTCTCAAAAGCTGTGCTACCCCGGCGCGAGTTGGCACAAAGTAGGCGGAAATAATATCAATTCGCTCGCCAGGCGACCCCATCACATCAAACAAACGCTGCGGTAATAACGAATGGCGCGGCGCTTTCCCTTCACCTTTGGCTGGATCATCACTCAGCAAACGCGTTTTCGCCCAAATCAGCGGCAGCGACTGTTGATCAAGACTGGTCATAAACTGGCTGGTCTCCAGCTTGTGCAGATAGCGGCGAGTAATATCATCGTTATACCAGGATTCAGGCAGTTCGATACGCTGCAAGGAATCTGACTCCGACATCTCAAGTACGTTTTGTAACGTTGAAACAGAACGGCAGTGCCAGTAACGCTCAAAATCATCCGCAACATCTTTGACAACTGGCCCAATAGCCATGACGTCCAGATCGGAAAACAGCGGTTGCTCACCCGCCCCAAAATAGGCATCACCAATATTACGCCCGCCCACGATGGTCACCACACCGTCAGCGGTATAACTTTTATTGTGCATACGCCGATTAAGCCGGGCAAAATCGGTCAAATAGCCGAGGGCGCGCAGGATACGAAAGGAAAAGGGATTAAACAGACGAACTTGTATATTAGGATGGCTGTCCAGTAGCCGCAGCGTGTCATCAAGACCCGGCGTGTTGTTGTCATCCAACAGCAAGCGGACCTTCACTCCACGTTTCGCCGCAGCCAACAGGACAGAAAACAACAATAGCCCGGACATATCGTTCTCCCAGATGTAGTACTGCACATCCAGTGTACGTTCCGCCATTTCTGTTAGCCGATAACGAGCAGCAAAGGCATCCAGGCTGTCATCCAACGTAAGAATGCCACAGTCTCCAGGGTGGTTAGCGCAAAGTGGCGTGATAGCCCGCTCAAGTCGTGTCATATCAGTCCGTTATTGTCACCTTGCTGGGCAAGTAGTCTCTTGTAGAGTTGAGCGTTTTCTTCGTCAAAACAAACAAAGTATATTTGATCAGGAAGCGTACGACGGGTAATAAATTTCAACACCGTGTTTACCGCTATTTCTGCCGCTGCTGCGCGGGGATATCCGTAGGCTCCGGTACTGATTGCCGGAAATGCAATGGATTGATACCCATTGGCCAGGGCCAGTTGCAGCGTATTCAGATAGGCCTCTTCGAGACGTTCAGCCTCATGATGCTCTCCACCTTGCCAGACGGGTCCAACGGTATGAATAACCGATTTTGCAGGAAGTGCCCCCGCCAGCGTGATAACGGCATGACCGGTCGGGCATTGTCCCTGTTGCTGAATAACCTGTTTACAAGCCTCCAACAATGCAGGTCCGGCAGCGCGGTGGATCGCGCCATCAACACCACCGCCTCCCAGTAGCGTTGAATTCGCCGCGTTGACAATCACATCAACTGCGATCGTCGTAATATCGCCGTGTAATACATGCACGCGTGATTGCATAACTTCCCCCTGACAAAACACGATTCGTTAAGTGTACAGCAGGGTTTTCCTTGAAATGTCACTTTTTAACCACAAGTTTGCATGTCTAAGCCAGAATGGTTCATTTATATTCAATGTTCAGAATCGCCATGTTTTTCTGTTCATTGAGGTAATGCATTTTTACAGTGGCAATTTGCTGCACATTCTGAGGGGCTGTCGTGACCTGTTGATGATTGTAGAGGGTATTACGGGTAGAGCCATTACGTATACAAGACAATTCGATCTGTTGTTGTCGAGTGCTAACGTCGCAGGGCGCTTCAACTATTGCACCGCGAAAATGAATAACCCCGCCAGACGAGATTTGCTGTGCCACTGCGGGGAGAGTAAAAAAAGATAACGTACAAAAACTGGCGCTAAAAATACGTTTAAAAAATGTACACATAAGGGTTCCTCAATGATTAGTCATCCTTGAGGGATCTGAATGATCCTTCACCGCTGCGAGCTACGATCAAATAAAACGTTGTACGTTTCTATATTCATAGAACAGCACCGCATTCCCAGCCACACCCTTAATGCAAATACGGCAAAAATTATGGCTGACTGGTTGAGTCAGGCCATTGTTGTGACAGATGCAGAGACTGCCCATCCGAAACGGTAACGATAATTTTGACCGAATCCCCAGGTGAAATATTAAAGCTCAGTTTAGTTAGTTCAATCGGCCGATTAGCGGGGACCGAAAGGCTTGTTTTCTGCTGCGATTGGCTTTGTCCCCCCTCCCCCTTACGAACGGCAAGAACTTGTACCTCACATACGCAGGGTTGAGTTAACGTCACCTGTGGAATAATGGTGTACATATCGCCTTGCTGGGTCGTATTGAATGTTATTTGATTTGCCAGCGCGGCAATGAGTAATAACGTATGCATCATATTCTCCCGAAAAAAAACAGGGCTCACGCCCTGTTTATTATCAGTCAGAAAACTGAATTAGTGTTGGTTAGCTGTGGCGTTGTTGCCAAAGCCAACTTGACGAATCAGCACATTGGAATCAGAAGCGGTCTGATTAACCAACGCACCGTTACGGCCACCGAACTGGGTCACGCTAATATCAGCATTTTTTGCATTCCACTGATCGATAGTGGCGCTGTTCTGGAAGCCGGTCTGTTTCAGGTTAATGGTACTGTCATCAGCACCTTGACCTACAACAGCCCCGTTTCCACGCCCGTGTTGTGTGATGGTGACATCTGATTTACGCGCATCACTTTGCAGAGCATTCGCTACGTTGCCTGTCCCATATTGGTAGATGCTCATTGAAGAATCTGGGCCATAGTTATTACCGCCGCCATGATGATTGCCGCCCCATTGCGGAACAACACCAGCCAGAGCACTGCCAGAAACTACGATTGCTGCGAATGCTGCCACTTTTAAAAGTTTCATGGTAAACCCCCATCGGATTGATTTAAAAGTCGTTAATGGATTAGCGTTGAGTTACGCGAATTGCCATATGCGACTGTCTCTGCACCACAACTGCTGTTTTTTGTGTACCATACTGGGTAATATTTGCTTTATTACCAGAGCCTTTCTGGATAATTACCGCTGTATTACCATAAGAACCTTGTTTAATACTCGCGTCATTGGAACTACCCACCTGATCAATATATGCAAAGTTATATGATCCCGTCTGGTCTGTTTTCGCCCGGTTACCAGAACCTTCTTGCGAAATGACCGACAGTAGCTTCGAGCCGCCCTGACGAATATTTGCACTGTTCGCAGTGCCGACCTGACCAATAATGGCTGCCTGATTAAATGAAGACTTACTTAATTCATTTACCGCAAAGTTATATTCTGAATTAGCTAAATCATAACTTGCTGCGGATGCAATCCCAGGCACACCCAGTATTGTAAACATCATAAATAACAACTTGTTTTTCATGTTGTCACCCTGGACCTGGTCGTACATGAAGTTAAATTAGTTACCACTCAAATTGTTGTTAACATGACTTACATTTGTTAACGCCACGTTACGATGAAGAGTATGTCCGCTGAAACATTTTAAATAACTCACCCGCCAGTGGTATTTTTATATTTGGATTCACCCCAAAGTATTAATTAACAACAAACAATACCGTTACCGCCTTGAATTTAATTTCTTTTAAAGCCTTAAGAGTGAATTTCTATGCAGAGGCAGAAAAAGCGCATCCCCCTCCATTTCCGGGCTTCGTAGCATCGTGCTGCGATAGACATCGGTACAAGTCGTGACAAGCGTCATTTTTTTCAATCTAAAATTGTCCAACTTAAACTCAGGCGAGACAACCTGAATTCATCAGGAATTCAAAGCCGAAAAATTTTAATTTTTTTTATTTTAAATCAATGAGATATTATAATTTGTATGATTTTTTAAATCTATGCAATAAGCCTAAAATGTACAACTTTACTATCAAATCTAAACTCAATTAAAACCCCAAAATCACATTTTAATATATAAATTTACATTATGTAACATGTTTAACACTTGCTTTAAGATTTGTAATAGCTAGATTGAAAACAGTTGAAGTCCATTTATTTTGATATTTTTACCCCGTTGGGTCGATATTTTATTTCTACACAGCAGTGCAACATCTGTCAGTACTTCTGGTGCCTCTATTTTAGTAGAGACAGCTGTCAGGTGTGCGACTAAAAAAAGTGGAGTTTCATCATGTTTAATGAAGTCCATAGTATTCATGGTCATACATTATTGTTGATCACTAAACCTTCGCTGCAGGCAACTGCGTTATTACAGCACTTAAAGCAATCACTGGCGCTAACCGGAAAATTGCATAATATTCAACGATCTCTGGATGATATTTCCTCCAGCTGCATTGTTTTAATGGATATGATGGAGGCAGATAAAAAACTGATCCATTACTGGCAAGATAATTTGAGCAGAAAAAACAACAATATAAAGACTTTATTGTTGAATACCCCAGATGATTATCCCTATCGGGATATTGAAAACTGGCCGCATATCAATGGTGTATTTTACGCAACCGAAGATGAACAACGTGTAGTCAGCGGCTTGCAAGGTGTGCTGCGCGGCGAATGCTACTTTTCGCAAAAGCTCGCCAGCTACCTGATCACACATTCCGGTAACTATCGTTACAACAGCACGGAGTCGGCATTACTGACTCACCGTGAAAA
This sequence comes from Citrobacter sp. wls714, assembly GCF_005281025.1. NCBI lineage: Bacteria > Pseudomonadati > Pseudomonadota > Gammaproteobacteria > Enterobacterales > Enterobacteriaceae > Citrobacter > Citrobacter sp. wls714. The sequence continues at coordinate 28,109 of NZ_SZWZ01000023.1, read as the reverse complement.
AGAGATCCTTAATAAACTACGTATCGGTGCCTCAAATATTGAAATCGCGCGCTCACTATTTATCAGTGAAAATACGGTGAAAACACATCTTTATAACCTTTTCAAAAAGATAGCTGTCAAAAATCGTACGCAGGCGGTTTCGTGGGCCAATGATAACCTCAGGCGATAAAGCCATGAAACGCTATTTGACCTGGATTGTGGCAGCAAATTTAGTCCTTGCTGCCGGGAATCTACACGCGGCTGTAGAAGTGGAGGTTCCCGGACTATTGACTGACCACACGGTCTCTTCCATTGGCCATGATTTTTATAGGGCCTTTAGTGACAAGTGGGAAAGCGAGTACACAGGAAACTTAACCATTAATGAAAGGCCCAGTGCACGTTGGGGAAGTTGGATTACTATAACGGTCAATCAGGACGTTATCTTCCAGACCTTTTTATTCCCGACGAAAAGAGACTTCGACAAAATAGTGGTCTTCGCATTGGCAGAAACTGAGGAAGCATTAAATCGCCGGCAAATAGATCAAACACTATTAAGCACAAGCGATTTAGCGCGTGATGAATTCTAAAACATGATTTTGTCCGGAGGCTTTCATGCGTGTCAAACATACAGTGGTTTTGCTCATGCTAATTTCACCATTAAGTTGGGCCGGAAACATGACGTTCCAGTTCCGCAACCCAAACTTTGGTGGCAATCCAAACAACGGTTCTTTTTTATTAAATAGCGCCCAGGCGCAGAACTCGTATAAAGATCCGAGTGGTGATGATTTCGGGGTTGAAGTCCCATCAGCACTGGATAATTTTACTCAAGCTATTCAGTCGCAAATACTCGGTGGTTTACTCACTAATATCAATACCGGTAAACCGGGGAGGATGGTAACCAATGATTTTATCATTGATATCGCCAACCGGGATGGGCAACTGCAATTGAATGTCACGGACAGGAAAACAGGGAAAACGTCGACTATTGAAGTTTCGGGTTTGCAAAATCAGTCAACCGATTTCTAAATTATAGCCACGAAAGGAAAAAATCATGCAGCGCTTACTTATCATGGTGGCAGTAATTTTACTCAGCGGATGCTTAACCGCCCCGCCTCAAGAGGCCGCTAAGCCGACGTTAATGCCCCGAGCCCAAAGCTATAAAGATTTGACGCATCTACCTATGCCTACAGGTAAGATATTTGTGTCGGTATACAACATTCAGGATGAGACTGGCCAGTTTAAACCTTACCCGGCAAGTAACTTCTCTACCGCCGTTCCGCAAAGCGCCACGGCTATGCTCGTCACCGCATTGAAAGATTCTCGTTGGTTCGTCCCGCTGGAACGTCAGGGGTTACAGAACTTGCTTAACGAACGAAAAATCATTCGCGCGGCTCAGGAAAACGGTACGGTTGCCATTAATAACCGGATCCCACTCCAGTCCCTGACCGCTGCAAACGTCATGGTGGAAGGGTCAATTATCGGTTATGAAAGCAACGTTAAATCAGGGGGAGTCGGCGCGCGCTATTTCGGTATTGGCGCCGATACGCAATACCAGCTTGACCAGATAGCGGTAAACCTGCGCGTGGTTAACGTCAGTACCGGTGAAATCCTCTCATCGGTGAATACCAGCAAAACCATTCTGTCTTATGAAGTGCAGGCTGGGGTGTTCCGCTTCATTGACTACCAGCGTCTGTTGGAGGGTGAAATTGGTTATACCTCTAACGAACCGGTTATGCTTTGCCTGATGTCAGCAATTGAAACCGGCGTTATCTTCCTGATTAATGACGGGATAGATCGCGGATTGTGGGATTTGCAGGATAAGAAACAAGTTGATAATGACATCCTGGTTAAATACCGCCATATGTCGGTACCGCCAGAATCCTGATAGATCGTTACGGCATAAAAAGCGTGAGGGGATCCTCACGCTTTTTATTTATTGGTCAACGTCGGCGATATCCGACTTTCACGGCGTGACGCCAGCCACAATCCGCTATTTTTCATCGCATAGCCGAATACCAGGCCCAACGCCAAAGATGGCACGACCAGTCGCCAGTCTCCCTGCCCTGCAAACGTTGCACAAGCACCAATAAATGTGCCCGGCACAAATGAAAGCAACCATTGCTTTGCCTGTATACACATCATAAACGCGACAATTCCCGTCATGACATAGCCAACAATATCCATATGTGGGGCAAGCGCACTGCCGTTAATAATCACCAACGCCCACACAACACCGCTTAGCAGCGTACACGCCGAGATCCACAGCCCTTTCAACCCACCTTGCGGACAGGCAAAGTAGGCTGTGCAGCCCAGAAAACCAGCCCAGCTGAGTAAACCGAGAGAAACGGCCACCCATCCCCAGATCCCGGAGAGAATGCCCGTTGTGATTGCAATTGAGAGAAGTATATTCATGCCGCGCATCTTAGCAGAAAAACGGCATGGGAATGCGATCGCGCACACAATTTATGCAAGTTGATAAATTGAGTTGCAGTTTAATGTGATTAAAATCACATTTATTCGTCTGTATCTTCCTGCAATTCGTCCCACATCGCACCAATCGCATCGCGCGTCAGAGGCGCTATAGTACGCCAGAATGGGGTATTCGCATGCGCTTCAACTTTCCCCAGAAACGTGCCGCACCAGGGTAACAGGTAGTCCACAAACAAGGTTTCAAGCGCTTCGCTTTCATCTTCCGCAGACTGATCTTCAAGCCATGAAGCCGCCAGCAACAGCGTGCCAATATGATCTGCCGGCGTATCTGCCAGCGGCATTCCCCGGGCAGAAAGGAATGCACGCACATCCGATTCTTTCGCCCCTTCTACCCAGGCGCTACGATAAGGCGGCACCGCACAATCGTCTCCCACAAATAACGCGTTGTAATCCGCAGCCAACTGAGGCATATCGCAACTCTTCTGCAGACGAGCCAACAGTTCGTCCTGTTCCAGCGGCCAGTTGGCGGAAAGTTTACCTTCGCTAATCAGGGTAAACAGAGGAACCAGTATAGGGTCCTGAGGTTGGCGGTAAAACAGCGAGCCCAGTACACGACACAGGATAGAAAACTCGTTCATTGATATATTCCAGTTAGTAACAATTACAGTTCAGCAAATTCCGCGATCGGCTCCATGCCTCGCGATTCCAGAAACGTCAGCAGGCGTTTTGGCGTAACGTTTAAAATTCGGTCTTCCGGGAAATTCACATCATCCAGAATTTTACGGCATTCACCGAAATCTCCTAATGTGAAAGCGGTATGTGAATCTGACCCTAACGCGACCCAGCCGCCGGCATCACGCACAGCTGCAGCAACCGCGCGGCAATTGTCCTCACTGCCCTTACGCGAATGCAAAAACGAAGAGTTGTTGATTTCCAACGCAACCTGATATTTTGCCGCGGCCTGAGCAATCGCAGTGATATCGACGGGATATTTCGGATTCCCGGGATGGCTGATAATGTGTACGTTGCCACTGGCCATGGTGGCTATCATCGCCTGCGTATTCGTGTCTTTATCGTGTGGAGCGAAAACCGGCTCATGAAAGCCTGCGATAATCAAATCCAGGGAAGTAAACATCGGACCTGAGCAGTCAATTTCACCTTCAATATTTTTAATATTCGCTTCAATTCCGCGCAGGATCCCTACGCCGTCCACGATTCGAGGCCAAATGCGCATATTAATAAAGTGCCAGTGGTGAGGCGCATCCGCCATGTCCGGTCCATGATCGGTAATGGCAAACAGCTTGATGCCTTTGCGACGGGCTTCAGCGATGTAATCACTTAAGGTGCTGTAGGCGTGGGTGCTGGCGACGGTATGCATATGCAGGTCAACGGGATACATAACTCTCTCCTGTAGTCATTTTCCGTCAAGGATAGCAGGTATCGCCGCCATTTATTAGCGGAAACCCGGCACTTGCCGGGTTAGCATTAGTACCCCCGTACGCGATCGACCTGACCCGTAACGGCTTTGCCACTTTCCAGACTCAAAATCGTACGGGAGATATAATCCACCGCTTCCGCCGGACGGGTAACAGCGGCGATGTGCGGTGTCATCGCCACTCGCGGATGTTTCCATAGCGGGCTGGTTTCCGGCAGCGGTTCACGGCTATAGACATCCAGCATGGCGCCTTTCACCTTGCCGCTGTCCAGCGATGCCAGAAGATCGTCTTCTTTGAGATGAACGCCGCGCGCCAGGTTCAGCACATAAGCGCCATCCTGTAACTGGCTGAGTAAACCTGCGTTAATGATGCCCACGGTTTCTGCCGTATTGGGTAGAAGGTTGATAAGCACGCGAGTTTGGCTCAAAAACGCGCCCAGCTCTTCGGTACCAGCAAAGCTTTCCACGCCAGGCCAGGATTTACGCGTGCGACTCCAGCAGCGCAGCGGGAACCCCCATGACTGTAAACTCTCGGCAACTTTCGCACCTAAAACACCGGCCCCCATTATCCCGATGGTGAACTCATCGCGGGTATACTCTGGTAAAGGTTGCCATTTCGCCTGGTTTTTTAATGCCTGGTAATCATCAAAGCGACGAAACCAGTGCAGCACCTGACTTACCGCATATTCCTGCATTTGCAGGCCCATACCCGTATCTTCCAGACGAAAAAGCGGGATCGAGGTATCCAACATCTCCGGGTGAGCGTTTAGTTTACTGAGAATGGAATCGACGCCCGCACCCAGTGCAAATACGGCTTTTAATTTTCGTCCTGCGAGCATTTCAACCGGCGGATGCCAAACCAGCGCATAGTCAGCATGCGCATTATCACCCGCTTTCCATTCACGGACGTTCGCGCCTGGTATTGCTTTTGCCAGCGCATTAATCCACCAGGTTGTATCGAATGTTGGGTGATAAAAAATTATGTCCATCTTTTCTCCTGAGCATTGCTATGCGGAACTTTCTCGCACTTATTATCATCATTTTTCGAGGGAACCTCAGAGTAGCAAATTTTAGGGTGCTGGCAAAAAAAACAATTCCCGCTTATTTAAGCTCCAGATTGTTTGAAGTTTGTGTAAATGCACGTTTTTTTCAAAAAGTTGATTGACGTCGGGGCGGTATTTCCCTAAATTAGCGCCCGTTCCGGTAGCACAGGAACAACAATATGGTGAGGTGTCCGAGTGGCTGAAGGAGCACGCCTGGAAAGTGTGTATACGGCAACGTATCCGGGGTTCGAATCCCCGCCTCACCGCCATATCTTAAGAAGAGCTCGTACGCAAGTACGGGCTTTTTTTTCGCATATTGCACGCCAGCGGGGGGGATGAGAAGCCCCGACCGGGGTTCGACAACTGGCGCAGCCAGTTGGACAGATGACGAGCCCGCGAGGAATCTACCCGCAGGGCGAGCAAAGCGAGTCAATCCCCCCCTCACCGCCTTATTTTAAGAAGAGCTCGTACGCACTCCACAGTGCGACGCTGGGTTCCCATATAGCGCATAACGCCATATCTCACTGTCTGAAATTCCGTCATTTGCTTTCTTTTTATACTATTAACGGTTTCATCAATCGTTACCCAGGCAGGCATGACGGAATTGTTACTATGATAAGGAAGAAAACTCATATCACATTCTCCTGTTTTATCTTCCAGAGGAACTCAACATCGTCGTTAGTTAATACACACAAGAACACCACAGACAAATAAAAATCGGGTAATAGAATTATCCCAAAACACATCAAAGATAAACAATAAATATTAAATAAGATCATTTTATATGACCTATGAATATAAAAACAATCCTCCTGAATTTATCAATAACAGGATATAATAACAATCGGAGTTTTATAACCACATGAATTCCCATCATACATTCCAGGAAAATATATGAAAACCTGTTCAATAATATATTTATGCGCAGCAATATTTTTATTGAGTGGCTGTGTTCGCTCCCCAATTGACGCAAAGAAAAAGGATGTTTCCATAAAGGAGAGTGGCATCAGTAAAAATGCTTCCAACCAGTTAACAGATAAAGATATCTTTGGCAACGAGACCACACTTGCCGTTTCAGAAGAAGATATCCAGGCCGCACTGGAAGGTGAGAAATTCAGCGTACCGCTGAACTCCGCTGTCATCCTGGTCCAGTCCGGCAACCGCGCTCCAGAGATGGTTATGCAACAGGAAATGAGTCGGTATTACCGGATATCGACATTTTCAGGTATCCCGGACCGGCAAAAAGCGATTTCCTGTAATAAGGTAAAAAATGAGGAAGGGGAAGCCGCCACCAGCGAAAATATGAACTATATGCAAGCACTACGCTATATTGCGGCAAAAGGACAACAAAAGGTAGTCATCGTATACTGGGACACACTACAGTCAGGTAAATATGACACCACAACCAAAACCCTGGTCTGGTCAGATTATCGAAACGAAAAATTGTCCAGTACAGACTCGCTGCGTTACCTGGTGCGTTTCGCCCTGGTAGATGTAGCAACTGGAGAATGGGCGACCTGGTCTCCGGTAAACTATGAATACAATTCCCTTCAACCGATGACCGGAAAAACATCAGTGACAGACCAGCAAATAGTTCAATTAAAGCAGAAAACATTCGCCGCGGTGGTTAAGGATATGGTAAATCGCTATCAGTAACCAGATGCCACACCTTTACGTTGTCTGCCGCCAATTACCTGTGGCGGCAGCCAGCGGTATGAAAATATCCTGTCCTCTAACCCATCTCTTTTTCCGGACCAGAAACCGTGCCATTGCCCGCGACGCAAATGGGCCCTGACCTGCCGCCCGTTAATGGAACTGACTCCTGCGATATCAATTCCGCTCTGACTGTTAAGTAACAGGCAAAGACGTTTCTTATTATCAGCCATACCCTGATTTACCGCCAGTCAGGAATTTCTTTCCCCTTCATTAAGCGGACATTTTCAATTCCACTGACAGCATCCGGATAGCATTTATAAAAAGTATCAGCAATCCCCGCAGGATCCGATATGTGATGTTCTCCAGATACCGCCATCAGAATATCCGCTCGCTCCACAGGCTGTATGCACTCGTACCAGCAACGCAGTGCTCCTGAGTAATACTCTCGTAGCTGAACGAAATAACCTCTTCCGGCTGCCCCTGACTATTGAGGATGGTATGAGGCACCTGTAACGTGATTCTGGCTATTCTGGCGTTGATCAGTTTTACCCGATAATACAATTCATTAATCCCAAACCGGTTAGTCCGGTAAAACTCAAAATCACAGGTCAGGCATTCATTCTCATTAATCGCCTTGCTCAATAGTGGAGTAGATTTATCCACCGGTTTACTCATATCCAGCGTTTGATGATTAACGTTTTGCGCCCGGCTCAGTCCATGTTTGAGACTTGTCACCATAATCTGATCCAGATGCGCCGGCTGCGCTTTATTTCCGATGGATGCCAGCGACGAACATCCTGCTGAAATCAGCCCCTGAAGCTGTCCGTTTAATGTCAGATACACAAGATTTGCCATAGCAATACTCCTTTATTTTCCTGGTTTACCGTCCGGCGTTTCCGGCGTCTGGCTCTGCGACAACAGCAGCCAGCGACTCAGCACCCCGTCCAGCCGTTCGTTGATCTGTTTTTCCAGCATCCCGGTATTTTTTCCGGCAGACTGCGCCTGCTGGTACTGTGTCAGAAGGTATTCCAGCGGCGTGTCCTGATTCAGCGAGCGCTCAGCCTGGTAAACCACGGTTTTGATATAAGAGAGCGTGAAGCCTTCTTTCGCCTGCTCACGCTGAACCAGCAGTTCGGCAAACGAACGCAAATCTGCCCGCGTCTGCTGCCAGCCCAGCATCTGCGGGCTGTTCGCCGCGCGACCTTTCAGGGTGTCGTTCCACGTGGTGGTGGCCTGCTGCTGCTGCAGACTCTCCGGCCAGCGGCTGTCGGCCATCCGGACCATTCGCTGACCGGCTTCCAGCGGCTGCAACGGCGAAGCACCGGCCAGTTGCTGTAGCCGTTGCGGGTAATCGCTCAGTTGTGGCGATGCCAGCCAGACTGTTGCCGCCCCCTGCGCCGTATCACGTGCCGCCGCCACCTGCTGTTGCAGAGGATAAACCTGCCACCACCAGACGACAGCCGTGACAACCGCGCTACAGAGTATCCCGGCGATAAAACCTTTGAGGGTGTTTCCCGATATCCCCCGGGTCCGGGACGATACTGCGGCTGCCTCTTCGGGGACGACTACCCTCACCTCTGGCAGTTCCGGCAACGGCGGTACGGGAGCGCCAGCCGTTTCCATGCTCTCCGGCATATACATCAACGTGCGAACCGTGGTTTTCGCCGCCGCGTTTGCCGTTTTCTCTCTCGGCTGAGGCTCGCAGCGTTTTCGCGTGTTCTGCACAAAATAGAGCAGATTTTCCACCCGGGGGATGCGCTTAAGCTCCACCTGCTGGAGTTTGTCGCAAATCACCTGCAGCGCCCGCTCCACGCGATACAGCAGCGGCAGGTCCGCTTCGGAAAAAGCCAGCTGCTGGCGCAGAATATTGCCGGTCCGGGCGTTGAACCAGTCCAGCATTTCCGTGCGCGCGGCCCCACCCTGCGGCCAGAACTTATCCCATTCGCGGCCAATCATCGCCGCCAGCAGCTCCACGCCTTCGCAGAACCCGGCCAGCCCCTGCGTACGCGTGCGCGCCAGCGTGTAGTAGCTGGCGGTATGCAAATCCACGCCGTTGGACTTAAAAATGGTCAGCGCCAGCGACTCCACCAGCATCCAGTTCATCTCCAGCTGCGCCGGGTGGCTGGCCTTGTTGATCTCCTCGCGCATGGCGCTGAACTCCGGCAGACCGCGCGGATCCTGGCCGGTGATAATCGTCTGAATATCCGTACTCATCGTCGTCACCTCCTCAGTACAACGTATCCGGCAGCCGGAACTGGCTGAACAGCCCGCCGGCAAACGGGTTGTCCTGCGTATCGGTGTGGACACGGTAAGTCATGGTGCCGCCGTCCACTCTGAAGCGGGCGGTAAAAGTGCCGTCCTGCACGCTGGTGAGTTGCCCTGCGCCAAACAGGCGGAACTGCGCCCACGGGCCACTGAAGGCAATACTGCGCGGCGAGGTGTTGCCCCCCGCGCCCACCAGCGTCAGCTTGCTCTCATTGCCTTCGCGCATATTGTTCGGCCACACCAGGTGCGCCGTGTAGTTGCGCCCCTGAGCGTAATCCACCAGTTGTCCGTCCAGGTTCAGTACGCTGCGCCGCTTGTTGCCCGACAGCGCCACGGTTTCCACCGCGAACTGCGCCCCCAGCCCGTTCTGCGGGCTGAAGAAGATGTCGCGGATCTTCTGCGCGGTATCGAGCTGGTTCAGGACATCTTCACGGATCACCACACTGTCTTCCCCGTTCAGCCCCTGGCTGTTTTCCACAAACAGTTGCAGGTTCTGCTGGTAGAACGTATCCAGCACGCCTCCCGGTTTAAAGAAGCGTTCAAACGCATCCAGCGAGGCATCTTCTTTCGACCGGGCGTTAAACGGATATTTATCCGCCAGCTGATCGTTGAAGGTTTTCACCACATTGTCGCGCCAGTCCACCTCCATATAATGGACCGCCTCTATCATCACCACATGCCACGCCTGCTCCGCCAGCTTACCCACCCACCGGTTAAGCGGCGCAGGCAGGGTTTTCGCCATCTGGCGGGTGGCGAAAATCGGATCGCTGCTGTTCTGATCCAGCCGGAGCTGCACCGCCTTCAGGGCCGATTTTCCCGGCACCGGCGCGTTCTGTATCGCCAGCAGATAGCGGTGCAGTTCGGTCAGTTGCTGATAGACCGCCTGCAGGGTGCTGGCTTTGTCCTTCTGCTCTTCCAGGGTACTGTTTTCGGGCGCAAACTCATGCCCCAGACGGTTCAGCAGTTGCCAGTCAGGTTCGGCCTGCGCCTGGGCGCGTTCCTTGTCGCTCAGCTTTTCAGACAGGAGCGGCGGACGGGTATTGTCACGCAGCGCCGTCAGAACCCGCTGAAAAGGCTGATCGCCGCTGACAATCTGCTCCAGCGCACCGGTCAGTTCCGCCAGATTTTCATATCCCCGGACATTCAGGTTATCCATGCCAGCCCGCCAGGTGGCGGTGTAATCGCTGATATACTGCTCAATAAGCTGGCGCTGAATTTCCGTCCGGTCAGCCTCGCTGTAGGTCACATTGTGCGTCAGGGCCAGCACCCAGGAATCCATGGCGGTCAGCTTCACCAGCTCCTCACGCTGCTTCACAAAATAGCTCTGCAGGCCGTAACGGGTCAGAAACTGCGGAACGATCAGCTTATTGTCGTCGGTGGAAATAAATGTCTGATCAAACGTCGGTCCGGTCTGATCGCGCAGGCTGAGATCGGCGGGCAGTACGCCCAGCGCCCGCGTTTTCAGGCTCTGGTATACCCGCTGATAAACCGGCAGTTTACTCAGCTCTTTCTGCGCCGCGGCGACGGGTTTACCATAAGGTGCCCACAGGCTGACCGCGTCGGCATCACCCTGCTGGCGCTGCGCATGCCAGTCAGTGTGCGCCAGCGCATAATCAAGATGGGACATCAGCTGCGCCTGAACATCACGCTTCCCGTGAAACTGTTCGCTCCAGCGTTTCGCCATAAACTGCTTCACCACCGCATCATTGCGCCCACTCTTGTCCTCCAGCATGCGGATGACACGCAATGCGGCGAGTTTCTCTTCCGACTCCGGTGGCGCACTGTTCATCTGCTTCACCAGCCCGTTCAACAGGGCCGGAAGGTAACGCTGCTCCAGCAATTTAAGATACGTCTGCTCCACGTAAGGCCCGACCCGCGTTCCCTGATAGAGCCCCATATCCGCCAGCCAGCTTCTGTCGCCCCAGTCGCCGTAGGCCAGCGTGGCATCACGCACCGGGTTCAGCAGCGGGAGTTGCAGATAACCGCTGTCATCCATGCCCTGCGGCGGCGGCACCGCCATAAAGGACTTCGCCTGCGCCAGCACGGTCTGCCCGGCGCGGTAGTTTTCGTTATACCCGTGATGCCAGCCCCAGATAAGCAGTAACCCTGCCACCGCGCCGCATCCGGTAAAGAGACTCATCCGGTGACGAGACTGGGTCAGCCACAGGCGGTTTTCCCCGGCCAGGTTCGGCTCGGCCAGCAGCACCTGCGGGAACAGCTCACGGGTAAAGTACGGCGTGGTATCGACCAGCGGCCAGGCAACCATGGAACTCTGTTCCAGCCCGTACTGGCGGGCGGCGGACTGGGTAAAAATGTCATCCATCTGTCCGCGCTGCAGGGAAGAGGTCAGATAGACGCCGCGCAGGCAGATATCCTGGTGCTCACCGTCCAGTAACGCTTCCAGCAGTCGGGCAATTGTCTCCCCGCCCCCCAGCATCTGGCGGGAGAAACTGAACGCCGCGCTGCGTGCCGCCGGGGCGGACTGGCTGAGCATCTGGTCCGCCAGCGCCAGGTTCATTTGCTGTCCCCAGGACTGCCAGAAGGTATCCAGCTCACGGCGCCAGTCGTCGCGTTCATGGGCATTGCGGGTGAACGTCACCCCCAGAATACTGTCGCGCCCGTTGCGATCCAGAGCTCGGAACCAGGCGGCAAACCCGGCCAGTAGATCCAGCTTGGTCAGCACGATATAGACCGGCAGACGGGAATGCAGAGTCTGGCGGATCGCCTGCAGCTGGCCGCGCAACGTCTGTACCAGATGCTCGTGGCGTCGTTTGTCGGTGGTCAGTAAATCAGGCAGATCCAGCGTCAGGATCAGGCCGTTAAGGGGCTGGCGCGTGCGTTTCTGCAGCAACCATCCCAGCCAGTGCTCGCGCAGGCGACGGTGTAACTGGTTGCCGTCATCCGGATCTGCCAGCACGCCATCAGTATCAAAAATCACCGCCTGTCTGCCGACATACGGCGTGATAAAGACCTGCTGGTCGGCTCCCCGGCTGGCGTCCGGCGTATAGATCACATCTGCCGGAAAGCCTTCGCGCAACAATGTTGTTTTGCCGCTGCCCGCCGGACCGGTCATCAGGTACCACGGCAGTTGCCACAGATAGCGACGACTGTCCAGATGGCGCTGCAGCCGCAGCAACCAGCGGTCGAGGTAACGCTGCTGAACGTTGACGGCCACGGTAAGCGGATCCACCTCTTCCTGACGCTGCTGCTTCTGCTGTTTTTCCACCCGCTGCAGGCGTTTCACCACGCTGACGGTCAGCCAGATGAGGGCCAGCAGCACCCAGACCGCCGTCGCCAGCCAGCGACTGGTCAGCGGTTTCAGCCAGTATGTCTCGTAGAACCGCCACGTCGGGCCTTTCCACCAGACCCATACCAACAATATCACCCACGCCAGCGCCAGCAGCCAGGCCACGGACACTTTAAGTCGGGGCATCGCGGGCCTGAGCATAGATGCCAGCCCGCTGAACAACGGGGGTATACGGGGAGTCGGTATTCTGAACACAAAACGCTCCTGTTTTATTCGCTCGTCGTTTCCGTCGCGAGTTTCGTTTCGAGTTGTTCCAGCAACGCCGGTTCCCAGTCAGACAGCATCGTGTGCAGTCCAGCCTTAAACAGCATCCGGTAATGGTATTGTGCAAGCTGCGTCATGCCAGCGGCTTCCTGCAGTTGCGCCGTCAGGTACTGGCGATAAAACTGCGCGCGCGGCGTATTACCGAGCTGCTTTTCAGCCAGCGCCAGCGCCGCCTCCAGCCCCTGCTCCTGCCAGCACTGCCAGACCTGCTGCGTCATATCATCCGTGGCAACCGCAACGGCGGCAGGTTTCTGCGGCTCATCGGCCAGCCACTGCCGGGTAGCGTCGCTGATAAACGGCGAACGGTCGTTAAACAGCAGGGAAGCAAGCGCAGGCAGACGCGCCACAAAACGACGAACCTCATCACGCACCGCCTGCGCCACGTCGTCGTGGCCGAGCAGCTGCGCTATCTGCGCAGAAAGGTGATGGCCGTCCAGCCAGTAGGGTGCCAGCAGCAGGCTCTGCTCAACCTGCTGCCAGAGCGTCATATCCGCACGGGCAAGACGAGCCTGGTAGTCAGCGACCATATCGGCAGAGACCGCCGCCAGTGGCGTGCGACCGTCGCTCTCCGCCTGCGGGGCAGAGGTAATGTTCTGCCACAGAGCGTGACGGCGCAGGCGGTATCCCTGCGGCGAATCAGGCTGACGTTCGCAGAGAATGCCAGCCACCTTCAGCAGCGTGTCACGCCAGGCTTTATCGTCATGGCTGTCGATGTTCACCACCGGCGCAGGTGCTGTAGCTACAGGAACCGGCACGGCTGTCGGGACGCTGGCGCGGGTGACGTCGCCCGCAGGCTGCGTGGACGTAGTCATCGCGGGTGAACTGTCACGAAACACCCGCTGGTACTGAGCGAACAGGTCATCGGTGGACGAAGCCAGTTCCGGCATTCCGCACGCCTGCCAACACTGTGCCAGTTTTGCCAGTTCCCCCAGCAGAGCATCACGCTGCTCCGGGGTGGATGTGGCAGCAAATCCCCCCATGCCGGGTTCAAAGCGTTTCAGGATCTGGTCGGCAAAGCGCTTTTTATTCGCGGCGCTCTGCGGCCAGGCGATGGTCCAGTAATGGGTGACGTATTGTGTCAGTACGCTGAGCGCAAGTAGCGGGTTACCTGCATGTTGCAGGGTGCGCAGCAGGTGTGACACCAGGCGAAAATCCTTACTCTCCGAGGCCAGAAGCTGCAGCCCCTGCCGCTGGAGTTCCGGGACATCAAGCTGCGCGTGGTTCAGCGAACCCAGCTTGACAATTTCACCGTCGATATATTCCCACTGCGGGTTTTCATCGCTGAGTTTACTGGCCAGTTTTTCTTCCGGCAGCGCTTCCAGCAGATGCGCCAGCCAGACGTCCGGGTTATGTATATCCATATCGTTATTCCCCCGCCCAGTGGCAGGCTTCACGCAGCGGCGCGAGAGTCTGCGCCAGTCCGTCAATGTTAAAGGTCAGTTGTCCGGAGCTTCCGTTCCCGGTTTCCATGGTTAACGTTTTTGCGTCGAACAACTGTTTAATCTCGTCAATTCCCGCCAGCCCCCGGCTGGCCTCCAGCAGATAGCCGTTTTCACGGACAAACCAGTGCGAACGTAACAGCCCGTTGTCTGTTTTCAACGTCACCGGAATATCGCTATCCTGCCGGGGTGATGCGAGCGCCACCTGCATCCGGGTGATATTGTCGACACAGCTGAACATCAGCACCGGGCGCGGCGGCAGGCTGCCGATAGCAGGCGTGGTGATAATCACCGCCGGACGCTCACCTTCGGTACGGGTCAGCAGCAGCGCCGTGGAGTTATCCGCGCGCTGCGCCTCCTGCTCAAAGGCTCTTTTGCGCGCCTCGCCGTCATAGCGCGCCTTCACCAGCGCCCCGGCAAAGCCGGTGTCAGGCTGCGGTGACATAATGCGGTCATAGCAGTCCAGACGCTCCAGGGCGGCAGGCTGTTTCCGACAGGCCGACATTGCGTTAAGCGTGGTCTGCGCATCCGCCGTCTCACTGGCATACACCGGTGAAACAGTCAGCAACAGGGGCAGCAGCCAGCAGGCAGAAGGTCTCATACCGTGCATTCTTCCTCTGTTGCCGCCTCCTCCACGTCGGCAGTAAACACACCGTCCTGCACATCTAGCGTGATACAGGCGACAGCCGTATTCGCCGCCATCTTCTGCAACAGCAGCAACGAGAGCGGCGGCAGCATATCGCCGTCAATAACCGACTCCAGCATGCGCGCCCCGTTTTCGGCGCGGGTAACGCGCTGCATAATTTCATCGGTCACGCCCGCTGTAATCACCACATCCGCGCCGAAGCGGGTGCGCAGCACGTTATCCAGACGGGCGAGTTTTCCGGCAATAATGGTGGTCAGCGTTTCGCGTGACAGTGGCAGATATGGCACCACCTCCATTCGCGCCAGCAGCGCCGGTTTAAAGAAGTCCGCCAGCACCGGATACAGGGCCTCCTGCATGACGTCCAGATTGTCCGCATGTTCGACAATCACCTGATAACCGAGGTTGGAGGTCAGGAAGAAAACGATGTTTTTACAGTCGATCAGTCGCCCTTCGCCGTCAGCCATCTCGCCTTTGTCGAAGGCCTGATAGAACAGGTTGAGCACGTCAGGGTGCGCTTTCTCCACCTCATCCAGCAGCACCACGGAATAGGGTTTCTGGCGAATCGCTTCGGTCAGCACGCCGCCCTCGCCATAGCCGACATAGCCCGGCGGTGAGCCAATCAGGCGTGAGACGGTGTGTTTCTCCTGGAATTCGCTCATATTGATGGTGGTAAGGTACTGACGCCCGCCGTAGAGCAGCTCAGCCAGTTGCAGAACGGTTTCTGTTTTACCCACACCGCTGGGACCGGCCAGCAGAAACGCGCCGAGCGGACGCCCCGGACGACGCAGATCGGCCCGCGCCGTCAGCAGGTGTTTATGCAGATGCTGAATCGCCAGGTCCTGGCCCTTAATGGTCTCGCCCAGCCACTGCGGCAGATCGGTAATGACCGACATTTCATTCTGCGACAGGCGATTGAGCGGGACGCCGGTCCATTCAGCAATGACCGCCGCGATTTGCTTTTTGTCCACATGCGGTGATACCAGCAACTGCGTATGGTGCAACGTGTCCAGCTCAGCGCACAGGGACGCCAGACGTTCCGCAGCCGCGGTTGTCTCTTCCGGTACGGTATCAGCCTGCGGTAGCACGTCGTCGTTTGCCGCATCGTCCTCATCCTGCGCCTCTGCTTCCGTCAGTAATGTCTGACGCAGGGCGATAATCTCCTGTACCAGCACCTGCTGCTGATGCCACGCGGCATCCAGCGCCTGAAGCTCTGCCTGCGCCGTTTCATACTGCGTGTGAACCTCATCTCGCCTGCCACCGTCCGGACGCAGACCGATGCGGATTTCCCGCTCAAGCTGGCGGATCTCCGCCTCGCACTGCTGGCACAGGGTGGTCAGCGCTGAGATTTGTTTAGGCGGCGAGGACAGATTGATTGCCACGCGGGCGCAGGCGGTATCCAGTACGTCGATAGCTTTATCCGGCAGCTGACACCCGGAGAGATAGCGCTCGCTTAACGTGGCAGCCGCCTGCAGCGCGTCGTCGTCAATCAGCACACCGTGCGCCTGCTCGTACACCGCCGCCAGCCCGCGCAGAATAATGGTCGCTTCTGCCGCTGTCGGTTCGCTCACCTTCACTAACTGGAAGCGGCGCGACAGGGCAGCATCTTTCTCGAAGTATTTTTTGTATTCGCTCCAGGTCGTGGCAGCAATGGTTTTCAGCTCGCCGCGCGCCAGCGCCGGTTTCAGCAGGTTGGAGATATCCAGCCCGCCCTGCTGGTTGCCCGCGCCAATCAGCGTGTGAGCCTCGTCGATAAACAGAATGACGGGGACCGGTGACTGAATCACTTCCGCCATCAGCCCCTTAAAACGCTTCTCAAACTCGCCCTTAACGGAAGCACCCGCCTGCAACGCCCCCAGATCCAGCGTCATGACATCGGTATTTTTCAGTTTGTCCGGCACCTGACCGGCGACAATACGCAGCGCCAGCCCTTCGATCAGCGCGCTTTTGCCCACCCCCGCCTCTCCCACCACCACCGGGTTGTTCTTGCGACGGCGGCAGAGAATATCGATCATCAGGTCGATTTCTCTGTCCCGGCACAGCACCGGGTCGAGCCTGCCGAGGCGGGCGTCTTCAGTCATGTTTTTGGCGTAACGGGCAAGGAGACTCTCTTCTGAACGCACTGCCGTGGGAGCCGTTTTATCCGCATTCAGCATGACCGACTCCGCCGACTCCCGCGTCCAGTCGGCAAAATCCTGGCGTAACCGGTCGCGGTTAATCCCGGTCAGCAACCGGGCTGCGGCAGGCGGCACATAGCGCGACGCAGAATGCAGCAGTGCCAGCAGCAGGATACCGCCGCGCAGCTCGCTGGACTGCATTTCCGCCGAGGCCAGCAGCCAGCCATCGCGCAGCCATTCAACCAGCAGCGGCGAGAATACCGGATAGCTGTCGGTATGGCGCATGGTGGCGTAATGCTCCACCGTCAGCGCCTGTCCCAGCTCATCCACGCTTATCTCTGCCCTTTCCATAATCACCCGCAGGTCGCAGCGCGGAATGGCCAGCATCTGGGTCAGCACATGGCTGACGGTGATTTCGGTGGCCTGCTGGCTCATACAGGCCGTGGCGGCCATTTCCAGCGCCTGACGGGAGAACGGGTTCAGCCGTTTAACCAGCGTGGAGATATCAATCTGAATCATGGGTGTCCTTACCTGGCAAGCAGCCGGTTTAACTGGTGAAGAATGTCCTGCGTCTGGCCGTCAAGGCGCAGCAGATAAAACAGATACACCAGGGCGAGCACAACCATGCCGCCCAGCAGAAGGTGTCTGACGGTCAGGCGTTTTATCAGCCGGTAGCGTCCCCCCTGCGCGACCTGATTCTGGTGTAGCAGCGGAAACGGCGCATCGCCGCGAAGCGGACGCAGCACGTGGTGCAGGCGGCGGTATATCTGTTCAAACTCGTCCTGACTCTGCTGCGCCACTTTGTAGCGCCCGCGAAAACCGAGTGAAAAGCAGAGGTATAAAAACTCCAGCAGATCCTGATAGCGTTTTGGTTCACGCATCAGGCGCTCCAGCAGGATAAACACCTTCTCCCCGCCCCAGGCCTCGTTGTGGAAATGGACCAGCAGCGACTGCCTGATCCACTCGTTTTTGTTTGACCAGCCGTTGCCGAGCGCCGCCTCATCAATAAAGGTGCAGAGGAT
Source organism: Citrobacter sp. wls714 (assembly GCF_005281025.1). Taxonomy (NCBI): domain Bacteria; kingdom Pseudomonadati; phylum Pseudomonadota; class Gammaproteobacteria; order Enterobacterales; family Enterobacteriaceae; genus Citrobacter; species Citrobacter sp. wls714. Next base: position 10,509 of record NZ_SZWZ01000023.1, on the reverse strand, counting down.
GTAACGAAACGACACAATCACGCCCGGCTCATAGCCCTCCTCCTGCAGCAGTTGCTCCACCGCCTGCACGTCGGTCACCACCTGCGCAAACAGGTGTTCCGGCATATTCAGGCTGTTCATCCCCGACAGGCGCATCACCATGCCCAGCAGCGGCGTGGCGGCATCGATCATCGGATTCAGACTGTTGCCGCGCAACGGCAGGCGATACTGGCGGCCGGAATCCGGTTCAGACGGCAGGACGAATTCGCTCATCGTCTTATCCTCTTATCGCCCACAGTTGCATATCCAGCTCCGGGAAGGTCCCGGAAATATGCATCGCCAGCGCGCCCGCCTTCACCACGTCCTGCCAGGCGGAGCTGCCTTTCTCCAGCTCAAAGTAGACATAGCCATCGTGGTACGGCAACTGACGGGGGGCCGCTGGCAGCGCGCGCAGGGGAATGCCCGGCACCTGCACGCTGACCATATTGCGGATTTTGTCGGTGGCGGCGATTTTCGACTGCTGGGTAAACTGGAGGATTAGCTGGGCATGCGGCATCCGGGCGCGAACCGCCAGCACAAAGACACCGGACTGCAACAGGCCCGGATCGTTCACCGTAGCCAGATAAACGCCCTCGGTAAAGATCAGCGGCAGGTTCTGCGCACGGGGCTGCAGGACAATATTGAGCGCCCGACGCAGTTCCGGGATCACCGTTTTAAAAGACTGCGTTAAATCGCGATGGTCATAAGACTCGACGACACAGGGGAGACGGCTGTTTTCGGTAAAGGTCATCAGCTCACCCAGCAGGCTGACCAGATCCAGATAAAAGGTTTCCGGGTGCAGGGTATGCAGACGCGCCCGGTGCGAAAAATGCATCTGCCAGCGGTTAAGCATCTGCAGCATCATAAACTCGGCAACGTCGGCGATCCCGCTCTGCTCCGGCGAACCAATACGCTTCGCCAGATCGGCGGCGCGGGTGGCGATCAACCCCTGCACGTCACCGACAAAGCGGTTCAGAACCGGGCTGACGCGCAGCGTCTGGCAGGTCGGGATGAAATCGTCATCCAGTACCAGCGCGCCGCCGGACTGAAAACTGCGGATACGGCACAGCGGGAGCACCACCATCGCACTGAGATCTTCCGCGCCACTGACGATTTTTGGCCCCAGTTGCCCCAGCGTCAGCGACTGCATATCGCCGTCATTGCTGTGCACGTCACGGACATCGGTGCGCACCACGCTGTAGCGCTCCGAACTCTGCCCCGCGCTGCGAATGCCCTGCACTTCGCTGATGTTATGGGTGGCGACCGGCAGCGCCAGATAAATATCGTGACTTTCCGGTGTGGTGAGTTCCCGTGGCTGATACGGCTGCGGCAGCAGATCCTGCTCAGGAATGCGGAACACGGTGCCGTCCGGCAGACAGCCCACCGCCCGGTCGATCATCACCTTGCCCTGCGCCAGCAGTTCAGTATTCAGCGACAGCCCGGTAAATCCCCAGGCAAAATCACCCAGCGCATCCAGCCGCTCGCACAGCATCGCGTCGTTATGGCGCTGCTGCTGCTGAAAGTGCTGGGGCAGCGCAAACATCCCTTCCTGCCAGAGCACCCGGTTTTTCATTGTGGCCATCGTTATTTGTCCTCGGTCTTCATTTCAATACTGTTCTGGCGTACGTGCACCAGCAGGCGGTAGTGATGCCCGGTTCCTTCCACCGGCACGATTTGCTTCCATTCGCTGGCCTGGTCGTCGGAAAAATAGGCGACGATGCCAATGAACTGCGTTTTTGCATCCAGACTCACGTCAGGCAGCGTTTTGAGCGTGTCCGGCAGCAGGGTGAAATCCTGGTGATCGAGATAGTTTTTCCCCAGCGCTTCCGGCAGTGGCGTGGACACCATCAGGTCGTAATCCGCCGCCTGAAATTTTGAGTCATCGGTCAGGTACACCAGTTGCACATCAACCGGGGCAGGCTCGCCCTCGCCGTTCAGGTTGCTGTCCGGCTCGGTCAGCAGCGTGAGGGTGACCGCAGAAGACTGCTGTTTCAGATCGCCAACCTGAATACCGGGATCGGCAATCACCTGGCCGATCTTTTTGGTCATCGTGCAGCCACTGACGCTGAGCGCCAGCATCAGCATGACAAAAAAGCGTCTCATGCTTCCGGTTCCCGCTGCTTCTCACGCAATACCCGGTCATACACCTGGGCATAGACCTCGTTAAACAGCATGGCGAATCCCTGCTGCCTGTCCGAAGCCAGTTCGGCGTAATAGTGGCGGTACATTTCCCATGCCCCGGCATCGTCCAGCTCCCGGCGCAGCTCATGGCTGCGGCGATACTGCACAAAGCGGCGCAGCAGGCTCTGCGGCGAGACGGCCTCCAGCATCACCCGCAGCGCTTCGGCTATCGCCGCCCGGTTGGCCTCTTCGTGGTGGCGGACGTTACGCAGGCTCTCGCGAATGGCGGCAGGCGCCGCCAGATGCACCGGACTTTTGCCTTCGGCGAACATCACTTCCAGCGCCGTGGCGTAGTCAAGATTCAGGCGCAGCGGGTTATCTTCCAGCGGGCGCAGGTGTTTGTCCGACAGACTGTTCTGGCTGTGCTGTAAATCCAGCAGCCCCTGAATCGCGGCCTGCAGGGCGCGTCCGCTCTCTTCCAGAAAGGCGTCGGCGTCCTGCGAATTGTGCACGCTGAGCGAACTGCCCAGCCCGCGCAGCAGCGGCGTTACCGCCAGATGTTTCTGCGCCGTTTGCGCCGCAGTAAACTCATCTTCATCACGCGGGTCCGCATATACCGGGGGCAGATCCATAAAAGAGGTGTCCAGTCCACCATTGGCCTGCAGATCCGACAACGGCACGGTCCGCTGCCCGTAAGTCGCCGGTGCGGCGGTCAGACTTTCACTCTCTAACACCTGTAAAGGGTCGGAGGAAAAGCTGTTGACCACCGTGGACGTCAGCTGGTGACGCTGCTGCAGCCCCGGATATTCCGGCTGGCCGTCGGTAGAAATCAGCGCCTCCACCAGACCGTCACGCTGCGTCACAATGCTTTCCGGCGTCGCCATCTGCTCGTCATAGCTGATGCGTTTGCCTTCGTGCAGAAAGACTTTTAATGCCAGCGCGCCCAGACTGATTTCATCCCCCTGACGCAGACGTACCAGCCCAGCGTCGGAGGCCACTGGCGCCAGGTTTATCATCAGCCCCGGCATCAGGCTGCGCAGGCAGAAAGCGCCGTCATGCAGCACAATGGCGCAGGCGCGCCCGGCAACCGAACCGGCCCGATCCTGTACAGACCAGTGGCACCCTTCCGCATGGCCTATCTCGCCGCCGTCACCGGAAAACAGGCATTTTGCGGCGCGACCGCTTTCCAGTTCATTGCCGTTCATTACCTGAAGCGTCAGCGACAGTGTGGAAGACTTTGATTTTTCCTCAGCCATATATGACTCCATGTAATTTATTCCCTGATGTGGAGAGTGACGGACGGTGGCGTTTTCGGTTGCCCGATAAAGGCGGTACGGCCCAGGCAGGCACGCGAACGGTCGCCCAGTTGCATCCCCTGGGCCTGTTCCGGCGCCAGATCCAGGCGCAGATCCCAGGCAAACTGATCGCGTAGCAGAAAGGATATAAACGCCGACAGCGCCTTGTGATTATCCCCATCCGGTAAAAACGAGAGGTAGCGCGACATGGAAAGGTTGCCAATCCGCAACAGGAATTTACCGCTGCGATCCAGAACATGCCTGCCCAGCGTAAAATTAACGCCAATCACCGAACGGCCAGCCACGTGCCCTACCGTTTTATGCTTAAGATGGCGCACACCCAACTGGTTTTGCTGCCGGGGATCAATAGCCACCCGGCGTAATTGCCAGCTTTCAATGGCGACATCCGGTAAATCAAAACAGTGAGAGACCAGATTGCATATCACATCCGGTGAGCGTCCCGGCGTAGCCAGCACCCCGGCATAGGCCAGCATCTTGCTGTGGTTAATGGCAAGCATATCGCGCACGTTCTGGTTACCCAGCCCGACAAGGGAATACATGCGCTGTGAAAATGCATCCGTGCCGCCGTTGCGAAAACAGATGTAGTAGCGGTATTTACGCCAGGCGTGGTAGACAAACTGCGTCCAGCGGTGGCTGAATACATCAAGAAAATCTTTCAGCCCTTCTTCATTCTGCGCAGATTCCCGTGCCATCCGATCAAGGTAATAACCCGGAAGCGGCGACTGGCTGCCGGAAAAACCGAGAAATGTTGAGAACAGTGTGAACTGCCCGTTATCTCTGCGCGTGAGCGACGTCAGATCGCTCCCCGGAAAAGCGATGCTGGCATCAGATTTAAACAGTACCACCTCATCTTCCGGCTCAGTACGCAGAGACGGTTCACTCCCCGGTTCGCCATAGCGGCGATAGAGCGATTCCAGCAGGACATAAAAACTGATATCCCGCACATCCGCCGGGAAATCTACATCAGAGCGTGCTGGCCACTGTTCTGCCATACCCATGTCTCCCGGCTTTCCGTGTTAACAATTTTCAGATGGTGAAATGAATTGATGCTGGCATAGAGTGCAAAAAAGTGCGTAAGCACGCTTCCCAGCAGGTAAATTTCCCCCTCACAGACAAACGGCTCAGGGTTGATCCACAGCGTGGTGGACAGCCCTCTGACCGGTACGCCTTTAAACAGCCAGTCAATGGGCTGGGTTTCCATCTTCTCAATGGCGTCCAGCTTTTGTCCCGACAGACGGGCCTGCTGTGGATGATGGATCCCCGGCAAATCGAAGGTACGCAGGATCTGCAACAGCGCATCGCGATCCAGCAGGGAGAGATAATTCAGGTTCATACTGGAAATCAGCGACCAGTGCATATCGCCATCCGTGACCGGGTACAATGGCCGCGTAGGGCGCGTGACGTTGCTGAAGCTGGCTACGGCCGGATTTTTACCCACGGCCACGCAGATATCGCCAGTGTGCAATTCCGCAGGCAACATCCGATTGGTACAAACCAGCGCCACGCTGAGCGCTTCACCACTCAGTCGCGCAGGATCAGGCAGATTGCCATCGGCATGAACAAAGGCAATGTCATGTTCAAGGCCACGATGGAACAGAGAGGTTTTTGTCCGGTGATGCCAGTAAACCACTTCACGCTGGCGGCTGTACTCAATCTGATGATTAAAGCTCTCAAACTCGGGCCAGAAGCGCAGTGGATCAGCGTTTGTCTGTCCGGGGACCTCTCCGGAGGCAACAACTTTACTGGCGACAGACTGCACCTGAAAAATATCGTAAGCATCCGGATGCTGATGGCTGGCCCTTAACGGATACTGGGGGGAACGACCATCCGGACTGACAGGCTCCGCCTGATGCAGGAACAGATTGACCGCCGGAATGCAGAAGAGATGCAGGGAATCCTGGCGTAATTTTACATTCACCGGTAGTGGCTGATTGAAACGCAGACGCAGCGTAAACGCACCGCCGTGAAAATCATCCGGCAGCGATATGGCATCACGCAGATGAAAGAAAAAAAAGCTTTCCGGGTAGCAGAAATACTCCTGAAGTACACGATAGCCGTTATGAACATTTTTAGGCCACGGCAGCAGCGCATCCTCACGCTCAAACCCGGCAGCATCCAGCCATAAATCCGGTAACGCAATGCGACGATCGCCCACAATCAGTTCAGCATCCATCAGACGTTCGCTGAACCACAAATAAAGCTGGTAGCGTGTGTAATCATCGTCGTTACCCAGCCAGAAACTGATTTTGTTTAAATCCAGCGCGTCGGAGGACACACCGTTTTTGGTCACAAACGCAATATCAATGATGCCTTCTTCAAGGCTACTCGCATTACGCACATCGTGGATCTGCAAAGGCTGCAGCCACGTGTCGCGGGCCAGCGTAAAATGGCAGACAGACGGCGGCATAATGTCATCGTTACTCAGGATTTTTCGCCCTGGTGCGGCCCCCCGGACCACACCTGAGCTGACCAGCTCCTCACGTAAAACCTGTACCGGCGCTTTTATATTGTCTTCAGGTCTGTATTTAATGACCGTCATGGACGGGACCGGGCGCAGATAGTTGGGCCACAACATGCGGATGATGCCGTGCGTAAACTCCGGAAACTCATCTTCCAGTTTTTGCCGCAGCCCCCCTGACAGAAAAGCGAAAGCTTCCAGCAGACGCTCCACATCCGGATCGCCTTCCTTTTCCGCCAGAAAACGGGCCAGATACGGTTTGTCCTTCGCCAGCAGTTTCCCCAGTTGACGCAGATAATCCAGCTCTTCCTGATAGTAACGTTCTTCAAAAGCCATTTGTTTTACTCCACCCGGTAGCGCTGACGGTTATCCAGCAGGATCTCAAACTCCAGCAAATCTCTGGCATCGCGAAAACTCACCTGCGCGACGATATGAAAACGTAACTCCTGCGGGGCGGCATCATCCGGCACCGCAGCGCCCACCGTCACATCAACAAGCCGGGGCTCGTAACGGAGAATACAGTCACGTATTCCCCGGCCAATTTCCTGACGAAAATCACTGGAGACCAGCGCATCATCATTCAGATCGGGAATGCCCAGCTCCGGCGAACCATAGCAACTGCCGGAACGGGTATTCAGAACGTTTTCCAGGTTGCGTCTGATGGACTGTAACAACTGCCCTGGTGACGATAAGCGGCGCGACGATCCGGCCGCATTCCCCACCCGCTCAAACAAACTTCCCTGCATCCCGATATCCCGTTCCATCATGATGATTAATCCCGGTCCAGACGGCCAACGAGAGACAGTTCAAAACTGGCGCCCATATATTTGAAATGCGGACGCACGGAGAGCGCCACCTGATACCAGCCCGGTTCACCTTCCACATCCAGCACTTCAATTTTCGCCTGACGCAGTGGCTTACGGCTGCGCACTTCAGCTGGCGGATTTTCCTGATCGGCCACATACTGGCGGATCCAGGTATTCAGTTCGCGCTCCAGATCGCCACGCTCTTTCCATGACCCAATCTGTTCACGTTGCAGAACTTTGATGTAGTGCGCCAGACGGCTGATGATGAAGAGGTAAGGTAACTGGGTACCCAGCTTGTAGTTGGTCTCTGCTTCTTTCCCTTCCGGGGTATTGGGAAAAACTTTCGGCTTCTGTACCGAGTTTGCCGAGAAAAAGGCCGCATTATCACTGCCCTTACGCATCGTCAGAGTAATGAACCCTTCCTCCGCCAGCTCAAATTCACGACGGTCAGTAATCAGTACCTCAGTCGGGATTTTGGCCTGCAACTGCCCCATCGCTTCATACAGATGGACCGGCAGGGCTTTAACCGCCCCGCCATTCTGAGGACCGATAATGTTCGGGCACCAGCGGTATTGCCGGAAGCTCTCCGCCATATTGGCAGCCAACAGGAATGCGGTATTGCCCCAGAGATAATCATCATGACTGCGGCTGACATTTTCCCGGTAATTGAAGCTCTTCACCGGATTGTCGCCCGGTGCGTAAGGCTGACGCAGCAGGAAACGTGGGGAAGTGAGGCCGAGATACCGGGAGTCTTCTGACTCGCGCAATGCGCGCCATTTGGTATAGGCCGGCCCTTCAAAAATCGCGCCAACATCTTTAATACCCGGCAGCTCAGTCCAGGAATCCAGGCCGAGAAACTCCGGCGCAACGGATGACAGGAACGGCGCATGCGCCATGGCGCTGACCGCACTGACGTACTTCAGCAATTTGAGATCCGCCGCATTATTTTTGAACGCATAATTACCGATAACTGCCGCCACTGGCTCGCCGCCAAACTGGCCGTAACCACTTGAATAAACGTGCTTATAGAAACCAGACTGGGTGATTTCCGGGGCGAATTCGAAGTTATCCAGCAACTCTTCTTTGGTGGCATGCAGCAGGTAAATTTTGATGTTTTCGCGCGGATCGGTACGCTCAACCAGCAATTTCAGGGAGCGCAGCAGTGATTCCAGTTCCTGAATCACCGGGTCGTGAAGGATCAAATCCATCTGGCGACTTGTTCGATCGTCAATATCCGCAATCATGGCGTTCACCGCCAGAATATCGACTGACTCCGCTTCGTTCTGCAGCAGGGCCGAGATAAATGCGGTCACGCCCTGGCGGGCAATACCATAACTTTCAGACTCAGGCTGAAAACGGCTCTGCGCCATAATATTGTCCAGCAATGACGTTCCTGCTTCTGGCGCGGCACTGACGGGAGCAACTTCTTCCTGTAAAGACATAGTGAAATCCTTGTGCAAAGTTATTTCTGGCTGGCCAGCCCCAGTTCCTGAATCAGCTGTTCGCGGGTTTCCTCGTTATCCAGAAGAGCCTGCAGCTGAGCGCGAAATGCCGGGATATTGCCCATCGGCCCTTTCAGGGCGACCAGCGCCTCACGCAGCTCCAGCATTTTTTTCAGCTCAGGCACCTGGCTGGCAATGCTGTCCGGCGAGAGATCGGCCATCGAATTGACTTTCAGGCTGATATCCATACGCGCGTCAGCCTTTTCACTAAGCACCGACGGCACGGAAACGTTCCGTTCAATACCAGACTGGGCCAGCACCGCATTTAATGTATTTCGGTCAACTGCGACTGGCTGGCGTTCATCCAGAGGGGTGTCATCCGGCCTTCCCAGTAAATCCCCGGTAACCAGCAGGCTCAGCGGGAGCTCAACCTCAGACGTCTGGCCGTCTGTTTTCGGGACGTAGCGAATGTTAATTCGCTCTTTGGGAGCGATACTTCCGTCTTTGTTATTACTCATAAAATATTCCGTCAGATTATGTTTCACATATTATATTTGAGCCACAAAATACCTTCCCCATTTTATTAAGGAAATACTCAAAATACGGTTTTGCGATATAAAAAACATGATGCAGAATTAACTTTAAAGCGTATGATACGCCAGAAGATAAATTTTAAAACCACTTTTAAAAAAAGAAAAGAGATATATCCATTTGTGACGACTTGCACAGAAACGGTTCTGTCCGACATGATATCCATAAATATCGCATGATGCATTGCGCAACAATAAACACGTAACACGATGAATAAGTTATGAAAAAACACAATCACATAAAATTCATTATTCACAAGGAATATAAATCAATAGGTTTTTATTGATAAATCACAAAGTCAGAAATGATAAAACAAAGTGGGTTTAATCGGGATAAATAATATTTATTCTTGATGCAACAATGCCAAAATAAATAATAAAAGCATCAGCAACAAGTGATGGACCAACCCGCTATGAATATGGATAACCCTCCGGTTCATTACTATTTGGTGACCCGGGGGAATAGCAACAAAACACTTACAAACACCCAAAAGGAGCTACAAAGATGCCAACTCCATGTTACATCTCAATTAAAGGACAAACCCAGGGACTGATCACCGATCGCGCGTTTACCGCTGAATCTGTCGGTAACATTTACGTGCAGGGTCATGAAGATGAAATGCTGGTGCAAGAATTCAGCCACAACGTCACTGTCCCGACCGATCCGCAATCCGGCCAGCCAAGCGGCCAGCGTTCTCACAAACCGTTTATCTTCACCGTGGCGCTGAACAAAGCGGTTCCGCTGCTGTACAACGCACTGGCTTCCGGTGAAATGCTGCCAACCACCGAACTGCACTGGTATCGCACCTCTGTCGAAGGTAAGCAGGAGCACTTCTTCACTACCCGCCTGACCGACTCCACCATTGTCGATATCGACTGCCATATGCCGCACTGCCAGGACGACGCCAAGCGTGAGTTCACACAACTGGTTAGAGTTTCTCTGGCTTACCGCAAAATTGAGTGGGAACACGTTTCAGCAGGCACCTCAGGTGCTGATGACTGGCGTGCGCCGCTGGAAGCATAAGAGTCAATCCACAGCATCCTGCCGTCATGGCAGGGTGCTGTTTTTGTCCGGGGCCGGAGAAAAAATCTGTGCCAGCAATGAGTTACGTTTCATATATGGGAGATGGCGGATGCCGGAAACTTCGGCGGTAGCGTGTCTGAAACGGCGGTCCTCCATTACCACTGCCACAAACGGGCCGTGGTTCCTTTTCGCCAATGAATCCAGGATAAGGTTATGTCACAAAATGGCCTGCGTTTTACGCTGGATGTGGACGGATTAATGCCGACGGCAACCGCTGTCGTCAGCTTCACCCTCTACCAGAATCTCTCCACACCCTTTTTGCTCACGGTCGATATTGCCAGCGACCGGTCCGGCCTCACCGCCGTCAGTTTTCTCGAGAAAAACGCCACACTGACCATCTGGCAGGGTAACACCCCACAGCGCTATCTCCATGGCATCATCACCGGGATGGAAACCGGGGAAAACAATGACTGGCAGATGAACTACAGCCTGACTATTTCGCCTCCGCTCTGGCGCTGTGGCCTGCGACAGAACTTCCGCATCTTTCAGCAGCAGGATATCCAGGCCATTTCCACCACCCTGCTCACCGAAAACGGCGTCACCGACTGGGTGCCTTCTTTTTATGAATCCCATCCCCCGCGGGAGTTCTGCGTCCAGTACGGCGAAACTGACCTCGGTTTTCTCACCCGACTGTGGGCCGAAGAAGGCATTTTCTTCTTTGACTGGTTCCACCC
>NZ_SZWZ01000108.1:0-10163 GCF_005281025.1 Citrobacter sp. wls714 | reverse complement strand
GTTCGAGTCCAGTCAGAGGAGCCAAATTTGAAAAGCCTGCTTAGAAAACTAAGCGGGCTTTTTGCTTTTTTGCATCTCTGGTGTTAACCCAGAATCGCATCCAGCCTGGCAAGCACCTCATTGACAACGGCGTCAGGTATGCGTTCCGGGCCGCCATATCTATAGTTCTGGGCTGGTCGCAGCGAATAAGCGCAATAATAACCGCAACGCCACAACATTACCTTGCTCTTCAAGGAAGACATTAATCCACTTTCATCTGTCTTTTGCGAAAGAAAACCAATGCTGGAACGGTATGAATGAGAAGCATACGAATAATATGATTCGCCATAACAAAGCTCGCATCCGCTTTTAACGCCAGCGCGGCAAATGACATCGACTCCACACTGCCGGGAACCCAGGAGAGCATCAACACCGGGAAGGGATAATCCAGCAAGCGCGCCGAGATAAATGCCATGATTATCGTCACTCCCAGTCCAATGAGAACAAGCTGTACCGAAGACCAAAGATGACGACTAAATTCAGCCATCGAATAAGTCGTAAAATGATGCCCCAGCAAGATCCCCATCAGCACCATGCTAATCTGGTTAAAGAGATCGGGGAAAATTAGCGGTTGTGAAGATAACGGGTGCAATGCCGCCGCGCAAACCAGCGAGGTTATCATAAAGGGTGCCGGGAAATGTAAGCGCTCCAGAAACTTCCCTGCAATATATCCTGCTAATACCATTCCGGTCAGCCAGAGCAGATTGTGCCCGGAGAAAAAAACGGCTGGAGTCGCTGCCAGAATATCTGCAGATGCCCCACGCGTGATATACCCGGCCAGAAACGTCAGGGTAATGAGACGCAGAGAATGCGAGATCACAATCTTTTGTGGCGGCGTCTTAATATGGGAGGCTAACGCCAGTACCGCCGCCATCGCTCCTGGCACCGCACCTAAAAGCGCCTCTTCTTTACTCCAGCCTAACCGCCGCACACACCAGAAGTAACTCAAGGTAAATTGTAAAGATAAGCAGAGTAATAACAAAGCAAACAAAAGGCTTATCTGTCGATGTTCGCCATATGAAAAATCTCTGAACATAATCCCTATCGAGATTCCGAGAGAAAGCTGGATAACCGTGATACTCCCCGGCATTGAGGATACGGAGAACCCAATACGTTTAAGCATAAGCACGGTAAAAAGGGCACCAAACATCATGCCCAGTGGAACGTTACAGAAAGTGAATCCCTGCCCGACGAGAAAACAGAGGATAATACCTGCCAATACTCTCATCCAGTACCTCTCCTGGCCGGTTGTTCAGATAACAATAGTTTTCGCCGGCACCGTCATGAATATATTCAGTGCACCGTATCTTTAACCCAATGCGTATTATCGATCACCCATTGCGTTAGCATCGCAAGATGTTCCTCAATTTCGCGACTGGACTCACCTTCAACAATAGCACTGACAATCTCACCATTCGTCAGTTTCATCACATCGTAATGACGTCCGACAACACCTGTAGCCCGATAATTGATCACAAAAGGTAACGGACATTTATCCGCAATAGCCTGTAAGGTTCCTTGAGAAGGCGGCACATTCAGTTGTCCAACCCGGATAACAGGTATTCTTTGCGCTAAATCCCGCGGATACGTTTCGTTCAGACAGGCCTTCAGCCATGTCATACGCGGATCGAGGCCAAACGCCGCACCTAATTCTTCATTAACGAAACATCCGCCTAACCGGCAGGCAAGCTCGCCGAAAATAATATTACCGCCCTGATCCACAAATACCTCAAGATGAAGTAAGGTGTTTTTCTCAATAGGGAAGACTTCTTTCGCAAGGTATTTTGTATAGTCAATCAACTTCTGGTGTAGTGAATTATCATCTTCCATGACCAGCCCTAAGGTTTGCCCTGATAGAAAATCAAGACAAGATACCGTGGCCCGAGAGGCGGAAATAAATATGGTTTTCCCATGCAGATACAACGCGTTGATCTGATAAGCCTCACATTCGATAAACTTCTCGATTAACAAATTATGGTATTCAGAGGATTTCATCTGCGCCAGATATTTAAATAACTGACCTTCATTTTTTAAAACCACCACTCCCAGAGATCCACGTCCATCATTTGGTTTTATCACGCAGGGATATCCTTGTTGCGCAATAAATGAGGCCATTGCCGTCGCATTTCCCACGCGAGCCATTGCTGGAATCGGTAACTGATATTGCTGCACACGGGATTTCATCAGAAACTTATCGCGAAACAGGATCACCGCATTCTCACGCCCCTGCGTTAAACCTAAACGATCGCTGATCCTTGCCGCTCTGAGCACATCAATTTCAGCCAGGAAGTAAATACCGCTGGCGTTGTTCGAACGAGCATAATGATAAATATCCAGTTCTACCAGGGGATTATCGTTAAAGTTTTCATAAAACAGAAAGGTAAAATCATTCCCCATATGATGCAAGATCGCCGCTTTTTGACTAGCGCAGGTGGCTATCACTAACGGCGTTGATTGCTGGAGTTCATGCCAGGCGTTTGGCGAGTGTTGTAAAAGAATTTTGGGTGGGCACAGTAAGATGTTCATTATTTTTCACTCTCGATATCAAACGTAATGACAAACACATCCCGAAATCCTTTCCCGGGCAACAGCGGTACGATAGGTGCGGTATAATGCAGATAATTAACATCATTGAAAATGATCGCCTCCCCCGCCAGAATTTTGAAGGTTGTTGCGTCATTTCCGCCGTCGTGATGAGGGATTAACGTAGTATCGCCACCGGCGATATTTTCCATTTCGCTGCAATAGACGGCAATGAACTTAAAGCCATCCTGATGTATACCTTCCGGAGCTGGATAGCCCGGTTGTCGATCATGTGTTGTAATTCTTATTTGATGAATACCTACGTTATAGTTCTCCTTCGGTAGCAATGGCAGTAATTTGCTAAATACCAGATTCATAACTTCTTCGGCAACATCCTGTTTTATTTCTGGATACTTTCTGCTGATACCACCTGAATACGTATTAACTTTTTCAGACTGAAAGAAAACTCCGGCCTCACACAAACTAAAATATTTTTCACACCCTGCTTTTGCCTGAAGATAACTTCGAAAACGAAATTTTCCATCTTCAGCTTTAAGCCAGGGATCAGGTAGCAACTCATCAAAGCTTTTTTTAACATTAATCGAGGTATTACCCAAACGTATATGATGATAAGCATGCATATATGACATCCTCAGAAAAGAGACAATAATGTATGTTGGTTATTTTTCTCAACTTATGACACCGGCAAGGGCCAATATCATTACCTGCATCTTGGGCAAAATACGATGACTGCGGATATCAGGCGAGGAACGCACGTTCCCCCGCCATCACATTCACTATTACTGGCTTTTTTTACGCAACTCGGTCACCGGTACGCCGCCAATCCCCCAGTTATCGGTATCGACTTCGTCAATAACCACAATGGTTGTAGCAGGGTTTTTATTAAGCACATCCACCAGTAGCTGAGTCGCACCTTCCATCAGCTGTTTCTTTTGTTTATCGGTCACACCTTCTTTAGTGATCTTAATATTTACGTAGGGCATAACAACTCCTGTAAACTAAATGATTGTGGATAATGCGCCGAGGTAGCTAAGCGCAAACAGGTTAAACAGCAGAACATAACCATAATGCATCTGGAAACTGGTTCTGCCGGGAGAAACATTAAGGCTGTTAGCAGCAAAAATTGCGTTTATCGATACCGGAGATAGCAGTTGCGTAGCAATAAAAAGGCAAATCCAAATCTGATAATCCACCACGCTGCCGGAAAGATAGTCGGAAAAAATCGACCACGACACGCTAAATATAATTAGGGGATGAATACCGAGGATACCAGGCAAGGGCAGAACAAATAAAATAATGGCATAGCACTGAAAAGTTGTAAGACCGCTAACAAACGCTGTAATGCCTTGCGGGATGTTTGCAAATAACATCATACATACCGATGTTAATAGGCTACATGCCAGGAGTAATACCACTTCGCCGGAGATCCCCTGAGCAGATTCAGACAGTTGTTGTGCCCACTGCTTTTTGCGATTCACAAAATGGCTGACGATAAAAAGAACAACTGCCGTGAAGGTGATGCTCTGCAAAGGATTCAACCCCAGCACGCTCAAAGATAGAATAAAGCTTCCCCAAAACAAGCCGATAAAAGCAAGAATCGAGGTCATATTGCCGCGGTCAGAAACCGTATGACTATCTTCGGCAACCAGTTGGACACGCGATTTCTGGTTTAACAGGATACTGAATAAAAACAGGGGAATGCCGACCAGCATCGCCGGAACATGAGGGATATCCGGCATAGCTGCCCATACTGCCGCAGCACCAATAGTCGTCGGCATTAAAACCATCGTGATACATACCGTACGAGTGACAATCTTCGCCAGGTTAAACTTCGGTTGAACCACTTTTTTCAGGCTATCAAACAGGAGCGGAATGGCCCCAAGGCTCATTGGCCAGGTTAAAAAAGCGGTCAGCAACGTAATGGACAATGTGACTCGAGACGGTTTTTTCTGCAGTAAATATGCCCCCAGCGCAGCGTTAAAATTTATCGCGTTCATCACCTGCCGGAGTAATGCAATCCCCACCAGCAAGAGCATGACGTCTGAATATCGTACAAATACAGCGAGGAGGTTAAGTTCCCCACTCTTGTTTGCTGTCAGTAGAAAAATCATCGAAGCGAGAAAAATGAGTATCCCACTTCTTGCCGATGATTTTTTCCACCAGAATGAAAAAGTTGACAGGATATACAATATTGACGCAACGAGTGCTAAAGCAGACATCAAGGGATATTTACCGGCGAGCACACAGGATGCAAGGAAAACACCCAATGAGATCACAATCATTGAGGATTGCAGATTTTGCCAGAGATTACCGTGCGTCTGGATTTGCTCAGTCTGCATTAATGACAACCTCATGCTGAACATTGCGATGGTGCAATTGTTGATACATATCGGTTACACAGCGCCCGGCATCGACCAGGAACCTCGAATTGACAAGGGATCGGGGCAATACGTAAGTGTAAAAATTAGCCCCTTCCGCTGGATTGCCTAACACCCAAATCGATTCTTGCGTTTCCCCAAGGCAGTTAATCGGATGCTGATTGATATCAATATCCAGCCCGCCTGGATGATAACCATCGTTCATAAAGGGACGCACAATACCGTTTTTAGTATTCTCTCATACGCCCAATTCAAATATTCCCCCAATAAGCGACGAGGCAAGTAATCATTTGCATCAATAGCTCTACCTGTTTCGCTTTTTATATAGCGATCATTCACTTTGCGATAACCCTGATTGTTAGCCCATTGATGAAAACATGGGCCCGGGCGAAAAGGGCCGGCATTTTTTACGGTCGCATCGCCAAACAATGTTATTTGACAGGCAACAGTATTAACTAATAAATGATCGGGCTGAGACAAACTATGCGCTCCCACACCCATGGCATTTTTATCAATAATAATGATCTGCATATGTTCATTAATCGCAGACTCTGTATGCAGGGCACAAATCCTTTCCAGAATACTTAAACCACGCGGTCCCATACCCAGTATAGCCACTGTCATTTTTTTCATTCTTTGCTCCAACTGTCTGAATATTTAACTTTACTGTATTGTAAATAGCTAATCCCTGCTGCGATGAATAACGAGGCTGCACCCAATAATATGGAATAGGTCATTCCATTTTTATTGCTCTGGAAAGCACTGACAATTAATGGACCGACGATCTGCCCGACCCCATAAGTCAGCGTAACGAGGCCAAGAAGGTTAATATTTTTTGGTGCCCTTATTTTTCTTGCCAGCGGCATGACCAAAGAACTGGTCCCCATGAATGTGCCGCCAAAACCAATACAGCTAATGGTTAGTAGCAGTGGTGAGTTAATAAATATGGCCATGACTACGCAACTCGCCTGAACAATTAAGTTAACACTTAGGCAGGATAATATATTCCACTTGCGCGCAGCCCATAACCAGCCATAGCATCCAGGAATAACGGCAAGACCGACAATGGACCAGATATGGTCGGCTAAAAAGGTGTTGCCAACCCCCCGGGCCATTAACGGTAAGTATGTAGCGACAATGATATAGCCGAATCCGGCCAGACCATACAGTAAGGCTAAATTCCACCACTGGATTTCAGGTTCCGCACTTACGACTGCTTTTACCGGGGGGATCATATGCTTATCTTTCGGCAATAAAATTACCAGGATGACGAAAAATATCGTTGAAAGTATGGAAGCGCCAATCCACAACAAGCGTGAATCTAACGCGTAAGACACGCCAGCAATGACATATTCATTACCGATAAAAATGCCTATTCCTACGCCTGAAAACAGTGAGGCGATAACAAAAGGATTATGGGTATGCTGGAGCACCAGCATTGAACCAAATATCATCATTCCCGCGCTTGCCACACCCGCAAGGAATCTGATTAACAGAATAATTTCAGGCTGAGTCACTTGTGCCATCAAAAAAATCAGCAGGGCTGTGAGTAACGCTGAAGCCAGTAACAGCATTCTTAACTTATTGATTGCGTTGAAAATACCGAAGGAGAAAAGGAGACTGCCGACGAGGTAACCTGCATAGTTTGCGCTGGCAATTAAGGATAATTGCGAAAAGGTAAAAAGCCCTTCATGAAGCATAACGGGAAGCATAGGGGTATATAAAAAACGCCCAATTCCCATTCCTAAGGTCAAGACGATCATACCAAATACAGCAGTACTCAACTGACGATGGCCAACAGCACTGTGATCGAGATCCATTTTTTGGCCTCAAAAGACGAATTAAGTTTGATTGTTATATTACACAGGGAAATGATAATAAAAAGTTAATAAAAATGACGAAAACATTCACTTTAGGTAATGCCTTCTATGAACAGTACCTCGCTTAATTTGTTTAAAACGGTTGCGGAAACGGGTTCCATATCCGCTGCTGCACGTAGTCTGCACTGCGTTTCATCGAATGTCACAACCCGTCTCAAACAGCTGGAAGCCAGCCTTGACGTATCTCTGTTTGTCCGTGAGAAAAATCGTCTCTACATCACCCCTGAAGGCGAGCTTCTTCTTCGCTATGCCAACAAAATTCTGGCCCTGTTACACGAAGCGGAATTGTCCATGCATGGAACAAAAGTGGCGGGGCCGTTACGCATCGGCGCAATGGAAACGACCGCAGCGGTACGTCTGCCTTCGATACTGGCGAATTTCCACCGCGAAATGCCTTCCGTTGAGCTAAACCTGAAAACCTCCCCCACGGAGGTACTGGTGCAGCACATCCTGAACAATGAACTGGAAATCGCTTTCGTTGCCGATCATCAGGGACTGCACACGGAAAATTCGCCTCTGCAATTGCACATTTTATGTCAGGAAACGCTGGTACTGGTGACGGCGGCAGAACACCGGGATGTCATTACCGGCGCGGATCTCAAGGTGTCAAGACCGCTGGTCTTTGTTAAGGGGTGTAACTATCGCTCCCGTCTGGGACAATGGCTGCGGCTGCAGGGAGTCGATTATGCCGATCCCCTGGAGTTCGGCTCTTTTCAGGCGATCCTTGGCTGCGTGAGTGCCGGAATGGGGATTGCCCTGTTGCCAGAGAGCGTAGTCAGACAGTATGAACATAATTTCCCTATCCGTAGCCATGCGATTACGCCACAGATAGGTAACGTGAATACTATGATGATATGGCTTAAAAACCGAGAAGTCAGCCGGGTGCTTAATCGCTTTGTCTCATTTATTACCAGGGCTTAATTTTTCGCTACAGACAACGGCGCAATGCAGGCCGCAGAGTCAGTGGAAGACTGGCGCACTCAAAAGAGCGCCAGTGGCAACGTAATTGATATTGAAAAGCCCGCTTTATATCTGATAGTCAATCATCATTTCATCCGGCTCCATTGCCTGGCGCTTAATTTCATCCACGGATAATCCTGCGTTGCATAACTCGATGAATCGCCAGACATAGTTGCGCTGTAGTTGTCCTCGTTTCAACCCCAGCCAGACGGTGTTTGCATCAAATAAATGCCGGGTATCCAGACGGGTCAAACTGCCCTCCTCCTGCTCGCCACTGGATTGCTCTGCCACCAGCCCAATACCCAGTCCCAACGCCACATAAGTTTTAATCACATCCGAATCCTGGGCGCTGAGTATGATATCCGGCACTAACCCTTTTCGGGCAAACGCTTCATCAATACGCGAACGTCCCGTAATTCCCTGGCGATAAGTAATTAACGGCCAATGGGCGATGGATTCCAGCGTTAAAGGCGATGTCTTAACGAGTGGATGGTCGTGCGGAACGAGCAGGCTGTGGTGCCAACGAAACCAGGGAAAAGCCACCAGCAGTGGATCGCTACTCAGACGTTCACTGGCAATCCCAATATCTGCTCCGCCATTTTGCAACAACGCTTCGATCTCCTGTGGCGTGCCCTGAATAAGTTCCAGACGCACCTCCGGGAAAAGCTCACGAAATGCTTTAATCACTGCAGGCAGGCTATAGCGCGCCTGGGTATGCGTGGTGGCTATCGTCAGAACACCTGAGGTGTCATTGGTAAACAAATCCGCCAGACGGCGGACGTTGCTGGCCTCATTCAGAATACGTTCGGCAATGCCCAGTAAGGCTTTACCCGGTTCGGTCATGCCCAGCAGGCGTTTCCCGCGACGAATAAATATTTCGATGCCAAGTTCATCTTCAAGTTCACGAATATGTCGGCTGACGCCCGACTGCGAGGTATACAATATATTCGCGACTTCCGTCAGGTTGTAATCCTGACGGGCCGCCTCGCGGATTATTTTAAGTTGCTGGAAATTCACTTTACACTCCGGGCACATCAGACATTACGCTATTGTTAAAGTCTGATGCCCGGCATAACAAATAATAAAAACCTGCATCTTATTCCTCTTGGGAATAAGGTTTAGCTCACCAGCTGCAACTCACGGTTTTCCAGCATTGGTCGGCTAACCAGCGACAACAGGATCTCCTTGACTGCCTGCGCTTGTGGCGACAAGCCCCCCATGGCCGACACATTCAACGAGAGCGGCAGATTCATTGATGGAGCAGTAATCCGCGCCATCCAGCCATTTGCTGCATTGCACAGTGCGCGGGCTGCCGATTCGGGTAACACAGTGACGCCCATACCGCTGGCAATGGCAGCCGTTAAGGTCGAGATAGACTCGATTTCGCCAATGACTTTGGCCGTTAAGCGACGTAGCGAAAAAGCCTCATCCACCCGCAAACGTACCGCACTGTAATCCCGCGGCAAAAACAGATTCATCTGCGCCACTGCGGCTAAATCGACGCTTTGGCCCGGGCACTCACGCGTCCCCACCAGGAAAAGATCTTCTTTCAGCAACGGCTGACAACTTATGCCCGCCACGGGCGAGCGCTCATAGAGCACTACCATGTCTAATTGTCCGCTGAGAAGCTTGTCATTTAGCACTGCCCCACTGTTTTCATGCAAATAGACCAGTACATCAGGCAGTTCGGCACGTACTGTTTGTAACAGTGGCATAGTGATGGATGATGCCGCCGTACCCGGTGCCAGGCCAATAGAAACCTGACCACTCAGAGTCTGGCCAACATTATTGACTGCAAGTTGCGCCTGTTCACACTGACGTAAAATCGTTCGGGCGTGGGTATACAGTACTTTCCCCGCTTCCGTGGGCGTGACGCCGCGTTTGGTACGAATCAGCAATTGCTGATCCAGTTCGCCTTCCAGCGTGGCGACCTGCTGGCTCAGCGCGGGTTGCGCGATGTGCAACACTTCCGCTGCCTGGGTCAGGCTACCAATATCGACGATTTTTACAAAATATTTCAGTCGTCTGAAGTTCATTTTGCCTCCTGTCGGAATACCAGAACCCGTGCTGGCAGTCATGTGATTCAGGATTGCAAGATACTTGCCAGTTTCGTCTGAAGCGGCGTTTTACGCTGACGCCGCGTCAGGTAAGGAGCAAAATGAAGAACGACATTTTTTGTACGCTTATACAGATGACTGTGGCTGCCCTGGAAAAGGTAGATACGCACCAGAATGGGGCAAAAGCATAAAAAGACGGAAAGTTCGCCGCTTTGCTGATTTTGTCAGCAAACGAACGCACAATTGCATTTCGTCCTTTGACAACCTTCATCACCCTCGCTAATATGCGCCTCGTTCACACGATT
>NZ_SZWZ01000109.1:0-5465 GCF_005281025.1 Citrobacter sp. wls714 | reverse complement strand
CTCGGCTACGCAATGGCTGATGCTGTGAAGGCTATCGACGAGTTGCTGTCGGTGCGGAGGACGGCGTCGCAGGAAGCGGTGTATCAGGTATTAGACGATGGAAGTTGGACTGATTACAGCAAACAGCAACTGGAAGGCTTGCTTGAATCGAAACCGTCCACACTTTTCCGAGTTGTCTACCCATCTCCAAGTTTAACGCAGCCAGTGTTAGTGGATGAGGATGATAATTTCTATTCATGGTTCGGCAGGGAATGGGAGAAATACTATCAACCGAATAATTATTCTTTATCAGCAAAGAAACGCCTAGGGTCAATTGCTGAATCTGCATGGTTTGCATGCCGCGCCGCCATGCTTCAGGCTGGCTACCATAACGAGCAACACCTCGACATGGTAGATTGCAGGTTGCCATTCGACCAATGGCTATCACAGCAAAATGAGCCAATAGACGTCGATTGTGGTTGTGTAACCACTGAGGCATTTTACCACTGGCTGCGTGTTGCTTATGAGGCTGGCAACTCTCCGGTAACTCCAGATACATGGATTCCGGTAAGCGAGCGGATGCCGGATAAATACGATTTTGATATATGGGTTTTTTCTCCATCTAAAGGAATTCATGACGGAATTCAGTGGGATGGGTGTGAGTTTGCTGATGATGAATATCAATTCAAGATAAATGACGTCAGCCACTGGATGAAAAAAATATATCCAGCAGCACCGCAACAGGAGGTTAAGCCGTGAGTAAGCACATTATCAAATATGACTATCGTGACGGTGTCAAACTCGCAAAGCATGAAATAGAGACGTGGTGCGGACATGCGCCACAATTTTCAGACTGGCTGTTTCAGGATGCTCAGCATGCACTGTTGAGCATTGAGCAGGGTTCATTACAGGTTCCGTGCAAGAATTGTCTGGCTTCAATAATCAAAACGGCGCAGGAGGTGAAGTGATGGAAATCGAATTTAAGCCGTGCCCTTTTTGCGGATTTAAACAGGAAGATGGAGAGGAATCATTTGCGCGTACCGATGGCACGAATGGTGAGTGGGCAGTTTATTGTGAAAGATGCCACACCACTGGACCAATGAGACAGACAAGAGATTCGGCCATCATGGCATGGAATGAGAGATTTGACGGGTAGTGCTGGCTGATAATTCTCAACGTCAAGCAACATTACTCACTCTCAAATTTAATGTTATAATTATGTCGCAGTCGGATTGAGCACCCGGCTGTGACCTCTGCATCTGATTGGGAAATTAGATGCGAAACACAAAGAGTACTTCAAACAAGCTGTCACAGATGCAGAAATGCACCTGCGATTTTCTGCATCCTGCGTTACCTCTCGGAGGTGGCGTATGAAGCAACAATTCCACCTCGTAAACGAATCCGTAAAGCAGAACGCCATCAACTACATACGTGAGTTGCCGGTCGACGCTAAGCGCCCGCTTATTCTCGACATCAAAGAGATGACGCGCACCGCACAGCAGAATCGGAAATTATGGCCGCTTTTGAAAGATCTCTCCGATCAGGTTCTCTGGTTCGGCAACAAATACGACTCAGACGACTGGAAAGACTTGATAACCGCAATGGTCGCCAAGTCCAAGAAGCAGGAACAACGAATGGCTCCCGGTCTGGATGGCGGCATTGTGATGTTCGGTCAACGTACCAGCAAGATGACTGTGCGCCAGATGGTAGAAGTCATCGAGGCTATCTACTGGTTCGGCACTCAGCAGAACGTGAAATTCAGCGAAAAGTCCCGCATCGAAATTGAGTGGGCCAAGCAATGGGGTGAGCACAATGACACCTCTCGCTAAAGTCATGGAGCGCGGCATCTTCAACGTTCCAGCTCGCCGCAAGCGCAAGCCGATCGTCAATCCATCCGATATCAAAACCTTTCACTATACGGCTCACCTGGCTGATGTCATGTGGCTGCGCCGTGCTGCACGGAGAAAAGCAAATGGCTGATTTACGCAAAGCGGCACGTGGGCGTGAGTGCCAAGTTCGAATCCCGGGAGTTTGCAACGGCAACCCCGAAACGTCCGTTCTGGCGCATATCCGCCTGGCTGGACTGTGCGGTACCGGAATTAAGCCGCCTGACCTTATCGCCACCATCGCATGCCATGCATGCCACGAAGAGATTGATCGCCGCACCCATCTTGTTGATGCGGAATACGCGAAAGAGTGCGCACTGGAAGGCATGGCTCGCACACAGGTTATCTGGCTGAAAGAGGGGCTCGTTAAATCATGAACGAATATCGAATCTGGCTCCCGTGGCCACCCAGTAATAACCGCTATTACCGGCACAATCGCGGGCGCACTCACATCAGCGCGGACGGAATCGCATACCGCGCCGCAGTGTCGAAAATTATCACCGATGGGATGCTCGATATCCGCACCGAGTCACCCCTCAAGATTCGCATTGAGTGCCACATGCCTGATCGCCGCCGCCGCGACCTGGACAACCTGCAAAAGGCTGCATTCGACGCGCTGACGAAAGCCGGTTTCTGGATGGATGACGTACAGGTCGTCGATTACCGCGTGGTGAAAATGCCTATCGTTAAAGGCGGTCGACTTGAACTGACCATTACTGAGCTGGAGTCCGCATGACATTCGAATCCTACTTTGCTGATCACCTTCGTCTGCGCTGGACTCGGTTACGCATCTACCGTCACCCAGGTTCATTTGCTACGGACTACCGAATTTTACGCAATTACATCAGCCGCTATAAACCATCAGGAGCAGAAGCATGAATACTCAATACCTGCAGTTTGTACGCGAGCAGCTCATTGTAGCGACTGCTGACCTGAGTGGCGCAACGAAAGGCCAGTTGGTAGCGTTTGCCGAGAATGCGATGTTTGAAGCGACACCGCGTAGCCGATCTCGCCTGAAGGTGGTTAATCCTGCTAACGGTCGCCTGATGAATCCAACCAGCCCGCCAATCCCCGGGCAGCAATCACGCGCAAAAGGTTCATCTATCGCACTGGTGCAACCTGTTGAGTATTCAACAGCATCGTGGCGTCGTGCAGTGTTGTCACTCGATGAACATCAGAAGGCGTGGCTACTCTGGAACTACAGCGAGAATGTGCGATGGGAGAATCAGGTTTCGATCACTCAATGGGCGTGGGCAGAGTTCAAATCCTCCCTTGGCACAAAGAAGGTGGCAGGAAAAACACTGGATAGATTGAAGGCACTTATATGGTTAGCGGCGCAGGACGTGAAAGCAGAACTGGCAGGGCGAGAAACTTACGAATATCAGCAGCTAGCAGAATTGGTTGGCGTCACACCAAAGAACTGGTCAGAGACATTTACCGATCGATGGCTGGAGATGAAACACACATTCATGCGTCTTGATAGCAGCGCTTTATTGCAAGTAACGCGATCACGTTCACAACAAAAGGCGACAAATTTAGATGCAAGTCTTGCAAAACTGGATTGAAAAGCATATATTTCATATAAATCTGATATCGTCGCCATAGCTTTGGTTGTCGACCGAATTACACAAAAGAGCCTCGGTTAATCGCCGGGGCTTTGCCGTTTCTGGGCCGGAAGCTCATTTGGTATGAGCGGTCCCCTCATAAGGGAAGGGTAGACAGGTTCGAATCCTTCGCGGCCCACCAATTAAGCGCCATTAGCTCAACAGGAAAGAGCAATAGCCTTCTAAGCTATCGGTTTCAGGTTCGATCCCTGAATGGTGCACCAAATACCTACCAGGACCATAAGAGCGAAAGCTCAACGCACTACCCTCATCTTGCCAGCATCGCCGCTGGCTTTTTTCGAGCGCATTACCACCAAGAACCAGACCCAACCAACTCATTGCTGAATATCTGTGGCTACGGTGATTAGTGCGCTTCAAAAAAGAAAACCCGCTCAATTGCGGGCTTCGTGAAAATGGGTGGCAGGAGACTGCGATAACAGCCTCCTGCCTGATCTGCCCACGCCTTAAATCGCGAGCAAACCACGTTACCGATCAAAGTATCCTGGATTTGTTCAAGCGACCATCATCCCTATTCCTAATTTGAACAGATCCCCATGTAGTCAGGTTGGGGGTAGAGCATGTACCGTATGGACAAAATCAGAGAATGGTTCAGTTACTGGTTTGGAGGACTTACTGCAATGGGCGGAGTTCTCTCCCTAAATGACTGGGCTCTAATCGTGGGTATTCTTTGTACTGTCGGCACATTCGGAATCAACTGGTACTACAAGCGCAAAGAGCGCGAGGACAGATTGAATGGGAATGTCACCGGCGCTCAGAAATAAAATCGCTGCCAGTATCGGCGGCGGGGCGATCGCAATTGCCACCGTGATGCTATCCGGAAAGGATGGGCTTGAAGGTCGAGAGTATGTGGCCTATCGAGATGTTGTTGGAGTGCTGACTGTTTGTGATGGTCACACCGGATCCGACATAATCCCCGGAAAGCGATATACCGATAAAGAATGCGACGCACTAACCCGGAAAGATTTAACACGCATCGCCGCTCAGGTTGATCCGCATATCAAAGTGCAGACCACTGAAACTCAGCGAGCAGCAATCTACAGCTTTGCTTACAACGTCGGCGCTACCGCAACCATCAACTCCACTTTACTGAAGAAACTCAACGCGAAAGATTACGCCGGAACATGCTCTGAGCTAAAGCGATGGGTATATGCAGGTGGTAAGAAGTGGAAAGGGCTGATGAACCGGCGCGACGTTGAATATGAAGTTTGCACCTGGAGCCAGAAATGAGCAGGTTAACCGCAATCATCATTGCAGTTGTCGTCTGCATCATCGTGTCGCTTGGCTGGGCTGTTAATCACTACCGCGACAACGCCATCACCTATAAAGACCAGCGTGACAAAGCCATTGAAAAGCTCAGCCTGGCGAACGCCGCCATCAAAGACATGCAGACTCGCCAGCGCGATGTCGCTGCACTTGATGCTAAATACACAAAGGAACTAGCCGATGCGAAAAAAACCATTAGCGATTTGCGTCGGGATGTCGATTCTGGCGCTAAGCGGCTGCGCATCTCCGCAACCTGCCCTAGAGTGTCCAAAGCCACCTCCGCCACCGGCGTGGATGATGCAGGAGCCCCCGAACTTACTCCAGACGCTAGACGGAATTATTTCGATCACCGGGACGGAATCGAAGTTACCAAAGAAATGATTCATGGGCTGCATGAATACATCAACACGCAGTGCCTTAAATAAGCAAAATTGAAAAATATTTCAGTTGGTCATGTCTATTTATAGCTATTCAATTCAACGAATATCTATTCATTGAGTGATTATATCTATCTGAATTTGAATGATTTAATCAAGCCTCGCAATAGCGGGGCTTTTTTATGCCCGCAGTAAACCGCGCATCGCAGCGCATGAAAATCCCGAGTCTTTCAGAAAGCTGAGCCTGAGAACTGCCGTATATGGTGGCGACCATCTCGGGGCGGCTTTTCTGTGCGAACAGGCTCATCTTTCTAAAAGGTAAAAACGCTATGAAT
>NZ_SZWZ01000106.1:0-4310 GCF_005281025.1 Citrobacter sp. wls714 | reverse complement strand
GACTGGCCGAACTGACGAAGAGCATTAGCCATTTCTTCGGATGAGGATCCGCCGATGCGCCCGATTTTCTGAAGCGTCTCGGTGAGCTGAATAATCTGGCCGTTCGTTGCGCCGGTATCGCGGAGAGCAGTGCTGAGGGTTTCCCACAGCTTTGTGGTGTCCTGCAGCGAACCGCCAGTCGACGAACTGATACGCATCAGGCTCTGCATCGTCTGTGATGCAGCCGCAGCGCTGCCTGTCAGGCGTTCAATGCGCGCGTTAAGCTGACTCATGTTGTCAGCGGCAACCAGAAACGCCTTGCCCCAGTCAACAACGAGAGATGCTGCAATAGCACCAGCCACGCGATTGATATTGGTCTGCAGCTCGTCCATCTTTTTGGCTGCGTTGGCGGCAGAGTTGCCGATTGAGTCGAGTGACTTATTGGCCTTCCCCTGCGCCTTCAGCAAGCCAGAAACATCGGCCTCGATGTCGTAATAAATCTCGCCTGCTTTTTCAGACATCACTTTTCTCCGGGCATAAAAAAACCCACCGAGAGGTGGGTTAGTTATTCGTGTCGTTTATTGGCATCGTTCGGTGTAGGCTGGCGGAGTCGGTGTATCACTCGTGCTCAGGAAATGCTCCCCAAGCGTATAATCGACGCCTTTCGAGAATATCCCTTTCGATTTCATGTTCAGCTCAACGAAGAATGGATGGAACCCTGCATAGGCACCGAAACCGTTCTTACCGTTGATTTCTCCACAGACAACAGCGACGACATGACCATCTTCGGCATCAGTCATCTTTGATACTTTTACGTTCCGGAACTGTGCGCTGGTCGGGTCTTTAAGATTTACAGCAACCTCAGATTTCGCCAGAGATATGGCCTTTTCCTCGCCAGGCTTACAGCCAGCCAGAACCAGTGGAATCACCAAAGCCAAAAGTATTTTCTTCACTCTTATCCCCTGAGTTTTATTGTCGATCCATATTACGCCCGGTCAGGCGATTACGGTACATGCATTATTAACTCATGCGGCTTTCTTTGCTGATTTTTCGCGCTCAATCATTTCCTGCCAACGGCGATCGTCATCGTCCATAACAGCGTCGTACTCTTCCCTGGTGAAGCCTTTCTGATCGGGGTATTTGGCGTTAAGCATCATCGCAAATTCTGTCATTGTGAGGTTTTCAGCCTCCTCCCTGCTGATTCCGAAATGATTTCTCGCCGCCATGATGTATTCAGTCGCATGAAACTCAGGAGTCGTTTCCTTGCTTTCGTGCTTCTGCAACTTACGAACCTTTGCCCTGCCGATGATGCCATGCATGATCAGTGACTGAGCTATCAGAATAAGGTTCTCAGGCGGGAGCAAGCCGCGGCGCCATACAAATGCACGCCTTCCAGTACGTGATGGCTCGTGCCAGCCTGTCAGTTCAGAAATGTCCTCGTCACAGCATGACTGAATGACGTTAATAGCCGAAAGCAATGCCTCACGCACAAACGAGGCAGAACCTGCTGCATCAAGTGCCCAGCGTGGCAGCGAAACGTCACCGAAATAGTGGGCGTAAAATCTGCGCTGATGCTCTGGTATAGCACTGTGAATTTCTCGCGCCGCCTCAAGCATCTTTGCCACATCGTCATTGAACAGCGCATAGAAAGTGCGAACGATATGCTCTGGTTCGCCGATCCGCGTCATGTTACGGAATGATGGGCGGAAGAAGTATTCACGGCCTCCAGCACCAATCAGGCACTCGCCAATCTCTTTCAAAGGTGTCATATCGTTCTCCATAACCAGTATCAAGGGCAGCACGCCGCCCTTTGTAGTGATTACGGTGCAGCTGTCACGGTAACAACGCAGGTATCGGTGAAGTCACCATCTGCGGTTGTTGCCGTAATGGTCGCGGTTCCGGTGGCTACTGCCGTTACCAGACCGGTTGAACTGACGGTTGCGATAGATGCCGCCGAAGTCGTCCAGGTGATCGCCTTGTTAGTCGCATCGGTTGGCTGAACCGCGCCGCTCAGTTGCTGGGTTGCACCAACGACCAGAGAAGCAGTTGCGGGGGTAACCTCTACACCAGTGGCCGCGATAGAGTCAGCAACCTCAAACACAACGGTGTCGGCGTCGTAGACCTTCCACTCGCCGGAGAAGGTAGAGATATCGTTGGTACCGAAGTCACCAGACCATGACGTGGTGTTCATGTAGCCCTGGATGTAAGTGCCAGCGTTCTCTCCAGCAAAGTCGAAACGTACCCACAGGTTAGGCTGACGACCAGCCTGGACTTCATCAAAGATGTACTTCGACAGACGCCATGCGCCGATCTCGTTATCTTTATCAGATTTACGAAACTCCCCTTCACCGGAGATCGTCAGATCCATGTTGTTGACCAGGTTCTCAACTAGCCCTTTAGCATCATCTGCCTCGGAGTTGATAGTGTTCATCGAATAGTCGATGCCCTTGGTCGTCATAGCGCCGAGACGCTTCCATTCGGAAAGCGCTGGCACTGCGTCGGGGCAGCCAAAGGCCATGCGTAGCACAGCTACTTTCCCGATCAGCTTGCCAAAATCATTAGCACAGCCTTGCATGTGTACCTCTCAAATAAAAAAGGCCGCCGGATGGCAGCCTGATGGGTTAGTGATGGGGTTATTCGCCGTAAACGCACATGAACTGGAGCCGAAAGACCAGGCGGCCCTCTTCGGTCAGGATAGGTGCAGGCATATTGCCGAGGTTTTGAATCAGTCCAAGGTATTCGTCGGTAATATCGTTCTGTTCGACATAATTGATAATTTCCTGAGCCTTCTCAGCGGCTGCACGGCGCTTATCCTTGGCGGAAATGACATCCACCAGAACGTAGTGGTCAGATCCGAGGTCATTTCGGATGTCGGTACCACCGTTAGGTCTGAAAACGATGAATGAATCGGTTAACTTCGTTGTATCGTCCCACGCCAGCAACTGAACAATGAAGCCAGTGGTAAGCCCGGCATCAACGAAATAGTTACGCACGCGCTCATACATGGCAGGTGTCATACTGAAAGCTCCTTGCGCATTACGGCATCAATCTGTCTGCGGGTGTCTTCAAAGCCTTTAGTGAGGAACTCTTTCTGTGCTGTGGCGCGGCGGAAGGTTTGCGGCACATTCGGATCGTGAACGAACACAGCGTAGTTCGCCGTGTAACCAACACGTCCGGTCAGCCGAACGCCGTTGTTTATCAACTCCCGATACTGGCTATTGAGCAATGTCGAAGTGTCGATCGGCGTATAAAGTGCGGCCTGTGAGCTGCCTATTATCATCGCGGACTGTAACGCCCTGACAACCTTGCGCCCTTTCACGTCGTTAATGATGCGATTTAACCCGGCTTTCGACTGCTTAACGCCACGCACTTTAATGCCCATGGCTACACTCCCGTAAGGATGGCGTAATCATCCGCCAGTCGCTCGAACGTGTCGGCATAGCGGATAACCTGCCGCACCTCATCGGCACCGGCGACGACCGGGTCGGCTTCTGTCGATGCGCCAAGCAGCAGGTAGTCACCCGCGGACGCCAACGCGAACTCCGTCCAGACGGTGTTCTTAACGACAATTTCAGCGCCCAGGCTGGCTAACTTCTTGCTGAGTCCGCCCTCGTAATCACAGAGGATTTGCTCAGGTTCGGCATAGCCAAGCGGGTCGCCGTATTCGTCATTGCCTTCCAGCTTCCGCCAGATGGTTGCCGTGGCGGTATATGACCAGTTTGCAACACTCGACACGAGTTACTCCTTTGGCACCGGAATGCGCTCAATCTCAAACCACTCGATATTCAGCGCATTGACCTGCTGACCTTTACCTACCGGCACGAAAAGTCCTATGGCATCGCCACATTCAAGCTGCAAATAACGCTCAATGACGATTGGTGAAACTACTGTCTCACTGAAGGTTTTAACCTCTCCAGCAACGCGATAAACGACCGTCACATTCAACGCGCTAACCATACTTGTTACAGTTGCCATGTTTCACTCCTCCGGCGCAGCACAACCGTCACGTTTCCACCCTGGCCTTTAAGCCGCTCACTGCTGTTAATGGTAGTTGGTGGTATGAACGAGCTCATGACGCCCTCGCCAACACGATAAATCCTGCTGTTTTTCAGTAATCCACCTAGTTTCATTCCTTCCACCTCAGCACCTTCGCACCAGTAGCCCGGATGCGCGGGCAGTTAATGAACCACTCGCCATCTGATTTAACGTAGCCGGTAGTCTCCCGCCCGGTGTCGGTCATCACCCATACGCGGGTGAACGAACGCGGCAGCCCTTGTTTAACTGATTTGTACGTCATCAGCAGCCCCCGACCACCATGAACAGGCCGACGC
>NZ_SZWZ01000070.1:0-8195 GCF_005281025.1 Citrobacter sp. wls714 | reverse complement strand
TCTTCCGGCGGTTTTTTTTGTCTGCAAGGTTGAACTGTAACAAAACGCAACGCAGACTAATGACATTCTGTTAATCGGGTGTCTCATGTCTTTACTTTCTCGTTATTCCTTTTCTGTTAAACCTCAGGAGGCGATCCTCATTGTGATCACCATGTTCTGGGGTGGAACGTTTTTGGCGGTGCAATATGCCGTTACTCTGAGCGGGCCCTTTTTCTTTGTCGGTGTGCGTTTTGCGACTGCTGCGCTGGCCGTTGCGCTTCTGTCGTGGCGAACGTTGCATAAGCTGACCTGGCTGGAGGTTAAAGCCGGCGTGGCGATCGGCATTGCGATAGCGCTGGGCTATAGCCTGCAAACCTGGGGTTTGCAGTTTATTCCCAGCAGTAAATCGGCGTTTATTACCGCGATGTATGTACCGCTGGTGCCGCTGTTGCAATGGCTGTGTCTGGGGCGTATGCCAGGTTTAATGCCGTGTGTCGGGATTGTACTGGCCTTTATCGGGTTGATTTTTCTTGCCGGGCCGGGGGGAAATTTACTGGCGCTGGGTGAAGGTGAGTGGATCACGCTTGCGGGCGCGGTGGCAATTGCGGCAGAAATTATTCTGATTAGCGCGTGGGCGGGAAAAGTAGATGTGCGTCGGGTAACGGTGGTGCAACTGGCAACCGCTTCTGTGGTGGCGTTTATTGCCATGGCCCCGGCAGGAGAGTCTGTACCGCCGATGTCGACAGGATTGCTGGTGGTTGCGCTGGGATTAGGCATTTTTAGCGCGATTATTCAGGTCACCATGAACTGGGCGCAGCGCAGCGTTTCGCCGACGCGGGCGACGGTCATCTATACCGGAGAGCCGGTGTGGGCGGGGATCTTTGGTCGTCTGGCGGGTGAACGCCTACCGCTACTGGCTTTGTTAGGCGCAGCATTCATTATTGTTGGCGTGCTGGTCAGCGAACTGAAGTTCAAGAAGAAAAAATCGCAGCCGCAGACGGCGCCTCCTGAATCGCTTTAATTTAACCATTCACCGTGTGATTTGGTATGCTGACGCCCTCACAAGAAGGAGAGGGCGCATGGTCCAACGCGCAGAGAAAAAAAACGGTAAACGCTCGCAGGCCGTCAGTGCTAAACGTCAGGCTATTTTAACCGCGGCATTAAATATCTTCTCCCAATATGGGATCCACGGTACGCGTCTGGAACAGGTGGCAGAGCAGGCGGGGGTGTCAAAAACTAATCTGCTCTATTATTACCCGTCAAAAGAGGTGCTTTATATTGCCGTTTTACGGCAAATTCTTGATATCTGGCTGGCACCGCTGAAGGCGTTTCGCGAAGACTTTGCGCCGCTGGTGGCCATTAAAGAATACATTCGCCTTAAGCTGGAAGTGTCGCGCGATTACCCGCAGGCTTCCCGGTTATTCTGCATGGAGATGCTGGCGGGCGCGCCATTGTTGATGGCTGAATTAACGGGTGATCTTAAAACGCTGATTGATGATAAATCGGCGTTGATTGCCGGATGGGTCAGCAGTGGGAAACTGGCTCCTGTCGATCCGCACCATCTGATTTTCATGATTTGGGCTTCAACACAACATTATGCAGATTTTGCCCCCCAGGTAGAGGCGGTAACGGGCGCAACGCTGCGTGATGAAGCCTTTTTTAACCAGACCGTTGAGAGCGTACAGCGGATGATTATCGAAGGGATCCGCGTGCGTTAGCTGGCAGGCGGTAGCGGACAGCTTAAATCGCCTTCTTCACACTGTAAAAGCGAGGCGAGAAACGCTTCGCGCTCGTTGGTCTTATCCGTTAAACACTGGCTGGAAATCATCGCCTGGACGCTTCCGCCTTCGGTACCGGAACTGATTAACGCACAGTCTGCATCGCGCAGGGTTATCCACGAAGTTTGCGCTTTTTTCAGTAAATCGCGCTGGGTCGGGGCGGCGCGCTTCAGCGCATTCTGATACGTTTCATTAAGTTTGGCGTCTGCCGCTTTAAACTGCTCTGCCGCACAGGTGTTCATTTCAGCTTGATTATTCGCGTTGGCGCAGTCATCTGCCAGTGCCTGGCCGCTCAGCAGCAGCGCTGCACATGTCAGTAAAATTCGTTTCATGTTTCCCTCTGACTTTATAAAAAAGGCCCCGTTACCGGAGCCTTAATTAACCACAACCTTAGCCGATTGTCATCAGGCTGGCGTTGCCTCCGGCGGCGGCGGTATTGACGCTCAGGGAGCGTTCAATATACAGCCTCTCAAGCAGGATATTGCTTTCGCCGCGGGCAAAGCCCTGAACCGACACAATCGCCCCTTCACGGGCCGCCACCGCTTCACACAGCGCGCGAAGCTGATCGGAATCGCCATGGAAAATAACGGCATCGAACGGCTGCGTGGTGATGTTGTCCGCTTTGGCAAACTGAATCCGCCCGGAGACTGCAACTGGCAGACGTTTTGCCAGTTCGCGATGGAACGCATCATCCGGCCACAGAATTAAGCTTCCCACCGAAGTCACGGCGGCAACCTGTACCAGCGCATCCTGCTCGTCATCGGTGATACACAGTACGCGCTCGCGCGGTAACAGCGTCCAGGTATTGCGCTCTCCGGTTGGTCCTGGCAGCAGACGTTGCGTTCCGGCCTGCGCCAGTTCACCAAACTGTTGGCAAATCGCACGCAGCGACGGACGATCGGCGGCCCATTCGGTGAGGGCTTCCAGCGGTTGCACGAGAGCCGCCTTGAGCTGCGCATCGACAGGATAGTCTGCATCCTGACGGGCAAGCGTAATGCCCAGCGCATTCTCCGGGCGGTTAGCCAGCAGGCGGTACAGGTACAGCGGTCCACCTGCTTTTGGTCCGGTTCCTGACAAGCCTTCGCCACCGAATGGTTGCACCCCGACGACGGCGCCAACCATATTACGGTTAACGTACAGGTTCCCCACATGTGCTGAACCGGTGACCTGAGCGATGGTTTCATCGATACGGGTGTGGACGCCAAGCGTCAGGCCGTAGCCGGAGGCATTAATTTGTTCAATCAGGCTGCCCAGATTGTTACGGGTGTAACGCACGACGTGCAGTACCGGACCAAACACCTCTTTTTGTAATTCATCGAAGCTTTCCAGCTCAATCAGCGTCGGAGCGATAAAGGTACCGGTTTGCCATTCCCGCGCATCGTCACTGTTCTCACGCACGGCCTGGAATACCGGACGTCCTTTGGCGCGCATGGCCTGAATATGGCGCTCAATATTGGCTTTGGCTTCTTCATCGATAACCGGCCCAATATCGGTAGTCAGGCGACCCGGATTACCCATGCGGCATTCCGCCATCGCCCCGCGCAGCATTTTCAGCGTGTGGTCGGCAATATCGTCCTGCAGACACAGGACGCGCAGCGCGGAGCAGCGTTGTCCGGCACTGTCAAAAGCAGAAGCCAACACGTCGACCACCACCTGTTCCGTCAGCGCTGAGGAGTCGACGATCATCGCATTCATGCCACCGGTTTCGGCGATAAGTGGGATTGGACGGCCCTGAGCATCAAGGCGGGTCGCGATATTGCGTTGTAACAGCGTGGCGACTTCCGTCGAGCCGGTAAACATCACGCCGCGTACGCGCTCATCGGAAGTGAGTTGCGCCCCGACGGTTTCGCCCTGGCCTGGCAACAGTTGAACCACGCCCGGCGGTACGCCTGCTTCGAGTAAAATAGCGATACCCTGGGCGGCAATCAGCGGGGTTTGTTCCGCTGGTTTTGCCAGTACGCTGTTGCCTGCGGCCAGCGCGGCGGCAATCTGTCCGCTGAAAATGGCCAGCGGGAAGTTCCACGGGCTGATACAAACCACCGGGCCTAACGGACGATGGGTTTCATTATCGAAGTCATCGCGCACCTGGCCTGCATAGTAGTGCAAGAAGTCTACCGCTTCGCGCACTTCTGCAATGGCGTTGCTGAAGGTTTTACCCGCTTCGCGCACCAGAATGCCAATCAATTGCTGCATCTGGCCTTCCATCAGAACGGCGGCGCGATGCAAAATAGCGGCGCGCTCTTGTGGCGGCGTCGCAAACCAGATTGGCGCATTATTGACGGCGTTTTGTAATGCCTGTTCCACTTCGCTGTGAGTCGCTTCACGCACGTAGCCGACAATGTCTTTTGGCTCGGCCGGGTTAACCACCGGGGTCATTTCACCGTCAGCAACCGGCTGCTCGAGAATCGGTTTGGCATGCCATTTTTGCAACGCGCTATTGAGCAGGGCAGAGGACAGCGAGGCCAGACGATGTTCGTTAGCCAAATCCAGTCCGCCTGAGTTTTCCCGGCCTTTACCGTACAGGTCGCGCGGCAGGGGAATCTTCGGATGCGGTAAACCTGTCTGGCCTTCCTGTTGCGCCAGTTTTTCCACGGCTTCGACCGGATCAGCAACCAGTTCGTCCAGCGGCAAAGTGGTGTCAGCAATGCGGTTGACGAACGAGGTGTTGGCACCGTTTTCCAGCAGACGACGCACCAGGTACGCCAGCAGGGTTTCGTGCGTACCTACTGGCGCATAAATACGGCATGGACGGTTCAGTTTGCCATCCGCGACTTTGCCTGTAACCTGCTCGTACAGGGGTTCACCCATGCCGTGCAGGCACTGGAACTCATACTGACCAGGATAATAGTTTTGCCCTGCTAACTGATAAATCGCCGCCAGCGTGTGGGCGTTATGGGTGGCGAACTGCGGGTAGATCAGATTCGGTACGGCCAGCAGTTTTTTCGCACAGGCCAGATAGGAAACGTCGGTATACACCTTACGGGTATAAACCGGATAGCCTTCCAGACCGTCCATTTGCGCACGTTTGATTTCGCTATCCCAGTATGCGCCCTTAACCAGACGGATCATCAGGCGGCGGCGACTGCGGGTGGCGAGATCGATCAGATAGTCGATAACAAATGGGCAGCGCTTCTGGTAGGCCTGGATAACAAAGCCGATACCGTTCCAGCCCGCCAGTTCGGGTTCGAAGCACAGTTTTTCCAACAGATCGAGGGAGATCTCCAGTCGGTCAGCCTCTTCGGCGTCGATATTAATACCGATGTCGTACTGACGGGCCAGCAGTGTCAACGATTTCAGGCGCGGATAGAGTTCATCCATCACGCGGTCATATTGCGCGCGGCTATAGCGCGGGTGCAGCGCCGACAGCTTGATCGAAATGCCAGGCCCTTCATAAATGCCGCGTCCGTTAGACGCTTTACCAATGGCGTGGATCGCCTGCTGGTAAGAAACCAGATAAGCCTGGGCATCGGCGGCGGTTAGCGCCGCTTCGCCTAGCATGTCGTAGGAGTAGCGGAAACCTTTTTCTTCCAGTTTACGTGCGTTAGCCAGCGCTTCGGCGATGGTTTCCCCGGTGACGAACTGTTCGCCCATCAAGCGCATCGCCATGTCGACGCCTTTACGCACTAAAGGTTCGCCGCTCTTGCCGATAATACGGTTGAGCGAGCGGGAGAGGCTGGCTTCGTTATGCGTAGAAACCAGACGACCGGTAAACAACAGTCCCCAGGTCGCCGCGTTAACGAACAGAGACGGGCTACGCCCAATGTGCGACTGCCAGTTACCGTTGCTGATTTTGTCGCGGATCAACGCATCGCGGGTTGCCTTATCGGGAATACGCAGCAGGGCTTCCGCCAGACACATCAGCGCCACGCCTTCCTGCGAAGAAAGGGAGAACTCCTGCAATAAACCTTGTACCATTCCGGCGCGACCGCTGGCGGTCTTCTGGTTACGCAGTTTGTCGGCCAGATCGTACGCCAGCTTATGCGCCTGCTCGGCGATGGGTTGCGGCAGACGTGCCTGCTCCATCAGCATCGGCACGGCGTCGGTTTCGGCGCGGCGGTACGCGGCGGTGATTGCCGCACGGGAAACAGACTGCGGCAGAATTTGTTCGGCAAATTCCAGGAAAGGCAGATGCGTTTCATTCTGCGGCGTGGTTGACTCTTCACCCTCATTCGCCGCGCCCGCCAGCAGGGCCGGCAGTTCAGGAAGTGCATCGTCATTTTCCAGTCTTTCGAGATAATTAAAGATGGCTTGTTTGATCAGCCAATGCGGTGTGCGATCGATTCGTGATGCGGCTGTTTTAATACGCTCGCGAGTGGCGTCATCCAGCTTAACCCCCATCGTGGTGGTTCCCATGCCGTTTACTCCTGTTGTACTGAAATACGGGTCTGATAGTTACCGAGAAATATCCACTATGTTGCAACTTTGTGCAACCGTGTTAAATGTGACGTGGTTTGCAAGCTTGAAAATGAATGAAATGTTAATAAAGATGGGGGTCGTGACAGGGCGAATAAAAATTACGGAATCTTTTTCTCTGCGGTAGTTAACACTTTTCAAAGGTGCAACCAAGAAAAGTGTGAGAGAGTGCAACCTACAGAAAAATGCTATCTACTCTGGATCAATTTTGATGTAAATGGTGTGTTAAATCGATTGTGAATGACCATCGCTTCCGGCAGGATACGGTCGCCTGGTAAACATAGATATCTTTGCCACGTTCCGGCAGGGTAATAAAACGGCAAGCCACGGCATTGCTGATACATAATTTTGGAGAGTTTTGATGGCTATTAGCACACCGATGTTAGTGACATTCTGTGTCTATATTTTCGGCATGATATTGATAGGGTTTATTGCATGGCGTTCAACCAAAAACTTTGACGATTACATTCTGGGTGGACGCAGCCTGGGTCCATTCGTGACCGCGTTATCTGCTGGCGCATCCGATATGAGTGGCTGGTTGCTGATGGGTCTGCCTGGCGCGATTTTCCTGTCGGGGATTTCAGAAAGCTGGATCGCCATCGGCCTTATTTTGGGCGCATGGATCAACTGGAAGCTGGTGGCCGGACGTTTACGCGTACACACCGAATACAATAATAATGCCCTGACGTTACCGGATTACTTTACCGGTCGCTTTGAAGATAAAAGCCGCATTCTGCGGATTATCTCCGCGCTGGTTATTCTGCTGTTTTTCACCATCTATTGTGCTTCAGGAATTGTGGCAGGGGCGCGTCTGTTTGAAAGCACCTTTGGCATGAGCTATGAAACAGCGCTGTGGGCGGGAGCGGCCGCGACGATCATTTACACCTTTATTGGTGGTTTCCTGGCGGTAAGCTGGACTGATACCGTTCAGGCCAGCCTGATGATCTTTGCTCTGATCCTGACGCCGGTCATGGTCATTATCGGCGTGGGTGGATTCGATGATTCGCTGGAAGTGATTAAACAAAAGAGCATTGAGAACGTAGACATGTTCAAAGGGCTGAATTTTGTTGCCATCATTTCTCTGATGGGCTGGGGCCTGGGCTACTTTGGCCAGCCGCATATTCTGGCGCGCTTTATGGCGGCAGATTCTCACCATAGCATTGTGCATGCACGTCGCATTAGCATGACCTGGATGATCCTGTGTTTGGGCGGCGCAGTTGCCGTTGGTTTCTTCGGTATCGCTTACTTTAATAACAACCCGTCGCTGGCAGGTGCCGTTAATCAGAACGCTGAGCGTGTGTTTATTGAACTGGCGCAAATCCTGTTCAACCCGTGGATTGCCGGTATTCTGCTGTCTGCGATCCTCGCGGCGGTGATGTCGACCCTGAGCTGCCAGTTGCTGGTGTGTTCCAGCGCAATCACCGAAGATTTGTACAAAGCGTTCCTGCGTAAAAATGCCAGCCAGAAAGAGCTGGTGTGGATTGGTCGTATCATGGTGCTGGTTGTGGCCCTGGTGTCCATCGCGCTGGCGGCCAACCCGGAGAACCGTGTGCTGGGTCTGGTAAGCTACGCCTGGGCTGGCTTTGGCGCGGCGTTTGGTCCGGTGGTTCTGTTCTCGGTAATGTGGTCGCGCATGACCCG
This sequence comes from Citrobacter sp. wls714, assembly GCF_005281025.1. Lineage (NCBI taxonomy): Bacteria > Pseudomonadati > Pseudomonadota > Gammaproteobacteria > Enterobacterales > Enterobacteriaceae > Citrobacter > Citrobacter sp. wls714. Next base: position 384 of record NZ_SZWZ01000070.1, on the reverse strand, counting down.
CAACGGCGCGCTGGCAGGGATGATCATCGGCGCGGTGACGGTAATCGTCTGGAAGCAGTTTGCCTGGCTGGGTCTGTATGAAATCATCCCTGGCTTTATTTTCGGCAGCATCGGTATTGTCGTCTTTAGTCTGTTGGGTAAAGCGCCTTCAACCGCAATGCAGCAACGTTTTGCCGAGGCTGACGCGCATTATCACTCCGCACCGCCGTCTCGTTTACAGGCAGAATAATCTGCCTTTGTCCTCAGGCCCGCTGTGTGCGCAATACCGTTCGGTTAAGCATGTATGGAGAACGTTTTACCCTGAATTAGTTTCCGTTCACCTTATGTGCATTGCTTCTCTGATATCGCTATACCTGTGAACGTGCAAGGGAGGCTCACCGCCGC
>NZ_SZWZ01000104.1:0-5825 GCF_005281025.1 Citrobacter sp. wls714 | reverse complement strand
AAGAAATGACCTGCTTATTCGCACCTTCCTTAGCAAAGGTCATCGTGACTATTATAAGAAACGATTAATAATAACCACCTCAGGGTCTTAATTATGGCAGATAACTTCCTCTGTAGTGGTATTGTGAATTGCTGTATTATTTCAACTTAACGCAAATAAATCATCTAAATAACTTATCACTTGCGCGCCATTAGCATCAATGTATAAATAATGACCATGCATGTCGCTTCTGGGGTGCACCGGCTGTTGACAAAACCATTAAAAATAGTAGCTTTGCAATTGGGATTTCTCTGGTTAACATTTCGCGCTAAATCAGAATTGCCTCTTGCTAACTTTTTAATAGTGCACGACCAAAATGATAAGAATGACGCATTCTGTTGAACAGTTAGTTAGCTTCACAGAATATCTTTTTTCTCGCCCGTATTATCGCCACCTCTCTGTTCATAATACTCTCTGCCATGCCGGGATCTCTTCGCGCATGCTATGTCGATCTGCGAACTCGAGACGACGCTTGCCACTCCGATATGCTGCCCCCAGAGGAGCCATCCTCCTTAGCGATTACGCCGTACAGCATCATAAACAGATTGGGAATTGCGTTTCTGGTTCGGCTGGTACTGCCACACCTGAAGGGATTTCCTGGGATTAATATCTATGGCTACGCTGTTTTCCATTGAGTTTTTACTGATTTTTTGGATGTTTTTCATTGTTTACTGGCTGTTGGCCCCCTGGTTTAAGCTGCAAAATGTGATGCTGTTGCTGGCGGGATACTTTTTTGTCTGGTTGAGCGGAATAAACGCGCTGCTGGTCCTGCTATCCTGGAGTCTGCTGGTCTGGGGACTGGTTTGTTTCGCTGATAAATCCACCAGAAAAAAAACCGCGATCCTGGCGCTGTCTGTTCTGGTGGTTGTCTTTTTTGCCGTATTTAAATATTACGCCTCCATGAATGAGTGGTTGCAAATTAACCTTGAGGCGCTCGGTGTTCATCTCTCGTTACCGGTAATGACGATGCTGTTGCCGCTGGGGATGTCATTTTATCTATTCAACTCTATCAGCATGGTGATGAGTGTCATTGATGGGAAGCTGAAAAGGCCCGATGTCCTCAGTACATTCTTATACGTCAATTTTTTCCCAACACTGATTGCCGGGCCGGTGAATAATGCCAGTGAGCTGTTGCCGCAAATCAGCGGCAAAAGACCAGGAATACTGGAGTTTAAACGTGCACTGCTGTTGATTGCGCTGGCGCTGGTGAAGCTCTTTTTGCTCAGTTCATGGCTCAATGACAGCTTTGTCACTGGGGTATTCGAACTGCCAGAGGGGCAAACCGCCGCCAGAACTCTGATTGCCATTTATGGCTGGGCGTGGAATATCTATTTTAACTTCTCCGGCTATAGCGATTTAGTCACCGGGCTGGCGTTACTGCTTGGCTTCCGAATTGCACGAAACTTCTCCCATCCTTATCAGGCCGCGAACCTTAAGTTGTTCTGGCGAAACTGGCATATGAGCTTGTCCAGTTTCATCCTCAGATATATCTATATTCCTTTAGGCGGTAGCCGGGGCTCGTTTTCGCGTACCCAAATCAACCTGATGCTGGCGATGATTATTTCCGGCATCTGGCATGGGGCAGGGTTTAATTTCTTCATCTGGGGCGCGTTGCACGGTGCGGGGCTGGTTATCTACAATCTGTGGGAAAAACGCTCGCCGGCGCTGCAAAAAATAGTTCTGCCGGATCTGCTGGCGCGTCTGATCACCTTTCATTTTGTCTGCTTTGCGTGGATATTTTTCCGGGCCGGGAATCTTCCGGATGCGTGCAGTCTCATTCTGAATATGGTTCAGGGGGATCTCGCCTCTGTCACCATGGACGATATGACGATAATCGCGATGTTTACCGCATTCTTTATCTGCTACCCGTGGATTGTTGAGATACGTAATCAGCTGGCGACATTCCTGCTGAACATCAAATGGTATGCGCTCCCACTGGTGATTATTCCCGTGCTGGCGATTGCCTTTTTCTTTGCTCCGTCAGGGGTGCCTGGATTCATTTATGCAAATTTCTGATTACGCCGACATTATCAACAAGACGCTCAAATCTTCATTGATCATTTTTACGAGCATGCTGGGCCTGATATGGCTTAATCAGCAGTCGTTGAATCAGTACTGGGCATTACATTTTCATCGGGAAAGTCCCTGGGCATCTGTTACTTCACCTGTCTGGTTGACCGGCGCAAAAGTCATGTCTGCGGCGGAAGTGGCAAAAGGGACCTTTATCGCCCAACTCACGGGCAGTGCGCTGATGCCGACGCCTGCGAGCCTGAACACCCCGGCAGATCTGCTGGTTTCCGCTGATGTGGCGGCGGATACCCCTGTTGACGAACGGCAACTGGGCAAATGGATTTCCACCCGTCGGCCATCTTTTATCTACGAGCTGCAGGCAAATAGCGGATTCGAGGTGGCCAGTCACTTATATGATGAAGAGGGCAAAGCGCTTCTGCCTTCCGGACGCAAGGTGCTGATGGTTGGCGATTCCATGATGGAAGGTGTGGCGCCGCGAGTGCTGAAGATACTGCATGATGATTACCAGGCCTCCGGCATCGATCTGAGCAAACGCAGCACCGGCCTTGCTTATCCAGGCTTCTTTGACTGGCCAGCTACCGTTAAAAAGGCGCTGATGGGTAATGCAGATATCGGTCTTATCGCCGTGTTCCTCGGGCCGAATGATCCCTGGGATATGCCGGTAAAAAACAGCAGAACCTACCTCAGATTTGGTAGTGAACCATGGGATGACGAATACCGCAGTCGTATCCGCCAAATTCTTGAGCTGGGTAACCAGTACAATATCCCGGTGATTTGGGTATTGCCGCCAAATATGCAGAAGGCCAAGTTAAACAAGGGGATGGCAATTCTCAACAGGCTGTATGAATCGGAAGTGAAACAGGTCGGCGGGGTGGTTATCAGCGTCAATACGCTGTTTGGATATCAGGCAGACCTCTATGCCTCTTCCGCGATGATTAATGGCAAGCTTAAGAGCGTCAGAGCCAGCGACGGTATACACTTTACCCCGGCCGGTGCTCAGCTCATTGCCAGCAAGATTGTTGAGCAAATTCACTTTGTGTCACCGGCAAGTGAGGAGCTTTATGAAAAATAATCGTCTGCTATTTTCCACCAGCGTCATTTTGCTGATTTCGGCGCTGGCCCTCATATCCTGCACTCAAACGGCGGATCGGGTGAAAGAAGCCTCCGCGCCGCGTCAGGAATCACACGGGTTATGGACGGATAATGGCGATCCGGGGCTGACAGCGCTGGCTGAAAAACTGCGCAACAGTAACACCCGGCGCACACATATTCTGGTGCTGGGGGACTCGCATACCGCCGCTGATTTTCTTTCCGGCCAGCTCCGGCAGGCATTTCAGGAAAAGTATGGCAATGGCGGTATTGGCTTTGTCAGCCCGATGGGCGTTCCCGGAAACCGCTATAACAACGTGAGTTATGGCAAAACAAAAAACTGGAAGCTTGAGAATAGCCGGCGGCTGAGCAATCCTGGCTTTACCTTGGGCGGCAATATTGCCACTCCGCTCACCGGGAGCAGCGATATTCAGGTTAATGTGCGTGATGGCGAGGCGCAAATTCAGGCTCAGGTGCTGTATCGCTCCCAGGGGGCAGCGACCCTGCAACTCCAGCAACAGCCGCTGGCACTCGGGGATACGCAGGGACACTGGGCGCTGTCCGACGCGGCGCAGGTTCCTTCTTCATTTTCTCTGTCACTTGCGGACGGCGGCGGGGCGCAGCTTGCCGGTCTGTGGCTGACATCTGCGCAGCCGCATGGCGTTATTGTCAGCGCGCTGGGCACCAATGGCGCGCAGATCTCTATTCTCGACAAATGGCATGATAACTGGGGCGCGGTGCTGAATAAGCTGGCACCGGATCTGGTGATCCTCGCCTACGGCACCAACGAAGCCTTTAACACGGATATTGATCTGGCGGAGTATCAGCGAAACCTGACCCGACAGATCAGAATCATACGTCAGATGCAGCCTGACGCCGCGGTCTTGTTAGTCGGCCCGGGAAGCAGCGTGATGAATAAAAAAGGCGCTGATTGTAGCCAGCGGGAATCCCCCGTGCTTCAGTCGATTATTGATATCCAGAAGCAGGTTGCGCAAAACGAACATACGCTCTTTTGGGACTGGTACGCCTGGATGGGTGGTCGTTGCAGTATTGAACGTCTGGCAAACCAGGGTAAAGCCCGTCCGGACCTTATTCACCTGACGGCGGAAGGCTATCAGGCGACAGCCAATGCGCTGTGGCAGGATCTGATGAGTGCCGTCAATGCCCGCTAGTCTGCGGGCTCCGGAAGCCTTCAACAACTACAGATGAGGTGTTTTTGAAAACCACAGGACAAATTAATATTGCAGCGGCAATTATCACTGATAGCAGAGGGCGCTGCCTGCTAGTGAGGAAGCGCGGCACGCTTTACTTTATGCAACCCGGAGGCAAGCCTGAAGCGGGCGAGCGCCCGGAAGCCGCACTTATACGCGAGCTTGAAGAGGAACTCCATTTCACCGTTGCGCCGGATGAGCTTGTACCCGTTGGTCGTTTCACCGATACCGCCGCTAATGAGCCTGGTCATACTGTATGTGCTGATATCTTCCGTATCAGCGCGGACAGAAGCGCTTTCGAACCCACTGCTGAAATTGAGGAAGTCATCTGGTTTGAACCGGAACTGCATCAGGATGTTAAGCTCGCTCCTCTTACCGAAAACCATCTGCTTCCTCTGCTGAAGGGCGTTTAAGTTTTCATGCCACGGCAAGCGCCCGGGGCTGAGTGGCGTCAGAAAGGGACGTACTTAACCAATGCTGCTCCAGCCAAACTCTGAATAACGCTGGCCAACCTGTATGGCTTCGATCGCCTGCCGGACATACGGAATGGTATTTTCAGGCAGAGTAGCGATATTTCGCCAGATGAGTTCAGCGTGTTTGTCCGGTTCCGCGAGAAAAGCAACACCGCTCCACTTCTGGCATATAAAATAATGGCCTATCCATGAGCGGTTTTCAGTCCGCACATGCATGGTATGGGCAAGTGTTATTTCAGAAGGGGATGCAACAACCCCTGTCTCCTCCCTCAGTTCCCTGATCGCTGCGTGCGAAAGGGGTTCGCCCTGTTCCAGCCCGCCGGCGGGCAAGCTAAAGTAGCCATCCATCCAGCCCGTGTTACCTCGTCTCAGCATGCAGATCTCATTATCTTTAAGAAGCAAAACGAATACGGCGATGGAAAGGTTATATCTGTCTCTGCTCATATAGGTTACCTGATAGTTATGTTCACTGGTTATCTATACAGTTTTTTCTGTTGCAAGGGTACATACTAATTTTTGCACCGAAACAGAGTATCGTTGAAAAGAGCGTGGACTGACGCGGTTGAGCTGACAGAAGACCAGTAGTTACTTAATGCTATTAATACCAGCAGTTATGTATACTGTGGGGATGGGGGATTGAGCTATCCTGCCCCGTTAATAGAAGGAAACATCGATGCTGGAACTCAGGCCCGGCTGTGAATGCTGCGATATCGATCTGCCTCCCGACTCCGGCGAGGCGCTGATCTGCTCTTTTGAGTGCACTTTCTGTATAGCGTGCGCCGGGAAGATGAATATGCGTTGCCCTAACTGTGGTGGGGAGCTGGTCAGACGGCCCCGCAGGGCGGTGGAGAAGCTGGTTAATAATCCGGCATCGACGACCCGCGTTTTTAAGCCGCAGGGGTGCGGCGGAGCACAAGACCTAAATTGAGGGCTATGGTTTGTTGGCGCCTGTAAGGGAAGGTGCGAACAAGTTCCTGATATG
>NZ_SZWZ01000105.1:0-269340 GCF_005281025.1 Citrobacter sp. wls714 | reverse complement strand
TTAACTGATTAGTATCAGTTCATGCCGTATTTTTTCAGTTTTTTACGCAGCGTACCACGGTTGATGCCCATCATCAGGGCAGCACGGGTCTGGTTACCGCGGGTGTATTGCATCACCATGTCCAACAGGGGCTGTTCTACTTCAGCCAGTACCAGCTCATAGAGATCATTAACGTCTTGACCATTCAATTGAGCAAAATAGTTCTTCAGTGCCTGTTTAACCGAGTCACGCAGGGGCTTTTGAGTTACCTGGTCCTGAGAGTTAACGGTAGAAACGGTCAGTACGTCAGAATTTACGCGTTGTTCGAACATAGTTCTGTCAGCTCTTTATTTCTGTTTACGCAAAATTTTCGAAGTATGCCTCCAACGCCGCCAGCTGTTCGCTGGAATCTTCAATGGCGTTGAATGTGCGCCGAAACTGGTCATCCGGAGCGTGTTCCTGGAGATACCAGGATACGTGTTTACGCGCAATTCGGTACCCTTTTGCCTGACCATAAAAGTCATGCAGTTCCCGAACATGCGCACAAAGCAAGCGCTTCACCTCTGCCAGTGGCAGTGGGGGCAGCAGCTCCCCAGTGTCCAGATAATGCTGGATTTCCCGAAAGATCCAGGGTCTTCCCTGAGCTGCACGGCCTATCATCAGGGCATCCGCCCCCGTATAGTCGAGTACAGCTCTGGCTTTAAGCGGGTCAGTAATGTCGCCATTCGCGATAATCGGAATGGAAACTTTCTGCTTAACTGCCCGAATACTGTCGTACTCAGCATCTCCATTGAACAAACAGGCGCGGGTGCGTCCATGAATGGTCAGAGCCTGAATGCCACAGTCTTCAGCCAGTTGGGCAATCTCTACGCAGTTACGGTGTTCCGGAGCCCAGCCGGTGCGAATCTTGAGTGTGACAGGAACGTCCACTGCATTGACGACCTCGGTTAGTATTGATTTCACTAAATCCGGGTACTGCAAGAGGGCTGAACCTGCGAGCTTGCGATTCACTTTTTTAGCCGGACACCCCATATTGATATCAATAATCTGGGCGCCGCTTTCCACGTTAATACGTGCGGCATCGGCCATCTCAACAGGATCGCTACCGGCAATTTGCACCGTGCGAATTCCTGGCTCATCAACGTGCACCATCCGTAAACGAGACTTGTCGCTTTCCCAAACCTGCGGGTTAGAAGACATCATCTCGGATACCGTCAATCCGGCTCCCATCTCATAGCACAGCGTCCTGAATGGTCTGTCAGTGATGCCAGCCATAGGTGCTGCGATCAGGCGATTTCTGAGCTGGTATTGTCCGATGCGCATGAGTTAAGAAATGACCATACTGTGACTGCAAGGCGGCGTATATTACGCATTTTTCGCACGAGATGAAAGGCCAAACTTTGACCAATCCACTGAGGTGGATCAATGAATTGCTGGTTAAGTACACAGTTTCAAATTAAAATCTTTAATAATCATTTGGATACGTGGTTGCGCTAATTTGTCATCCGTTTATAAATTCCGAAAACTTCTCTTTTTTTATTATGGCCAGCCTTAGGTTATCAGGATAAAAAGCTGTTTTTGTGAGCAAATAGTGACTTTGTAATGCGATCTCGCTCTCATTTCCGCAAATCCTTTTGCGAAAAAAAGAGCGATTTTTGCGTTACCAACGGTAACGAGAAGGGATTATTTTTTCTGTCCGGTAATGCGACACCACTCTTCTTTCTCGATAACCGGATCGAGCGTAAAGAGATCGGCATAGGCTTCACAGACGCTTTCCGCCTGGCTGGCAAGAATACCAGAAAGCCCCAGTAAACCGCCCTCAACGGGCAGCACGCTGATTAACGGAGCCAGTTCACGTAATGGGCCTGCAAGGATGTTGGCGACCACCACATCGGCTTTCATCGCCTCTGGCTGGTCTTTAGGCAGATAAAGTTCCAGACGCTCAGAAACGCCATTACGCTGGGCGTTATCACGGCTGGCCTGAATCGCTTGCGGATCGATATCCACACCAATCGCTTTCGCCGCACCCAGCTTCAGTGCCGCAATGGCAAGAATGCCGGAGCCGCAGCCAAAGTCGATAACCGTTTTACCGTTAAGATCGAGACCATCTAGCCATTGCAGGCACAGAGAGGTGGTTGGGTGAGTGCCAGTACCAAACGCCAGGCCCGGGTCGAGCATCACGTTGACGGCGTTCTCATCAGGGACATCGCGCCAGCTTGGGCAAATCCACAGACGTTCACCAAAGCGCATTGGGTGGAAGTTATCCATCCATTCGCGTTCCCAGTCTTTGTCTTCAAGCTGTTCGATTTTATGCGCGAAGCCAGCACCCAGCAGCGGATGCCGCTCCAGAATAGCAACGACCTCTTTCATGTCGGTTTCTGCATCGAACAAGCCGATAACGTCGGTATCGCCCCACAGGCGAGTCTCGCCCGGCAGTGGTTCAAATACCGGCGTATCATGCGTATCCTGGAAGGTAATGGAAACGGAGCCCGCTTCCATCAGTGCGTCGCTCAACTCTTCAGCGTTTGCACCGGTCGTGTTCAGTTTCAGTTGAATCCATGGCATGGCAAAACTCTTTATTTATCAGTAGTCAATATGGCGGCTTGCGGAACGGCGGAACCGAAACGGTTGCCGATCAGGAAAGCCAGCAAACTTATCAGTAACGAGGGCACAATCGGATGAAAGCCCAGGTACTGAATGTTAAAGGTAGCGAGTACGGCATAAAGTACGCCGCCGACAATCATTGCGCTCAGTGCGCCAGCCGCGTTTGCCCGCTCCCAGTAAAGGCCCAGCACCAACGGCCACAGGAAGACGGCTTCCAACCCGCCAAACGCCAGCAGGTTAAGCCAGATAATCATTTCTGGCGGCTTCCACGCGGCCAGCAACAGTAACGCGCCCAGCAGCAGAGTGATCACTGCCGACATGCGTTTCAACCGTGTTTCATTTTGCAGTTGTTCCGGGCGAAGGTTCAGATAGAGATCTTTAATGATCGTAGCGGAACTTTGCAGCAATTGGGCATTGATCGTCGACATGATCGCGGCCATGGGCGCGGCGAGGAAGATCCCGGCTGCTACCGGCGGCAAGACTTTTACCATTAGCGTGGGAATAACCAGATCCGGTACCGTCAGGTTAGGGATCACCGCCCGGCCCAACGCGCCGGCCAGATGCATACCAAACATCAGGACAGCCACTACGATAGTGCCAATGATAATTCCGCGGTGTACCGCTTTGCTGTCCTTATAGGAGATGCAGCGCACCGCCGTATGCGGCAGGCCAATCACGCCAAAGCATACCAGTACCCAGAACGAGGTCATAAACGTGGGGGACAGAATGTCATCAGCGCCCTGCGGCGAGACCAGTTTAGGATCGATGGTTTGCAGAGTGACCACCGCATTGCTGAGACCACCGGCGGCATGGACGACACCGACCAGCAGTACGATAGTCCCAATCAGCATCACCATGCCCTGCATCGTGTCGTTCAACACGCTGGCGCGAAATCCGCCAAACGCCGTGTATAACGCGATACTGACGCCAAAAATCAGCAGGCCGGTTTCGTAAGGGATACCCGCTGCCGTTTCCAGCAAACGCGCGCCGCCAATAAACTGTACGGTCATTGCACCGACAAACGCGACCAGCAGGCTGAGGCTCGCCAGCCATACCAGCAGGCGGCTTTGGTAGCGGGCAAACAGCATATCGTTGAGGGTAACCGCATTATAACGGCGTGCAAGAATGGCGAATTTTTTGCCGAGAATACCCAACGACAACCAGACGGCGGGCAGTTGGATCATCGCTAACAAAACCCATCCCAGTCCGTATTTGTAAGCGGCACCTGGGCCGCCGATAAACGAGCTGGCGCTAATGTAAGTTGCCGTTAGCGTCATGGCTAACACGACCCCGCCCATAGAGCGGCTGCCGAGGAAATATTCATTCAGGAAGGTGCCAGTCGACCTTTTGCGCATGGCGTAAACAGAGAGGCCGAAAACCACCAGAAGATAGGCGACCAGCGGCAAAATAACTTCAAGCTGCATCATCATCCTCCAGAGGAATGTCGCGATAAATAAACTTCACCATCGCCCAGCACAGTACGATGAAAACCAATGGCGTCAGCAGACAGGCCATTTCAAACCAGTGCGGCAGGCCAGTAAAACCCAGAGTGGAGTCTGGTAAGTAAGCGGCCACTAACCATGCGGCAAGATATAAAAGGGTCAGCCACAGCGCCCAGCGCGCCTCTTTATGGGCCTGAACAAAACGAGCGTCCATTTTTTGTCCCTTGTGGATAAAGAAAGCGGGGATTGTACCTTATGGCACGTATGGGAGGGGAGAAAAACAAAAGGCCGGAATTTCCGGCCTTTTCGGTTAACGCTTGCTTACTTTTCCTGAAGTCCGAGTTTTTTCTCCAGGTAGTGGATATTGGTTCCACCATGCTGGAAGTGCTCGTCATTCATGATACGGATCTGCAGATCAACGTTGGTTTTGATGCCGTCGATGATCAGTTCCTGCAAGGCGTTTTTCATGCGTGCGATAGCGACGTCGCGGTTTTCGCCATAGCAAATCAGCTTACCGATCATTGAGTCATAGTACGGAGGTACTGTGTAACCTGCGTAAATATGAGACTCCCAGCGCACACCAAAGCCACCCGGCGCGTGGAAACGCGTGATTTTACCCGGGCTCGGCAGGAAGGTATTCGGGTCTTCGGCGTTGATACGGCACTCTACCGCATGACCTTTAACCACAACTTCGTCCTGCTTGATGGACAGCGGTTGACCCGCAGCGATGCGCAGCTGTTCTTTGATCAGGTCAACACCGGTGATCATTTCGGTTACCGGGTGTTCAACCTGAATACGGGTGTTCATTTCAATGAAGTAGAACTCACCGTTTTCGAACAGGAACTCGAAAGTACCCGCGCCACGATAGCCGATATCAACGCACGCTTTAGCGCAACGCTCGCCGATGTAGCGACGCAGTTCCGGAGTAATGCCCGGCGCTGGTGCTTCTTCGACAACTTTCTGGTGACGACGCTGCATGGAGCAGTCACGCTCTGCCAGATAAATCGCGTTACCCTGACCGTCTGCCAGCACCTGAATTTCGATGTGGCGTGGGTTTTCCAGGTATTTCTCCATGTAGACCATGTCGTTATTGAAAGCCGCTTTCGCTTCCGCTTTGGTCATGGAGATGGATTGCGCCAGTTCGGCATCGCTGCGCACGACGCGCATACCGCGACCGCCGCCGCCGCCGGAGGCTTTGATGATAACCGGGTAGCCGATGCGTTTAGCATGAGCGCGGTTAGCGTCCATGTCATCGCCCAACGGACCGTCAGAGCCAGGAACAGTCGGTACGCCAGCTTTCTTCATCGCGGTAATCGCGGACACTTTGTCGCCCATCAGGCGGATGGTGTCGGCTTTCGGGCCTATGAAGATAAAGCCAGAACGTTCTACCTGCTCAGCAAAGTTGGCGTTCTCAGAGAGGAAGCCATAACCCGGATGAATTGCCACCGCGCCGGTGATTTCAGCGGCGCTAATGATAGCCGGGATGTTCAGATAGCTTTTTACGGACGGAGCCGGGCCAATACAGACCGTCTCATCCGCCAGCAATACGTGTTTTAAATCGCGATCCGCGCTTGAATGCACAGCGACAGTCTTGATGCCCAGTTCTTTACAGGCACGAAGAATACGCAAGGCAATCTCGCCGCGGTTAGCGATGACAATTTTATCCAACATGTTCGCCTCGTTATTCGATGACGACCAGCGGCTCGTCAAATTCTACCGGTTGACCACTTTCTACCAGAATCGCTTTAACGACGCCGGATTTGTCGGCTTCGATCTGGTTCATCATTTTCATGGCTTCAACGATGCACAGGGTATCGCCCGCATTCACTTTCTGGCCGATTTCGATGAACGCTTTCGCATCCGGGCTCGGGGTGCGGTAGAACGTACCAACCATTGGGGAGCGTACGATGTGACCACTGATTTCCGCTGCTGCCGGAGCTTCCATACTTGGAGAGGCAGTTTGTGCGACAGCGTTAGACAGAGCTGGCTGCTGCATCACTGGTGCAGCATAAGCCTGTTGCATCATTGGAAAACTTGCAGCTGGCGCCGCACGGCTGATGCGTACAGACTCTTCGCCTTCAGAAATTTCCAGTTCGGAGATGCCTGATTCTTCAACCAGCTCGATCAGTTTTTTAATCTTACGAATATCCATGAGTGGGTTCCGTACTCTTTGTTTAGTGAGATTGTGACAGGCGTTTTACCGCCGTCTGTATAGCATTTTTATAACAGTGAGTGACAAGATGCCACGCATCTCAGGCGTTGCACTGGGTGCCGTTGCCTTTAAGTGAGATTGCCAGACTTGTTCGTCATTGTGCGGCTATCTTCTGCCATTTTCGGGTAAAAGACAAAATATACCTTCAATATCCGATTGTCACCCTTTCCGCGCCGTAAAAACGCTACCGGGGATAGCAAAGGCGCACATTATAACTATTTCGTAGCAATTGGCAGCTAAATACTGGTCTTATCAGGGAAGATAATCAACCGTTAACATGTAAAGAAAATCGGATCGTCCGTGTTTTGCAACGCACTGCACATATCGTGAAACTACCGCCACCACTGGCGAAACTTCCTGTAGCGGCAGGCTAACAGCAGCGCAGCAAGTGCGGCATAAATAATCGGTTGAGGGGAGATAATTTTAACCGACCACAGATAATGTATGGGTGCCAGGATCGCCACAAGATAGACGAAGTTGTGCAGAAATTGCCAATTCTTACCCAGCTTTCGCTGTGCAGATTGCGTGGACGTTAAGGTGAGAGCAAATAATATGACCCAACTGACAATGCCCAACATCAAATACGGTCGCGAGATTAATTCCCGCCCCAACAACGCCAGATTATGAATACCCAATTCCAGTAACGCGTAGCTGGTTAAATGCAGCGTCGCCCAGGCGAAACACCATAGCCCTAACAGGCGACGAATGCGTATCAATAATGGCTGTTTAGCGTAGCGCGCGAGGGGAGAGACCAGCAAGGTCGCCAGTAAGAATTTCAGAGCTGTCCTACCGGTAAAGTGCTGGATATCTTTGACCGGATCGGCGCTCAAACCGCCATGATTTACCGCCCAAAAGAGCCAGATGAACGGCAAAAAGCCGGCAAGATGCAGGCAAACTTTCAGCCCGGTAATGTGCTTTGCAGTCAGACGCACTTAAAAATTCTCCTGCAGATTAAGGCCACGATACAGGGAAGCTACTTCTTCGGCGTAACCGTTAAACAGCTGTGTGGGTTGACGCTGTACATCCAGAATACCGCCAGCGCCAATAAAGCGTTCGGTGGCCTGGGACCAGCGGGGGTGATCGACATGCGGATTCACGTTGGCATAAAACCCATATTCATTGGGCGCGGCCAGGTTCCAGGTTGTCGGCGGGCGTTCGCGGGTTAATTTGATACTCACGATCGACTTTATGCCCTTAAATCCGTATTTCCACGGCACAATTAAGCGGATGGGGGCGCCATTTTGCGGCGGAAGGGCCTTACCATAAACCCCTACGGTAAGCAGAGTGAGTGGATGCATCGCTTCATCCAGGCGTAACCCTTCAACATAGGGATACTTCAGCCCGCCGCCAATAAAACGATCTTTCTGTCCTGGCATTTCATCCGGCGCGTAGCGCGTTTCGAAAGCGACATATTTTGCGTTGCTGGTGGGTTCAACCTGCGCCAGCAGTTTATGTAATGGAAAGCCAATCCACGGCACCACCATTGACCAGGCTTCCACGCAGCGCATCCGATAAATCCGCTCCTCCAATGGGAAACGGGTGGTCAGCGCATCATGATCGAGAGTGAGTGGTTTTGCGACTTCGCCAGTGATTTTCAAGGTCCACGGATCGGTTTTCAGACTGCCGGCGTTGGCCGCTGGATCCGCTTTGTCGAGACCAAACTCATAGAAGTTGTTGTAGCCAGAAACCTTATCCGCTGGCGTTAAAGGAAGCGAATTTTGCCAGGCGGTGGGCTTGCTGAAATTAAGCGGCTTACCCGCAGGCGCCGGAGGGCGGTCATTACCCTTAAACCAGCTAAGAAGGTCGGCCTGCGCAGAGAGGGGCAAAGACAACGCGGCTGCGCTGATCCCTAATGCTTGCAGTACCTGACGGCGCTGCATAAAAAAAGCCGACTCGGCGGTGACGTCGGCTTCTGTAAATGGACGTAATTTCTTCATAACAGACTCCCGGCTTACGCATCATGACAGATAGGGGATGCGTAGTTAATATGGCAGGGAGTCTCTATATATGCCGCGAAATTTCGTTAGTTAAGTGTAAATTTCTGCGCTGGTGCCTGTTATTTCACCTTCACCAGGGTACGGCCTTGCACCTGGTTATTGATGATGGCATCGGCGAACTTCGGCGCATCCGCCAGCGTAATCTCCGTGGCGGCCTGAGCATAGAACGATTCCGGCAGATCTTTAACTAAACGCGCCCAGGCTTCCGCGCGGCGTGCCGGCGGGGTCATCACCGAGTCCACCCCTTGCAGACGAACGTTACGCAGAATGAATGGCATAACGGTGGTCGGCAGCGCGAAACCGCCTGCCAGGCCGCAGGCAGCTACGCAGCCACCGTAGTTCATCTGTGCCAGGACTTTCGCCAGCACTTTATCGCCAACGGTATCAATTGCACCGGCCCACAGTTGTTTTTCCAACGGGCGAGATTCAGCAAACTCATCGCGGCCAAGAATACGGTTAGCGCCCAGGCTCTTCAGGTAGTCGTGGGTGCTTTCGCGGCCTGATACTGCCGCAACCTGATAGCCCAGCTTATGCAGTAATGCAACGGCAGTGCTGCCCACGCCGCCGCTGGCGCCAGTGACGACAATCTCACCGTCTTGTGGGCGAATACCTGCATCTTCAAGCGCCATGACGCACAGCATAGCGGTAAAGCCGGCGGTGCCGATGACCATCGCTTTACGCCCGTCCAGCCCTTGCGGCAGCGCTACCAGCCAGTCGCCTTTGACGCGCGCACGTTCCGCCAGCCCGCCCCAATGGTTTTCACCTACACCCCAGCCGGTCAGTAAAACTTCCTGACCTGTATGAAAACGGGGATCTTCGCTGGCGCGAACGGTTCCGGCGAAATCAATGCCAGGAATCATCGGAAAGTTGCGAATGATTTTACCCTTGCCGGTGATAGCAAGGGCGTCTTTATAGTTCAGGCTCGACCAGTGGACATCCACCGTTACATCGCCTTCCGGGAGCTGGTTTTCGTCGAGGGGTTGAACGGATGCGAGGGTTTTTCCGTCCTGCTGTTCTAAGATCAAAGCCTGCATAACCTGTCCTCAATTCATATAGTGGATTGGAAAATTGTTAATGAAGACTATACTCGCTAATCAAAACATGATGCCGATTCTGCGCAATAAATTGCCAGATATACCTGATTTGGTAGTATGCCCCCACAGTTTGCATAAATTGGCGGATTTTGCGTTCAGTTTTGCATTTTCGAGTCGCTTTATCTCTTTTACACCTGTTTCATAACTGTCGGAGTTAACACAAGGATGCGATTAACGACGAAATTCTCAGCTTTTGTCACGCTGCTTACTGGGTTAACGATCTTTGTGACTCTGATTGGCTGCTCGCTGAGTTTCTACAACGCTATTCAATATAAGTTCACTACGCGAGTGCAGGCGGTGGCGACGGCGATTGATACACATCTTGTCTCCCACGATTTCGTTTCGCTGACACCGCAAATCGATGAACTGATGGTTTCTGTTGATATCGTGCGTATCGAGTTGCTGCAAGGGGAGCATACAGTGTATGACCACTCCCGAACCAGCAGCTACCGCCCGGCAGGAACGAACAACCTCTACCGCGACATCACCGTACCGTTGGTCAAGCATCCGGGAATGTCAGTGCGACTGGTTTATCAGGATCCGATGGGCAACTATTTCCACTCGCTCCTGACTACCGCGCCGCTCACGCTGGCCATTGCATTTATTATTCTGATGCTCTTTTTGTCGGTACGCTGGCTTCAGCGTCAGCTTTCAGGCCAGGAGCTACTGGAGATTCGTTCCACGCGTATTCTGAACGGTGAACGCGGGCCGAATGTTCGAGGAACGGTCTATGAATGGCCAGCGCGCACCAGCAGTGCGCTCGATATGTTGCTGACTGAAATTCAAAATGCCCGCGAGCAACGTAGTCGACTGGACACCCTGATTCGTTCCTATGTTGCGCAGGATACAAAAACAGGGCTGAGTAACCGTCTGTTTTTTGATAACCAATTGGCCACGCTGCTGGAAGATCAAGAAAAGGTGGGATCGCATGGCGTCGTGATGATGGTGCGTCTGCCGGACTTTACTCTGCTGCGAGATAGCTGGGGAATCACCCAGGCGGAAGAGCAAATTTCAACGCTAATCAATTTGTTGTCGACGTTTATGACGCGTTATCCGGGGACATTGCTGGCGCGCTACCACCGTAGCGATTTTGCCATCCTGCTGCCACATCGCACGCTGAAAGAAGCCGAAAGCATCGCCGGGCAATTATTAAAAGCGGTCGATGCGCTTCCGACTAATAAAATGATCGATCGTGCCGATATGGTTCATATTGGCATTTGCGTTTGCCGCAGTGGGCAGTCGACGGAACAGGTGATGGATCATGCTGAGGCCGCCACCCGGAATTCGGTCCTGCAGGGCGGGAACAGCTGGTCGGTCTATGATGACTCCCTGCCGGAAAAAGGCCGGGGCAACGTGCGTTGGCGAACACTGATTGAACAGATGCTCAGCCGGGGCGGACCGAGAATATATCAAAAACCTGCGGTAACGCGTGAAGGACGGGTACACCACCGGGAACTGATGTGTCGTATTTTTGATGGCAGCGAAGAGGTTATCTCAGCGGAATATATGCCGATGGTGCTGCAATTTGGCCTGGCTGAAGAGTATGACCGTTTGCAGTTAAGCCGTCTGATCCTGCTTTTGGGCTACTGGCCGCAGGAAAGCCTGGCGATGCAGATAACGGTTGAATCGCTAATTCGCCCACGTTTTCAGCGCTGGTTGCGTGATACGTTGATGCAGTGCGAAAAATCACTACGCAAACGCATAATTATTGAACTTGCTGAGGCAGATGTCTGTCAACATATCAGCCGATTACAGCCCGTCATCCGATTGATGGATGCGCTAGGGGTACGAATCGCCGTTACGCAGGCCGGTTTAACGCTGGTGAGCACCAGTTGGATTAAAGAGCTTAACGTTGAGTTATTGAAGCTGCATCCAAGCCTGGTAAGGAATATTGATAAGCGAACCGAAAACCAACTGTTGGTTCAAAGCCTGGCGGAGGCCTGTTCAGGCACGCCAACGCAGGTTTACGCCACGGGCGTTCGTTCGCGTAGCGAGTGGCATACGCTCACGGAACGCGGAGTTGCTGGTGGGCAAGGGGATTTTTTTGCCGCATCACAGCCACTTGACACTAACGTGAAAAAATATTCGCAAAGATATTCGGTTTAACCTGCCGTTTAATTCGTTTTCACGTAGAATAACGCGCGCTGTGCCTTCTGGGGGTGTGCTTGTCTGCTCGCCAGGTTGTAACAGCAAACATGCAGGTGAATGACCTTTGACAGGTTGCAAACAAAAGCGAGGAATGCTGCTGATTTTTTCAGCCCTGATGGACTCAGGCCGGTTTTGTAACAAAGGAAACGAACTGCACTAATTTTCACCGTAGCAGATGATTTTTGCGCCTTGTCGCTGCTGCGTGTGGTTGGTAAAGTAAGCGGATTTTGTTTTCCGCCCCAGCTTTCAGGATTATCCCTTAGTATGTTGAAAAAATTTCGTGGCATGTTTTCCAATGACCTGTCCATTGACCTGGGTACCGCGAATACCCTTATTTATGTAAAAGGACAAGGCATCGTATTGAATGAGCCTTCTGTTGTGGCCATTCGTCAGGATCGTGCCGGTTCGCCGAAAAGCGTGGCTGCAGTAGGTCATGATGCGAAGCAGATGCTGGGTCGTACACCGGGCAATATCGCTGCAATTCACCCAATGAAAGACGGCGTTATCGCTGACTTCTTCGTGACTGAAAAAATGCTCCAGCACTTTATCAAACAAGTGCACAGCAATAGCTTCATGCGCCCAAGCCCGCGCGTACTGGTGTGTGTACCGGTTGGCGCAACCCAGGTTGAACGCCGTGCGATCCGTGAATCCGCCCAGGGTGCAGGTGCCCGTGAAGTCTTTTTGATCGAAGAGCCGATGGCGGCCGCGATCGGTGCGGGTTTGCCAGTTTCTGAAGCAACCGGTTCAATGGTTGTGGATATCGGTGGTGGTACCACTGAAGTTGCCGTTATCTCCCTGAACGGTGTGGTTTACTCTTCTTCCGTACGTATTGGTGGTGACCGCTTCGACGAAGCCATCATTAATTACGTTCGTCGTAACTACGGTTCTCTGATCGGTGAAGCCACCGCAGAACGTATTAAACACGAAATCGGTTCTGCTTATCCGGGCGACGAAGTCCGCGAGATCGAAGTTCGCGGCCGTAACCTGGCTGAGGGTGTTCCACGCGGCTTTACCCTGAACTCCAACGAGATTCTGGAAGCGCTGCAGGAACCGCTGACCGGTATCGTGAGCGCGGTAATGGTTGCACTGGAACAGTGCCCGCCAGAGCTGGCTTCAGACATCTCCGAGCGCGGTATGGTGCTGACCGGTGGCGGTGCGCTGCTGCGTAACCTTGACCGTCTGTTAATGGAAGAAACCGGTATTCCAGTTGTTGTTGCTGAAGATCCGCTGACCTGCGTGGCGCGCGGTGGCGGCAAAGCACTGGAAATGATCGATATGCACGGCGGCGACCTGTTCAGCGAAGAGTAATCGGACGCAGGTAGGGTGACCCGCGGGTTGCCCTACCGCTCTGATACGAGAATACGCATAGACTATGAAGCCAATTTTTAGCCGTGGCCCGTCGCTACAGATTCGCCTTATTCTGGCGGTGCTGGTGGCGCTCGGCGTTATTATTGCCGACAGCCGCCTGGGTACGTTTAGTCAAATCCGAACGTACATGGATACCGCCGTCAGTCCTTTCTACTTTATCTCTAATGGTCCTCGTGAATTACTCGACGGCGTGTCGCAAACGCTGGCTTCGCGTGACCAACTCGAACTTGAAAACCGGGCGCTGCGTCAGGAACTGCTGCTGAAAAATAGCGAGCTGCTGATGCTGGGGCAATATAAACAGGAGAACGCGCGTTTGCGCGAGCTGCTGGGATCGCCATTGCGTCAGGACGAACAAAAGATGGTGACGCAGGTCATCTCAACGGTTAATGACCCTTACAGCGATCAGGTCGTGATCGACAAAGGGAGCGTTAACGGCGTCTACGAAGGTCAGCCAGTTATTAGCGACAAAGGTGTAGTGGGTCAGGTCGTTGCGGTAGCAAAACTGACCAGCCGCGTGCTGTTGATTTGCGATGCGACACATGCTCTGCCAATCCAGGTTCTGCGTAACGATATTCGCGTCATTGCTGCGGGCAACGGTTGTACGGACGATCTTCAGCTCGAACATCTGCCGGCGAACACCGATATTCGCGTTGGCGATGTGCTGGTGACTTCCGGTTTGGGTGGACGCTTCCCGGAAGGTTATCCGGTTGCTGTTGTTTCTTCCGTTAAGCTGGACACTCAGCGTGCTTATACCGTCATTCAGGCACGTCCGACCGCGGGTTTGCAGCGTTTGCGCTATCTGCTGCTGTTGTGGGGAGCCGATCGTAACGGCGCCAATCCGATGACGCCGGAAGAAGTACACCGTGTTGCCAATGAACGTTTGATGCAAATGATGCCGCAAGTTCTGCCTGCGCCAGATGCTATGGGGCCGCCAGCGCCAGTACCGGCACCTGCGACAGGCGTCACTACAGCGCCTACGGACACCACGCCGCCACAACCTGCTCCGCGTAAGCCGGGAGGACAGTAAGTGGCAAGCTATCGTAGCCAGGGGCGTTGGGTTATTTGGCTTTCGTTCCTTATTGCACTGTTGCTGCAAGTTATGCCCTGGCCGGATGACATTCTTGTTTTCCGGCCAAATTGGGTGCTGCTCATCTTGTTGTATTGGATTCTGGCGCTGCCGCATCGCGTCAATGTAGGCACAGGGTTCGTGGTAGGTGCAATACTGGATCTCATTAGCGGTTCCACGCTTGGCGTGCGGGCCTTGTCGATGAGTATCATTGCCTATCTGGTTGCACTGAAATTCCAGCTATTCCGCAACCTCGCGCTCTGGCAACAGGCGCTGGTGGTCGTGTTGTTATCACTGGTCGTGGATATTATTGTTTTCTGGGCCGAGTTTTTAGTGATCAATGTCTCTTTCAGACCCGAAGTGTTCTGGAGTAGTGTAGTGAATGGTGTGCTCTGGCCATGGCTATTCTTACTGATGCGTAAAATCCGTCAGCAGTTTGCGGTGCAATAAGGTTGATATGAATACTCTGTATCTTGCTTCAGGTTCTCCACGTCGTCAGGAACTGCTCGCTCAACTTGGTGTTACGTTTGAACGGCTGATTCCTGGGATTGAAGAACAGCGGCACCCGCAGGAAAGCGCGCAGCAGTACGTTTCTCGTCTGGCGCGCGAAAAAGCGCAGGCTGGCGTTGCGCTGGCGCAGCGCGATTTGCCGGTATTGGGTGCGGATACCATTGTTATTCTTAACGGCGAAGTGTTGGAAAAACCGCACGACGCCGCCCATGCCGCCGCAATGCTGCGTAAACTGTCTGGCAACACGCATCAGGTCATGACCGCCGTGGCATTAGCCGATCGCCAGCACAGTCTGGACTGTCTGGTAGTGACGGAAGTGACGTTCAGAGCACTCACCGATGAGGACATCGCGGGTTATGTTGCCAGCGGTGAACCAATGGATAAAGCAGGTGCATACGGTATTCAAGGGTTGGGTGGCTGTTTTGTCAGGAAGATAAATGGCAGCTATCACGCCGTAGTCGGCTTACCGCTGGTAGAAACGTATGAGTTGCTGACCAATTTTAACGCACTGCGTGAGCAAAGGGATAAACATGACGGCTGAATTGTTGGTAAACGTAACGCCATCGGAAACACGGGTGGCTTACATTGATGGCGGTATTCTGCAGGAAATTCATATTGAACGTGAGGCGCGACGTGGAATCGTAGGCAATATCTACAAAGGTCGTGTAAGTCGTGTGCTTCCGGGTATGCAGGCGGCTTTTGTAGATATTGGACTGGATAAAGCCGCATTTCTTCACGCTTCAGACATCATGCCGCATACCGAATGCGTGGCCGGTGAAGAACAAAAACAGTTCACCGTACGCGACATTTCTGAACTGGTTCGCCAGGGCCAGGATTTGATGGTGCAGGTGGTAAAAGATCCACTGGGAACTAAGGGCGCCCGCCTGACGACGGACATTACGCTGCCTTCCCGTTATCTTGTATTTATGCCGGGTGCATCGCACGTTGGCGTTTCCCAACGTATCGAAAGCGAAACCGAACGCGAACGCCTGAAAAAAGTGGTTGCCGATTACTGTGATGAGCAGGGCGGATTTATCATTCGTACGGCGGCGGAAGGCGTATGCGAAGAGGATCTGGCCTCGGATGCTGCCTACCTGAAGCGCGTCTGGACGAAAGTCATGGAGCGCAAAAAACGCCCGCAAACGCGCTATCAGATGTATGGCGAACTGGCGCTGGCGCAGCGCGTTTTGCGTGATTTTGCCGATGCCCAGCTTGATCGGATCCGCGTCGACTCTCGCCTGACCTATGAGGCGTTGCTGGAATTTACGGCGGAGTACATTCCCGAGATGACCAGCAAGCTGGAGCATTACAGCGGACGTCAGCCCATTTTCGATCTCTTTGACGTTGAGAATGAAATCCAGCGCGCGCTTGAACGCAAAGTTGAGCTGAAATCCGGCGGCTATTTGATCATCGATCAAACCGAAGCGATGACCACCGTGGATATCAATACCGGCGCGTTTGTTGGACATCGTAATCTCGACGACACTATTTTTAATACTAATATTGAAGCAACGCAGGCCATTGCGCGTCAGCTGCGTTTGCGTAATCTGGGCGGCATTATCATTATCGATTTTATCGACATGAATAATGAAGACCATCGGCGCCGGGTGTTGCACTCTCTGGAGCAGGCTCTGAGCAAGGACCGCGTAAAAACCAGTATTAACGGTTTTTCACAGCTGGGCCTGGTAGAGATGACGCGCAAGCGCACGCGTGAAAGCGTGGAGCATGTGCTGTGCAATGAGTGCCCTACCTGCCATGGACGCGGTACCGTGAAAACGGTGGAAACAGTATGCTATGAAATCATGCGCGAAATTGTCCGCGTACACCATGCATACGACTCCGATCGCTTCCTGGTTTATGCATCTCCGGCAGTGGCGGAAACCCTGAAAGGCGAAGAGTCGCATGCGCTGGCAGAAGTCGAAATCTTTGTGGGTAAACAGGTCAAAGTCCAGGTTGAACCGCTCTATAACCAGGAGCAGTTCGACGTCGTAATGATGTAATTGAGTAGTAGCACCAGCGCATGTAGGCCGGATAAGGCGCAAGCGCAGCCATCCGGCAATATACACTCAAGGGGTGTGAGTCACATTTTTTTGCAGACAAGGAGAGGCGCGTGAGGCGATTGCCGGGGATATTACTGCTCACTGGAGCCGCATTCGTTGTCATTGCAGCGCTGCTGGTCAGTGGACTACGCCTTGCGCTACCTCATCTTGATAGCTGGCGTCCGGCCATTCTCAGTAAGATTGAATCCGCGACCGGTTTGCCCGTTTCTGCCAGCCAACTTTCCGCCAACTGGCAAAATTTCGGCCCTACGCTTGAGGCGCGTGATATCCACGCGCAGCTCAAAGACGGCGGTGAGTTTTCGGTAAAACGCGTCACGTTAGCGCTGGATGTCTGGCAAAGTTTGTTGCACATGCGCTGGCAGTTTCGCGATCTCACCTTCTGGCAACTGCAGTTGCGCACCAATACCCCCATCCAGAGTAGTGAAAGCGGAGATGGAATTGAAGCGGGTCACCTCAGCGATCTCTTCCTGCGTCAGTTTGATCATTTCGATCTCCGCGACAGTCAAATTAGCTTTTTAACCCTCTCAGGCCAGCGCGCGGAACTGGCGATTCCTCAGCTTACCTGGCTGAACGGTAAAAACCGGCATCGTGCTGAGGGTCAGGTCAGTCTTTCCAGTCTGACTGGGCAGCATGGCGTTATGCAGGTGCGCATGGATCTGCGCGACGATAATGGGCTATTGAATAATGGTCGGGTCTGGTTGCAGGCCGACGACATTGACGTCAAACCGTGGCTGGGCAAATGGATGCAGGATAATGTCGCGCTGCAAACCGCGCGTTTTAGCCTGGAAGCATGGATGACGATCAATAAAGGCGTCGTCTCCGGGGGGGATGTCTGGCTGAAAAAAGGCGGTGCCAGCTGGCTGGGTGAAAACCGCACGCATACGCTCTCTGTTGATAATCTGACGGCGCACATCAGCCGGGAACAACCGGGCTGGCAATTCTCTATTCCCGATACCCGTATCACCATGGATGATAAACCCTGGCCGAGCGGGGCGTTAACGCTGGCCTGGATCCCGGAGCGGGAAGTCGGTGGTGAGAATAACAAGCGCAGCGACGAGCTTCGTATTCGTGCCAGTAATCTGGAACTGGCTGGATTAGAAGGGTTGCGCCCGATGGCCTCAAGGTTATCGCCTGCGCTGGGTGATATTTGGCGCGCCACGCAGCCGAGCGGCAAAATAGATGTGCTGGCGCTGGATATCCCGTTACAGGCGACAGAAAAAACCCGCTTTCAGTCTGCATGGACCAATTTGGCCTGGAAACAGTGGAAGTTGTTACCGGGGGCTGAGCATTTCTCTGGTACGCTGGCGGGCAGCGTGGAAAATGGTGCGCTTACTGCCTCCATCAAGCAAGCCCGCATGCCGTATGAGACTGTCTTCCGCGCACCATTGGAAATAGAAAACGGCGTGGCGACGCTAAGCTGGCTGAAGAATGATAAAGGTTTTCAGTTAGATGGGCGCAACATTGATGTCAAAGCGAAAGCGGTACATGCGCGCGGTGGTTTTCGCTATCTGCAACCGACCGGTGACGAGCCATGGTTAGGCATTCTGGCGGGGATCAGTACTGATGACGGCTCTCAGGCCTGGCGCTACTTCCCGGAAAATCTGATGGGCAAAGAGCTGGTTGACTACCTCAGCGGCGCGATTCAGGGTGGCGAAGCGGATAATGCCACGCTGGTGTATGGCGGCAACCCGCATTTGTTCCCGTATCTGCACAATGAAGGGCAGTTTCAGGTCCTGGTGCCGCTACGCAATGCTAAATTCGCCTTCCAGCCCGACTGGCCTGCGTTGACTGACCTCAATATTGAACTGAACTTCATTAACGACGGTCTGTGGATGAAAACGGATGGCGTTAATTTAGGCGGCGTAAAAGCCAGTAACCTGACGGCCAATATTCCCGACTATGCAAAAGAAAAGCTGCTGATTGATGCCGACATCAACGGGCCGGGCAAAGCGGTTGGACCTTATTTTGATGATACGCCGCTAAAAGATTCTCTTGGCGCCACGCTTGAACAGTTGCAGATTGATGGAGATGTGAATGCTCGCTTACATCTCGATATCCCGTTGGATGGCTCGCTGGTTACGGCCAAAGGTGACGTCAATCTGCGTAATAACAGTCTGTTTATTAAACCGCTCGACAGCACGTTGAAGAATTTGACCGGTAAATTCAGCTTTGTGAACGGCGATCTGCAGAGCGAGCCGATGACGGCAAACTGGTTTAATCAGCCGCTGAACGTCGACTTTTCCACTACCGAAGGGGCTAAAGCCTATCAGGTGGCGGTGAATCTGCAAGGCGACTGGCAGCCAAACCGTATGGGGATTTTGCCGCCGCAGGTGAACGATGCGTTAAGCGGCAGTATGGCGTGGAATGGCAAGGTGGGCATCAATCTTCCGTACCATGCCGGGGCGACCTACGACATTGCGTTAAAGAGTGACCTGAAGAATGTAAGTAGTCACTTACCCGCTCCACTGAATAAGGCGGCCGGCGAGGCTCTGCCGGTAAACGTGAAGGCCAACGGCAATCTGCGTAGCTTTGATCTCACCGGCAATGCAGGGAGCAAGAATCACTTTAACAGTCACTGGCTGCTGAATCAGAAGCTGACCCTTGACCGCGCTATCTGGACGTCGGAAAGCCGCACCGTGCCCGCATTACCCGATCAGCAAGGCATTGAACTCAATCTTCCCCCTATGGATGGCGCGCAATGGCTGGCATTGTTCCAGAAAGGCGCTGCGGATAACGTTGGCTCGAACGCCAACTTCCCACAGCGTATCACGGTACGTACGCCATCGTTGTCTCTGGGGGGGCAGCAGTGGAATAATTTGAGTATTGTGTCTGAGCCTTCGGGCAGCGGTTCCAGCGTGCAGGCGCAGGGGCGTGAGATTAACGCCACGCTGGCTATGCGCAATAACGCCCCGTGGCTGGCGAACATTAAATATCTTTATTACAACCCGAGCGCCGCAAAGCCGTCTCCCGGTACAGCGCCAGCGTCGCCTTTCTCTACCATCAATAACGTCAGCTTCCGTGGCTGGCCGGATGTTCAGCTCCGCTGTGCAGAGTGTTGGCTGTGGGGACAGAAATATGGACGTATTGATGCCGATGTGGCGATCAAAGGCGATACGCTCACGTTGAGCAACGGTCTGTTGGATACCGGCTTTGCCAGACTGACAGCCGACGGCGAATGGGTGAATGTGCCGGGTAAAGAGCGTACGTCACTGAAGGGAAAACTGAACGGCAAAAAAATTGACTCTGCCGCCGGTTTCTTTGGCGTATCGACGCCGATTCGTAACTCTTCATTCAATGTGGAGTACGACCTGCACTGGCGTAATCCACCGTGGGATCCGGATGAAGCGTCGCTGAATGGGATTTTGCGCACCCGATTGGGCAAAGGTGAGCTTACCGAACTTAGTACCGGACATGCGGGGCAGCTGTTACGCTTGTTAAGCTTTGACGCGTTGCTACGTAAACTGCGCTTTGATTTTAGCGATACCTTCAGTGAAGGCTTCTATTTCGACTCTATTCGCAGCACGGCGTGGATTAAAGATGGCGTGATGCATACCGACGACACGCTGGTGGACGGTCTGGAAGCCGACATCGCGATGAAAGGCTCGGTGAATCTGGTACGCCGTGAACTGGATATGGAAGCGGTTGTCGCACCTGAAATTTCTGCCACCGTTGGGGTTGCCGCCGCGTTCGCCGTTAACCCGATTGTCGGCGCGGCGGTGTTTGCCGCCAGTAAGGTTCTGGGACCGCTGTGGAGTAAAGTTTCGATTCTGCGTTACCGTATCACCGGTCCGGTTGATAAGCCGCAGATTAACGAAGTTCTGCGCCAGCCGCGCAAAGAAAGCCAGCAATGATTTGACGGGGGCAAGTAATTGCCCCAATCTCAGTACATAGTATTGCCGGATGGAGCAGCGCTTATCCGGCCTACAGTAGCCTAACAACGTAGGCCGGATAAGGCGTTTTTGCCGCCATCCGGCAGAATTAAATGAGTAACCAAAACGATGAGTCTGAACCTGGTAAGTGAACAATTGCTAGCGGCGAATGGCCTGAAACATCAGGATCTGTTTGCCATCCTGGGCCAACTGGCCGAACGCCGTCTTGATTACGGCGATCTCTATTTTCAGTCGAGCTATCACGAATCCTGGGTTTTAGAAGACCGCATCATTAAAGATGGTTCTTACAATATCGATCAGGGTGTTGGCGTGCGTGCCATCAGCGGCGAAAAAACGGGGTTTGCCTATGCAGACCAGATTAGCCTGCTGGCGCTGGAGCAAAGTGCGCATGCTGCCCGGACTATTGTGCGCGACAGCGGCGATGGCAAAGTAAAAACGCTGGGTGCGGTAGAGCATCAGGCGCTTTACACTTCGGTCGATCCATTACAGAGCATGAGCCGCGAAGAGAAGCTGGATATTCTGCGTCGCGTTGACAGCGTTGCGCGTGCTGCCGACAAGCGCGTTCAGGAAGTAACCGCCAGCCTGACCGGTGTTTATGAGCTGATTCTGGTGGCGGCGACCGACGGTACGTTGGCCGCGGATGTCCGTCCACTGGTGCGTTTGTCGGTCAGCGTACAGGTCGAAGAAGACGGTAAACGTGAGCGCGGCGCGAGCGGTGGCGGCGGTCGCTTTGGCTATGACTATTTCCTTGGCGATCTTGATGGTGACGTTCGTGCCGACGCGTGGGCGAAAGAGGCTGTACGCATGGCGCTGGTCAATCTCTCGGCGGTAGCTGCGCCGGCCGGTACGTTACCGGTGGTACTCGGCGCTGGCTGGCCTGGCGTTCTGCTGCACGAAGCGGTCGGTCATGGTCTGGAAGGCGACTTTAACCGCCGTGGCACCTCCGTATTTAGCGGCCATATGGGTGAACTGGTCGCGTCAGAACTGTGTACCGTTGTGGATGATGGCACCATGGCGGACCGTCGTGGTTCCGTGGCTATTGATGACGAAGGTACGCCGGGCCAGTATAACGTGCTGATCGAAAACGGTATTCTGAAAGGCTACATGCAGGACAAACTGAATGCGCGCCTGATGGGCGTGGCACCTACGGGGAACGGACGCCGTGAATCTTACGCGCATCTGCCGATGCCTCGTATGACCAACACCTATATGTTGCCAGGGAAGTCTACGCCGCAGGAAATTATCGAATCTGTCGAATACGGTATTTATGCGCCTAACTTTGGCGGCGGCCAGGTGGATATCACCTCCGGGAAATTTGTGTTTTCGACGTCCGAAGCGTATCTGATTGAAAACGGTAAAGTGACCAAACCGGTGAAAGGCGCGACGCTGATTGGCTCCGGTATCGAAGCGATGCAGCAAATTTCGATGGTGGGTAACGATCTGAAACTGGATAACGGCGTAGGCGTTTGTGGGAAAGAAGGCCAGAGCCTGCCGGTTGGCGTGGGTCAGCCGACGCTGAAGGTCGATAATTTGACGGTCGGCGGCACCGCATAACATCATGATCCAGGCCCGATAAGCGTCAGTGCCATCGGGCATCTTGCCGGATGCGGCGTTAACGCCTTATCCGGCCTGGACTCTTCTTATTTCTCTTTCCCTCGACCATACATTCCCTGGAACAGCTGCGCCACATCGACAAAATAATCCGTCAGATAGTTAATCACTACCTGAACCTTAAGCGGCAGTTTGTCTTTTTCGGTATACAGCGCATAGACCGGACGCGGATCCGACTGGTAGCGGGGAAGCAGGATCTCCACTTCGCCGCGATTGATCTCATTGATCACCCACATCAATGGTACATAAGCAATGCCCGCGCCTGCGGCCAGCCAGCGCACCAGCGTCATCGGATCGTTAGTGACGAAGCGCCCCTCTGGAATCAGGCGGGTGGAGATCCCTTCCGGGGCGATAAGCTCGAATTCATTATCCGGGCGAACGCTGTATTCCAGCCATGAGTGATTGCTGAGATCGGCAGGTTTTTCCGGGACGCCAAACTGGGCGAGATAACTTTTAGCGGCGCAGACCACCATCGGCATGGCTCCCAGACGACGTGAAAACAGGCTGGAGTCTTGTAAAGCGCCGACGCGGATAACCACATCCAGGCCATCAGCAATTAAATCCGGTGCCGGGATGCCGGTGACCAGATTTACCGTCAGGCCGGGGTACTCTTTCAGCATTTTCGCCGTCAGCCCGGCGAGGACATTTTGTGCCATGGTTGAAGAACAGCCAATACGCAACGTGCCGATAGGAGTGTTATTAAAGGCATACAGCTGCTCATGCACATCCTGCGCTTCGTGCAGCATTCGACGGCAGCCCTGGTAATAAATTTTACCGGCTTCGGTTAGCCCAATGCTGCGCGTACTGCGGTTTAGCAGTTTGACCTGTAGCTCATCTTCCAGTTTAGAGACCGTCTGGCTTATCGATGAAACGCTCATTTGTAGCTGTCTTGCGGCGGCGGTGAAGGAACCCAGTTCGACAACTTTGGCGAACACCGACATACGTTTTAATCGTTCCATTATTCACTCTGGCTTAAAAGTGATTTAGATCACATAATATAGATAACAGCATAACAGTTACGTTAATATATTATTATTCAAATAACGGCTATGTCGCTCTCGCCTGGCTCATCCTTGCCCTTCTCTGCGGTGACATACGCTAGAAAATCTATCACCTGCACTCTCTTAAGCTACCAAGGTCAACATGAGTCTGTTTCCCGTTATCGTGGTGTTTGGTTTGTCCTTCCCACCGATTTTTTTCGAATTGCTTTTGTCACTGGCGATTTTCTGGCTGGTGCGCCGGGTGCTGGTTCCCACTGGCATTTATGATTTTGTCTGGCATCCGGCTCTGTTTAATACCGCGCTGTATTGCTGCCTGTTCTATTTAATAACACGCCTGTTCGTTTGAGGTTGAAGTGAAAACACTAACAAAAAAACTCTCCCGTACGGCCATGACTCTCGTACTGGTCATTCTGGCCTTCATCGCTATTTTCCGCGCATGGGTGTTCTACACCGAGTCGCCGTGGACGCGTGACGCGCGTTTCAGCGCAGATGTCGTTGCCATTGCGCCGGACGTTGCGGGTCTTATTTCCAACGTTAACGTCCATGATAACCAACTGGTGAAAAAGGATCAGGTCCTGTTTACCATCGACCAGCCGCGCTATCAAAAAGCCCTCGAACAGGCCGAAGCCGACGTCTCTTATTACCAGGTTCTGGCGCAGGAAAAACGTCAGGAAGCCGGTCGTCGTAACCGTCTGGGCGTGCAGGCCATGTCTCGTGAAGAGATTGATCAGTCTAACAACGTACTGCAAACCGTATTACACCAGTTGGCGAAGGCACAAGCGACCCGCGATCTGGCAAAATTGGATCTTGAACGTACCGTTATTCGTGCGCCAGCGGATGGTTGGGTGACTAACCTGAATGTCTACAGCGGCGAATTTATTACCCGTGGCTCCACGGCGGTGGCGTTGGTAAAACAGCATTCGTTCTATGTCCTGGCGTATATGGAAGAAACCAAGCTGGAAGGCGTACGCCCTGGATATCGCGCTGAAATTACCCCGCTTGGTAGCAATAATGTGTTGAAAGGTACCGTTGATAGCGTGGCGGCTGGCGTAACGAATGCCAGCAGCACGCGGGACGCAAAAGGTATGGCGACCATTGATTCCAATCTTGAATGGGTCCGTCTGGCACAGCGTGTGCCGGTGCGCATTCGTCTTGATGAGCAGCAGGGAACTCTGTGGCCAGCCGGGACGACGGCTACCGTTGTTATCACCGGTAAGCAGGATCGCGATGCCAGTCAAGAATCCTTCTTCCGTAAAATGGCGCACCGCCTGCGCGAGTTTGGTTAATTGCGATGGGTATTTTTTCCATTGCCAACCAGCATATCCGCTTCGCGGTAAAACTGGCGTGCGCGATTGTCCTGGCGCTGTTCGTTGGTTTTCACTTTCAGCTTGAGACCCCGCGCTGGGCGGTGTTGACCGCGGCAATTGTGGCAGCTGGTCCGGCTTTTGCCGCCGGTGGGGAACCCTATTCAGGCGCTATCCGCTATCGCGGGATGCTGCGTATCGTCGGGACATTTATTGGCTGTATTGCCGCACTGATCATTATTATCAGCATGATCCGCGCCCCGTTATTGATGATCCTGGTGTGTTGTATCTGGGCCGGTTTTTGTACCTGGATCTCGTCGCTAGTGAAGATCGAGAATTCCTATGCGTGGGGGCTTTCGGGCTATACGGCGCTGATCATCGTCATTACTATCCAGGCTGAACCGCTGTTGACGCCGCAATTTGCGCTCGAACGTTGTAGCGAGATTGTGATGGGGATTGTCTGTGCCATTGTTGCCGATCTGCTCTTTTCACCCCGCTCGGTGAAACAGGAAATTGATGTCGAACTGGACAGCCTGCTGGTGGCGCAGTATCAGCTTATGCAGTTGTGTATAAAGCATGGCGACAGTGAAGAAGTGGACAAAGCCTGGGGCGATTTAGTCCGTCGCACGGCGGCGCTGGAGGGGATGCGCAGCAACCTCAATATGGAGTCTTCACGTTGGGTGCGTGCTAATCGCAGGCTCAAAGCATTAAACACGCTGTCGCTCACGCTTATTACTCAGTCCTGTGAAACTTACCTTATTCAAAATACCCGCCCGGAACTGATCACTGACACCTTCCGCGAGTTGTTCGACACACCGGTTGAAACGGTGCAGGATGTCCATAAACAGTTGAAGCGGATGCGTCGGGTAATTGTCTGGACCGGCGAACGTGAAACACCGGTAACGATTTATAGCTGGGCAGGTGCGGCGACGCGCTACCTGTTACTGAAGCGCGGTGTGGTGAGTAATACAAAAATTAGCGCGACGGAAGAAGAGATCCTGCAGGGCGAGCCGGTGGTTAAAGTTGAATCAGCCGAACGTCACCATGCGATGGTCAACTTCTGGCGCACCACCCTTTCCTGTGTGCTGGGAACCTTGTTCTGGCTGTGGACCGGCTGGACATCTGGCAGCGGCGCGATGGTTATGATTGCGGTCGTCACCTCGTTGGCAATGCGCTTACCCAACCCCCGGATGGTGGCGATAGACTTTATCTACGGTACGCTGGCGGCATTACCGCTCGGCGCGCTCTATTTTCTGGTAATTATCCCCAACACGCAGCAAAGTATGCTGTTGTTGTGTTTGAGCCTGGCGGTGCTGGGGTTCTTTCTTGGAATCGAGGTGCAGAAACGGCGATTGGGATCGATGGGGGCGCTGGCCAGTACCATTAATATCATCGTGCTGGATAATCCTATGACCTTCCACTTTAGCCAGTTTCTTGACAGTGCGTTGGGACAGATTGTTGGTTGTGTGCTGGCGTTTCTCGTCATTCTGCTGGTGCGTGATAACTCGCGTGACAGAACCGGTCGCGTGTTGCTCAACCAGTTTGTCTCCGCGGCGGTTTCGGCAATGACCACCAACGTGGTTCGTCGTAAAGAAAACCACCTTCCGGCGCTTTATCAGCAGCTGTTTTTACTGATGAACAAATTCCCCGGCGACCTGGCGAAGTTTCGTCTGGCGCTGACAATGATTATCGCGCATCAGCGTCTGCGCGATGCGCCGATACCGGTAAATGAGGATTTATCTGCGTTCCATCGCCAGCTGCGTCGCACCGCCGATCATGTGATTTCAGCAGGAAATGACGATAAACGCCGACGCTACTTTAGCCAGCTGCTGGAAGAGCTTGAGATCTATCAGGAGAAGTTAATCATCTGGCAAGCCCCTCCACAGGTGACGGAACCGGTAAAACGACTCAGCGGGATGCTACACAAATACCAGCACGCGCTGACCAGCAATTAAGCACAAGAAACCGATGCCAGAAGCGTCGGTTTTTTTATGACTATACTTACCTGAAATGCGGGAGGCCCTGCATATTGGTGGTCCGTAGAGTGACTGGCGTCGGGATGGTGGCTATAGATGAACATCTATACGTTTGATTTTGACGAGATTGAAGACCAGGGGGATTTCTACCGCGAGTTCACGCGCGCATTTGGTCTGGCCCGGGAAAAAGTGGTCGATTTAGATTCTCTGTGGGAGGTCGTTACCGGAGAAGTCTTGCCGCTGCCGGTGGAGATTGAATTTATCCATTTGCCGGACAAACTACGCAGGCGATACGGCGCATTAATATTACTGTTCGATGAAGCGGAAGAAGAGCTGGAAGGGCAGTTACGTTTTAATGTTCGTCACTCAATGTAATACATAAAAAAGCCCCCGGCAGGCGGGGGCAAGTCGTCGGTTTAGACGACGAGGGTTTATTTGTACAGTTCTGCAGTCGCGTGCCAGTGAGCACCTTCACGGAGTTCAGTGACGCGATAGCTGCTGGCACCCGCTTTTTCAGCTTTAGCGGCGATAGCCTGACGCATATCCATTGGTGAGCTACCGATTTGAGATACGGAGATGCTACCCATGGATTGCAGGTTCTGTGCTTCTTGTGAGTTCACCTGAGTAACCGCGGCGCTTGCACCGAAAGAGAGAACAGAAAGAAGGCTTAAAGCTGCAACAGTAGTTTTGATTTTCATGATATTTACCTCGTCGAATTCTTTTATTGTGGGTCTTGTTTCGTGACCCTCATCACAAAATCAAGTATACACTAATAACGCGATAAATTAATACCACGCTAATTGTTTCTGTGGTTATTAAGTTTTAAAGAGATTCTTTTTTATAACTAAAAGGAATTAAAATCAGCCTTTTTAACTACCATATAGAAATAAATTAAGTAAAATCAATGGGATATTGGATTTTGCAAAATGTGCGTTTTTCAGCCTTCATATTCACTGTGTGAATGAGTTTTAGCGGTTAAACGCACCATTTGTTAAATGAATGGCAGTGGAAAATAGAACAAAGAGGGGAAAGTAGAGGTTTTTCCCCGCCGGGAGACGACGGGGAGAAGGCATTACAGTTCTTGTTCGAACAGCTCCAGAATGGCTTCGTACAGATCTTTTACCGTAAAACCCTTAGCTGGTGTGGTGAAGATGGTATCGTCACCGGCAATCGTTCCCAAAATACCTTCCGCTTTACCCAACGAATCCAGCAGACGGGCAATCAACTGAGCAGCGCCGGGGCTGGTGTGAATAACCACGACCGCATCGTTATAGTCGATATCCAGTACCAAATTCTTCAGCGGGCTGGAGGTTGTAGGCACCCCCAACTCTGCCGGCAGGCAGTACACCATTTCCATTTTCGCATTGCGGGTACGCACCGCGCCAAACTTGGTCAGCATGCGTGAAACCTTGGACTGATTGATATTATCAAAGCCCTGATCCTGCAATGCGAGGACGATTTCGCCCTGAGAGCTGAACTTTTCTTCTTTAAGTAGCGCTTTAAACGCCTTCACTAATTCTTCTTGTTTTGCCGAGCTTCGCATAAGTCACCCGTAATATGGCGGTAGAAACAACATTATTGTGCATACAGATGAATTTTTATGCAAACGGTCTGCCCTGGTAAAGGCTGAAATAATGTTATGAAAGAGCGGAATTTTATCAAATTTCGTTATCAAGAAACATGCCTGTGTCACGGCGCGCAAATAAGGTTAAAAGTAAATTAATTGTTATCAAATTGATGTTGTTTTGAGAGGCGGGTAGGGTATATTGTCAGCACCTGTTGGAAAGTTGCTCTACTGTGCGGGTGCTTTTGAATTACGTAACTTAGGTTTTATTTTACGTAAGTTAAATGCATAAAAGCCAAATTTGCGTGACTACGCATTCTTGACGCGTGGTTGTTGTATTCGTTGGATTTGTGGATTAAGGTCGCCGCCGCGGAGCAATAGACACTTTGCTTATCAATATAATAAGGAGTTTAGGATGAAAGTTGCAGTCCTCGGCGCTGCTGGTGGTATCGGTCAGGCGCTAGCATTACTGTTAAAAACCCAACTGCCTTCAGGTTCAGAACTCTCCCTGTACGACATCGCTCCAGTAACACCTGGTGTGGCCGTTGATTTGAGCCATATCCCTACTGCTGTGAAAATCAAAGGCTTCAGCGGTGAAGACGCTACCCCTGCACTGGAAGGTGCTGATGTAGTACTGATCTCTGCGGGTGTCGCGCGTAAACCGGGTATGGATCGTTCCGACCTGTTCAACGTCAACGCCGGTATCGTGAAGAACCTGGTGCAGCAGGTTGCTAAAACCTGTCCGAAAGCATGTATCGGTATCATCACCAACCCGGTGAACACGACCGTTGCTATCGCTGCAGAAGTGCTGAAAAAAGCAGGCGTATACGATAAGAACAAACTGTTTGGCGTGACCACGCTGGACATTATCCGCTCCAATACCTTTGTTGCGGAACTGAAAGGCAAACAGCCTGGCGACGTTGAAGTCCCGGTTATTGGCGGCCACTCTGGCGTGACCATTCTGCCATTGCTGTCACAAATTCCTGGCGTGAGCTTCACCGAGCAAGAAGCGGCTGACCTGACCAAACGTATCCAGAACGCGGGTACTGAAGTTGTGGAAGCTAAAGCCGGTGGCGGATCTGCTACCCTGTCTATGGGTCAGGCCGCAGCACGTTTCGGCCTGTCACTGGTTCGCGCACTGAGCGGCGAAAAAGGCGTGGTTGAATGTGCTTACGTTGAAGGCGACGGCCAGTATGCTCGTTTCTTCTCTCAGCCGCTGCTGCTGGGTAAAAACGGCGTAGAAGAACGTCAGTCTATCGGTAAGCTGAGTGCGTTTGAGCAAAGCGCGCTGGAAGGCATGCTGGACACGTTGAAGAAAGATATCACTCTGGGCGAAGAGTTCGTTAAGTAAGAACTGCCAGAAAATAAAAAACCGGAGCCTGGCTCCGGTTTTTTTATGCACCACACTTTTATAGCCGGATAAAGTACGTTATCCGGTGCTAACGTCAGTTTGTCGCAGGGTATTCCTGAATCGTCACCTGCAGCGTCAGCTGTTTGTCATCGCGCATCACGACGACGGAGATGACCGAACCTGGGCGAATTTCGGCAACCTGGTCCATGGTCTCAAGCGCGGATACCGCCGGTTTATTATTGACTGAAATGATCAAGTCGTTGACCTGAATGCCGGCCTGCGCTGCCGGACCGTCCGGAGCCACTTCGTTAACCACGATCCCCTGAATTTGATCCATTCCGCCGCCCTGCGCGTGCAGTGGCGCAATTTCACGACCGCTGATGCCGATGTAGCCGCGAATCACGCGCCCGTCACGAATCAGCTTATCCATGATTTTGGTCGCCAACTGAAACGGAATGGCGAAGCCAATACCTTCGGGGGTTTCGCCGTCGTTGCTCTTATCAAATGACAGCGTATTAATGCCCATCAGTTCCCCCAGTGAGTTGACCAGCGCACCGCCGGAGTTACCGTGGTTGATGGAGGCATCCGTTTGCAGGAAGTTTTGCCGCCCTGTCGGGTTCAGGCCAATACGGCCGGTGGCGCTGATAATCCCCTGGGTAATGGTTTGCCCAAGGTTGTACGGGTTACCAATGGCGAGAACCACATCACCGATGTGCGGCACACGCTTGTTATTAATGGGGATGGTCGGCAGGCCGCCAGTCGCGTTGATTTTCAGCACCGCAAGGTCGGTTAACGTATCAGAACCCACGAGCAGCGCTTCAAATACACGTCCATCCTGCAGTGCGACGATGATTTGGTCGGCATCATTAATGACGTGCTTATTGGTAATGATATAGCCGCGCTGATCCATGATAACGCCTGAGCCGAGCGTACGGATCTCAAGCTGGTTATGTGCTGTGCTGTTCATACTGCGGTTATAAACGTTAACGACGGCAGGAGCAGCACGGCGAACCGCCGAGTTATAGCTGGCGGGCGTTTCATCTGCACTGTCGAACTGCGGTGTAGTAAGGGTATTAATTTTGCGCAGAGAGGGCATCGCCGCCAGCAGAATGGCGCCGACGATTAAACCAATCGCGACCGAACGTAAAAGCTTCACAAACATGATGGCGGCGTCATTAAAAAAGGGAACGGCAGCAGCATATCACGAGTTAACCGGACATCACACGGGGGGCTGATGTCCGGTTTAATGCATTACCGCAGGAGCAGGTAAATACTGTCGTTACCGCGAACCACCTGCAGAGCGATAATCGCCGGTTTCGCTTCCAGCACCTTACGCATTTCGGCAATCGAGTTTACGCGATCGCGGTTAACGCCAATGATAACGTCATCTTTATGCAGACCAGCCTGTGCGGCTGGACTACTTTTTTCAACGTTATCTATTTTGATGCCTTTAGTGCCATCTTTTAACTGACCATCGCTGAGCGTAGCGCCTTGCAACGCAGGGGCGATCATTTCCGCACTGGCGGACGATGATGTGCTGGTATCCAGGGTGACTTCAACCTCCAGTGGTTTACCGTTACGCAGCAGCCCCAGTTTGACCTTGGTTCCTGGTTCAGTTGTCGCAATGCGTGAACGCAGTTCGGCAAAGCTGCTGAGTGGTTTACCGTTGAGACTGGTAATGACGTCACCGGATTTCACTCCCGCCTTGGCAGAACCTGAGTTGGGCAGAACCTCGCTGACAAACGCCCCGCGCTGCACATTCAGATTGAACGCTTTGGCGATGTCGGCGGTCATTTCGGTACCTTTAATCCCTAACAGACCGCGTTTGATTTCGCCAAACTGCATCAACTGTTGCGCCAGCGTGCGCGCCATGTTGCTTGGGATCGCAAAGCCAATCCCGATGCTGCCGCCGCCGGGGGCCAGAATCGCGGTGTTAATGCCAATCAACTCACCGTTGAGGTTAAGCAGCGCGCCGCCGGAGTTGCCCCGGTTGATGGACGCATCGGTCTGAATAAAGTTTTCCAGACCCTCCAGGTTCAGCCCGCTGCGACCCAATGCCGATACAATGCCGGAAGTGGCGGTTTGCCCGAGACCGAACGGGTTACCCACGGCCACCGCGAAATCACCCACGCGGAGTTTGTCGGAGTCGGCAATGGCGATTTGCGTCAGGTTACTGGGGTGTTGAATTTGCAGCAGGGCGATATCGCTCTGATCGTCACTGCCGATCAGCTTCGCGTCGAACTCTCGGCCATCATTAAGCTGAACGCTGATTTTTTGCGCCTGATTAATGACGTGGTTATTGGTCAGGACGTAGCCTTTTGCGGCATCAATAATGACCCCTGAGCCCAGCCCTTCAAAAGGTTGTGAAGGTTGGTCGGGAAGCTCATCACCAAAAAATTTTTTAAACTCTTCCGGGACTTTTTGTCCTTGAACAGCGGTGCCTTCGACCCTAACGCTCACCACGGCAGGTAACACTTTCTCCAGCATCGGGGCAAGGCTGGGAAGCGCAGCCTGACCGGGAACCTGGCCGGGAATCGACGCAACGGCCGGGAATGGCGCCGAGAGAGTTAACCCGACACTTAACGCTAATGCACTCAACAGCTGGGTTTGTTTTTTCATGGATCCTGCTCTCGTACCTTGAGTAAACGGAAGATGATTCAAAACAGTTTGATGTTATTGAATTTTCGGTTTGGTCACAATGAGGCTAACGACTAAATAATAGCTGGGACGGGAAGAGAAGCGGAGGGCGCAATTACTGCGCCCAATAAATTTCTTAACGATGTGCGTTTAGTCGCGCTTTGCGCCACTACGCAGCAGGCCGGAGGCCCCTTCAGAATAGTCACGCGGCATCTGAACCGGCGCCTGATCGTTGCCAGCTTCGGACTCTGCCAGACGATTACGGAACGGGTTGTTTTCCGGCGACATACCCGGCAGCAGGTTGCTCGAGCTTTTCGCCATATGCTGGTAGATCTGACGATAATCGTCCGCCATGTTATCCAGCAATTCAGCGCTGCGGGCAAAGTGGCTTACCAGCTCTTCGCGGTACTCTTCCAGCTCAGCTTTATTTTTTTCCAGTTCGTACTGCAATGCCTGCTGTTGGCGTAATTTACGATTACCAAAACGCATGGCTACAGCACCAATAATGATACCGACGACTAACCCAATTAGCGCATATTCCCAGGTCATGAACATCTCCCGTTGTCTTGTGTTTCCGTAGGGTGTTGGCTTTAGGCTCCATGCCTGCGCCTGATTATGCCACTATAACCGCTAATCCCGTAGAAGTGGAATCCCGTGTTTATATCACGTAATGTAGAACGGCCTTTTTTTCGTCAACCGTGAGCGACGGCACATCGATTCTCAAGGAATAACAATAACATCATGCAAAGCCTTTCCCCGACATCGCGTTACCAACAAGCCCTTACAGACGGCACTCATCAGCCCGACAGCGTACAACAAGAAGCCGTGAATCGACTGGAAACCATTTTCCAGGCGTTAACGACGCCAGCTCGTCCTGCCCCGCAGGAGAATGGTCTGATGGCGCGTTTTGGCAAATTGCTGGGCAAGCGTGAGTCGCCGACCAACCCGCCGGTGCGTGGTTTGTATATGTGGGGCGGGGTCGGACGCGGGAAGACCTGGCTGATGGATCTGTTCTACCATAGTCTGCCGGGCGGGCGTAAACAGCGTTTGCACTTTCACCGTTTTATGCTGCGCGTCCATGAAGAGCTTACCGCCCTGCAGGGGCAGAGCGATCCGCTGGAAATCATTGCCGACCGCTTTAAGGCCGAAACGGACGTGCTGTGCTTCGATGAATTTTTTGTTTCTGATATCACCGACGCCATGCTGCTTGGCGGCTTAATGAAGGCGCTATTTGCCCGAGGCATTACGCTGGTGGCGACCTCCAATATTCCTCCGGACGACCTGTATCGCAACGGTTTACAACGCACGCGTTTTCTTCCTGCCATCGATGCCATCAAGCAGCATTGCGACATCATGAATGTTGATGCCGGCGTCGATTATCGTCTGCGCACCTTAACGCAGGCACATTTGTGGTTGTCGCCTCTGAATGAGGAAACCCGCCAGCAGATGGATAAGCTGTGGCTGGCACTAGCGGGAACCAAAAGTGAGCATGCGCCGACGCTGGAGATTAACCATCGTCCGTTGCCGACGCTGGCCGTCGAAAACCAAACGCTGGCGGTGTCGTTCACCACGCTCTGCGTCGATGCCCGTAGTCAGCATGACTATATTGCGCTGTCGCGTCTGTTCCACACGGTGCTGTTGTTTGATGTGCCGGTCATGACCCCGCTGATGGAAAGCGAGGCGCGACGCTTTATCGCGCTGGTGGATGAATTCTACGAACGCCACGTCAAGTTGGTGGTGAGTGCGGCCTCTCCCTTATATGAGATCTACCAGGGCGAGCGTCTGAAGTTTGAATTCCAGCGTTGTTTGTCGCGTTTGCAGGAGATGCAAAGCGAGGAGTACCTGAAGCGGGAACATTTAGCCGGTTAAACCTGCCGCAAATCACATAAAGGGGTCGATCTTTGACCCTGACTTCTCTATAATCTTGCGACCCCACGTTACGAGAGAGTTTTTTTCCCAAAACTTTCTATGCGCCGGCATAGGCTATTCGAAGGGGTAGGTTTGCTGGACAATGTCGTGTGAACCTCAACTGACAAAACGTTTGGGTGTTCACCAACGTGTAACTTATTTATTTGGGTAAGCTTTTAATGAAAACTTTTACAGCTAAACCAGAAACCGTAAAACGCGACTGGTATGTTGTTGACGCGACCGGTAAAACTCTGGGCCGTCTGGCTTCCGAACTGGCTCTGCGCCTGCGCGGTAAGCACAAAGCGGAATATACTCCGCACGTAGATACTGGTGATTACATCATCGTTCTGAACGCTGACAAAGTTGCTGTAACCGGCAACAAGCGTACTGACAAAGTGTACTATCACCACACCGGTCACATCGGTGGTATCAAACAAGCGACCTTTGAAGAGATGATTGCTCGCCGTCCTGAGCGTGTGCTTGAAATCGCGGTTAAAGGCATGCTGCCAAAAGGCCCGCTGGGTCGTGCTATGTTCCGTAAACTGAAAGTTTACGCTGGCAACGAGCACAACCACGCGGCACAGCAACCGCAAGTTCTTGACATCTAATCGGGATTATAGGCAATGGCTGAAAATCAATACTACGGCACTGGTCGCCGCAAAAGTTCCGCAGCTCGCGTTTTCATCAAACCGGGTAGTGGTAAAATCGTAATCAACCAACGTTCTCTGGAACAGTACTTCGGTCGTGAAACTGCCCGCATGGTAGTTCGTCAGCCGCTGGAACTGGTCGACATGGTTGAGAAACTGGATCTGTACATCACTGTTAAAGGTGGTGGTATCTCTGGTCAGGCTGGTGCGATCCGTCACGGTATCACCCGCGCTCTGATGGAGTACGACGAATCCCTGCGTGGCGAACTGCGTAAAGCTGGCTTCGTTACCCGTGATGCTCGTCAGGTTGAACGTAAGAAAGTCGGTCTGCGTAAAGCACGTCGTCGTCCGCAGTTCTCCAAACGTTAATTGCTTTCTGCTTCGGCAGACAACAATTTGCGAAAAAACCCGCTTCGGCGGGTTTTTTTATCACTATTGCTCCCCGTGGAAGCACGGTAATCCGCTGATTGCCACCTCTTTTTCCCCATTTCAAGAATCGACTCACCACAAAGGTCACAAAATCTGGTAAACTATCATCCAATTTTCTGCCCAAATGTCAGGTATCGCTCATTTTTTGTTTGTATTTTGAACAGTAATGGCTTTCCTGAGTCTGGGTGACATCACTTCTGGCTGGCCACTGAGTGGCTGGTAGCAGTAAAAATTCTGAATATACCTGGAGGTTTTCATGGCTGTCGCTGCCAACAAACGTTCGGTAATGACGCTGTTTTCTGGTCCTACTGACATCTATAGCCATCAGGTCCGCATCGTGCTGGCTGAAAAAGGTGTTAGTTTCGAGATTGAGCACGTGGAGAAGGACAATCCACCTCAGGATCTGATCGACCTCAACCCGAATCAGAGCGTACCGACACTGGTGGATCGTGAGCTGACCCTGTGGGAATCTCGCATCATTATGGAATACCTGGATGAGCGCTTCCCGCATCCGCCGCTGATGCCGGTTTACCCGGTTGCGCGTGGTGAAAGCCGCCTGTACATGCAGCGTATCGAAAAAGACTGGTACACGCTGATGAACGTCATCGTGAACGGTTCCGCTTCTGAAGCCGAGGTCGCGCGTAAGCGTCTGCGCGAAGAGCTGCTGGCAATCGCGCCAGTATTCGGTCAGAAACCTTACTTCCTGAGCGATGAGTTCAGCCTGGTAGACTGCTACCTGGCGCCGCTGCTGTGGCGTTTACCGCAGCTGGGTATTGAATTCAACGGTGCCGGTTCGAAAGAACTGAAAGGTTATATGACTCGCGTCTTTGAACGTGATTCTTTCCTGGCTTCTCTGACTGAGCCTGAACGTGAAATGCGTCTGGGCCGGGGTTAACCTGTATGGATTTGCCACAGCTAACACCACGCCGTCCGTATCTGCTGCGCGCATTCTATGAGTGGTTGTTAGACAACCAGCTCACGCCGCATCTGGTGGTGGATGTGACGCTCCAGGACGTGCGGGTTCCGATGGAATACGCACGTGACGGGCAAATAGTTCTGAATATTGCACCGCGCGCGGTGG
This sequence comes from Citrobacter sp. wls714, assembly GCF_005281025.1. NCBI lineage: Bacteria > Pseudomonadati > Pseudomonadota > Gammaproteobacteria > Enterobacterales > Enterobacteriaceae > Citrobacter > Citrobacter sp. wls714. The sequence goes on along the minus strand of NZ_SZWZ01000105.1, from coordinate 233,461 downwards.
GGAACCTGGAACTGACAAATGACGAAGTACGCTTTAACGCGCGCTTCGGTGGTGTGCCGCGTCAGGTTTCCGTCCCGCTGGCTGCAGTTCTGGCTATTTATGCTCGTGAAAACGGTGCCGGTACGATGTTTGAACCGGAAGCCGCCTACGACGAAGATGTCGCCAGCTTAAATGATGACGACAACGAAGCGTCTGGTTTTGAGAGTGAAACGGTCATGTCGGTCATTGATGGCGATAAGCCTGACAACAGCGACGACAACGATCCGGATGACGCGCCCAGCGCTACGCGTAGTGAAATAAAGAGTGAAATAAGAAAACAGGCCCTTTCGGGCCTGTTCTGTTTTCTGGCTCTGCAATCAATAAAACAGCGCGATGGTGACTATCATATTCACCACAAACCCCACTGCCATCGGAATAGCGGTGCGCTTTACCACCTCAAAGGGCGACACGCCGGCAATACCTGAAGTCACGACGATCACTGCGGTAATGGGTGATACCGCGCGAGCCAGCGTAGTGGCAAAATGCATCGGCATAATCATCACTACTGCCGGAATATGCAGCCCGGCGGCAATATCCGGGATCAGGCTGGCAAAAGACATAAACGGTGCGTTGCCTGAGCCCATGACTATCGCACAGGCGGCGATGACCACGGCCATGATGATCATCACGCCGATGCCGCCAAGGCCGGAGTGTTCTGCGCCTTTAATCACTGCGTCCACTGTCCCGATAGTCGTCAACCCTTTGGCAAAGATCTCACCGGCGACCACCAGTGTGACAACGTTGGCAAACTGTGTCCCCATGCCGTCAAAAAAAGCCTGCACATCATCCATTGTTTCGCGCAGATTATGTTTATGCAGGAATTCGACAAACATGGTCAGCGTCATGCTCATGAGCATCACCACTACCAGATTCAGTTCTGCCTGCATTAATCCCATATGTGCCAGCAACAGCGAACCCAACATCAGGATCAGCGGCATCACCGGTAAAATGGCGTAATACAGCGGGGGTACATCTTCCAGCGTCTTTTGTTCAGCGAACCCGTTGTTTTCCGGTAACGTTTTTTTATCAAATCGGCGCTGTACGAAAAAATGCGCAATGGCGACAGCGATAATAACGCATGAAGCGACGGGGAGCTGGTAATGGAAGAAGTAGGTGGCGATTTTCATGCCCGCGACCTGCGCGGCAAAAATAGAGTTGGTTTCCAGAATGCCCCATTCAATCGACATCGAGGTGGCAATGACCGCAACCGCGGATAATCGACTCACGCCAAGACTGACCAGCGTTGGGAAAAGCGTCACCATCAGTAGCATGCCTAACCCGGAAGCGCTGGTAATGAACTGCGCCATGATCTGACCAATCACATAGGTGGCGGCCAGCACGACATAGGGGGAACGGATCAGCTTAAGCGGTCGGCTTAACAGGCTAACCATCGCTCTGCTGGCCCCCATCCTGTCCATATAACGGGCATAACCACCCACCGCCATGATAGATAAACCCAGCCCTGCCGCCCGATTTGAGAGCATACGCAGAATTTCGTTGTAAATATCGACCAGTAGATAGCCGCTACTTTTATCGTCAGCGACCAGCGCGCCGTAACCCAGCCAGACGCCGCAGATCATCAGGAAGATCCCGGCTGCTGCCAGCACGACCTGGGGTTTGTAGTTTTTGAGGATCAAGTAACCCATCGTTAATAAAACGATGACAGAGATAATGATGCCGAACATTGTTTCACTCCATGCCAGGGAAGATGATAAATCCGGTAATAATGCTGTTGTCAAAACGGATGTTATATTTTTCGGGACACTTTTTATGGAGTGGACATCTTATTTTTAACGCAATGGTTAATTTATTTTATGTTATAAAATAGTGGGTTATGATAAATTCTCATATTCATATTCGGAAATTTCACGAAGCCGATATAGCCTTGTTTAATTAAAGGTAATCGGCATGTTTAAGCTAAATATAATATGAATAATAAATATATTATTCATAAGTCAGCCTGTCTGGATGACCATCATTTCACCCTGCTTTCGATCCTGTGTTAGGATAAACCCGCTGTTGTTTGTCACCACGACTTAGCTGAATAGGCCCTATGAACGCATTTGATTCGCAAGCTGAAGACTCTCCATCCACCATTGGCCGCAGCTTACGCAGCCGCCCGCTGGCGCGTAAAAAACTGTCTGAAATGGTTGAAGAAGAACTGGAGCAGATGATTCGTCGCCGGGAATTTGGCGAGGGCGAACAGCTGCCGTCTGAGCGGGAGCTGATGGCCTTTTTTAACGTGGGTCGTCCTTCTGTACGCGAAGCGCTGGCAGCGTTAAAACGCAAAGGCCTGGTACAAATCAACAACGGCGAGCGCGCCCGCGTTTCGCGTCCTTCGGCTGATACCATTATTAGCGAGCTGTCCGGTATGGCCAAAGATTTCCTCGCGCATCCCGGCGGCATTGCCCACTTCGAGCAGTTGCGACTGTTCTTTGAATCCAGCCTGGTACGATACGCCGCAGAACACGCCACTGACGAGCAAATCGCCAGACTGGCGAAAGCACTGGAGATCAACAGCCAGTCGCTGGATGACAATACGCTATTCATTCGCTCGGACGTTGATTTTCACCGTGTGCTGGCGGAGATCCCGGGCAATCCCATCTTTATGGCGATCCATGTTGCGCTGTTAGACTGGCTGATTGCTGCCCGCCCGACCGTTGCCGATCAAGAGTTGTATGAGCACAACAACGTGAGTTATCAGCAGCATATCGCCATTGTAGAGGCTATTCGTCAGCGCGATCCTGAGGAAGCGGACCGCGCACTGCAAGAACACCTCAACAGCGTTTCCGCGACCTGGCACGCCTTCAGCAAAAGTAAAAAATTGCGTAAGTGATCGCGATCCTGACGATCGTTTAGTGAAGCAGATCGCACTATAAGCGTTCTGTATTGTATTGCTGCTTATTTGATCTGGTATAACAGGTATAAAGGTATGCAATCAGATAACACTAATCATCGACAGAGGTAGTTATGGCAAGAGATCTAAAAGGCGTAATGCCAGCGTTGTTAACCCCATTCGATAACCAACAGCGGCTGGATGTTGAGAGTCTGCGCCGGCTGGTGCGTTTCAACATTGGCCAGGGTATTGATGGGCTCTATGTCGGTGGCTCTACGGGCGAGGCCTTTGTCCAAAATCGCGTTGAAAGAGAGCAGGTGCTGGAAATTGTTGCCGAAGAAGCGAAAGGCAAGGTGACGCTTATCGCCCACGTTGGCACGGTGAGTACCGAAGAGAGCCAGCAACTGGCGAGCGCCGCGCATCGCTACGGCTTTGATGCGGTTTCAGCCGTCACGCCGTTTTACTATCCGTTCAGTTTTGAAGAACACTGCGATCACTACCGCGCAATCATTGATTCGGCGAATGGATTGCCGATGGTGGTCTATAACATCCCGGCGCTGAGTGGCGTAAAACTGACGCTGGATCAGATCAACACGCTGGTGACGCTACCAGGCGTTGGCGCGCTGAAGCAAACTTCCGGCGATCTCTATCAGATGGAACAGATCCGCCGTGCTCATCCCGATCTGGTGCTTTATAACGGTTATGACGAGATCTTCGCTTCTGGTTTGCTGGCGGGGGCAGATGGCGGTATCGGTAGCACTTACAACATCATGGGATGGCGTTATCAGGGAATTGTGAAAGCACTCAAAGAAGGCGACATCCGGACGGCACAAAAGCTGCAAACTGAGTGCAATAAGGTTATCGATCTGCTCATTAAGGTTGGCGTGTTCCGCGGCCTGAAAACGGTACTGCACTATATGGACGTGGTTTCTGTTCCGCTGTGTCGTAAGCCGTTTGCCCCGGTAGATGAACGCTATCTGCCAGAACTGAAAGCGCTGGCTAACCAACTGCTGGCGGAAAAGGCGTAATCGCGGGTCGCCGGGGAGCTTTGCTCGCCCGGCCTGGATTTTCGACCGTAGGCCGGATAAGGCAAAGCCGCTATCCGGCACAACAACAAAAATCGTCGGGAGAGTAAAATGAGTACTTCTACCCAGAGCATCCCGTGGTATCGCCATCTCAATCGGGCGCAATGGCGGGCATTTTCCGCCGCCTGGCTGGGATATTTACTTGATGGTTTCGATTTTGTGTTAATCGCCCTTGTGCTGACCGAAGTTCAAGGCGAATTCGGTCTGACGACGGTGCAGGCTGCCAGTTTGATCTCAGCCGCCTTTATCTCCCGCTGGTTTGGCGGGTTAATGTTGGGGGCCATGGGCGACCGTTACGGACGCCGTCTGGCGATGGTCACCAGCATCATTCTGTTCTCTGTCGGGACGCTGGCTTGCGGCTTCGCGCCAGGCTACACCACCATGTTTATCGCTCGCCTGGTTATCGGGATGGGGATGGCTGGCGAGTACGGATCCAGTGCCACCTATGTCATTGAAAGCTGGCCTAAACACCTGCGTAACAAAGCCAGTGGTTTCCTGATCTCCGGCTTCTCCGTTGGCGCAGTGGTCGCCGCCCAGGTTTACAGCCTGGTGGTCCCGGTCTGGGGATGGCGCGCGCTGTTCTTTATCGGCATTTTGCCGATTATCTTCGCCCTCTGGCTGCGTAAAAATATTCCGGAAGCGGAAGACTGGAAAGAGAAACACGAAGGCAAAGCGCCGGTGCGTACGATGGTGGACATTCTCTACCGGGGCGAACATCGGGTTATCAATATTCTGATGACTCTCGCCGCCGCAACCGCGCTGTGGTTCTGCTTTGCGGGCAATCTGCAAAATGCGGCTATCGTGGCGATTCTCGGACTGATATGCGCATTTATCTTCATTAGCTTTATGGTGCAAAGCAGCGGTAAGCGTTGGCCCACGGGCGTCATGCTGATGGTCGTCGTGCTGTTCGCTTTCCTTTACTCGTGGCCGATTCAGGCGCTGCTGCCCACGTATCTGAAAACCGAACTCATGTATGACCCCTCAACGGTTGCCAGAGTGCTCTTCTTTAGCGGCTTTGGCGCGGCGGTCGGTTGTTGCGTCGGTGGGTTTCTTGGCGACTGGCTGGGCACCCGTAAAGCCTATGTCTGCAGTCTTTTGGCCTCGCAGTTGCTGATTATTCCTGTGTTTGCGATCGGTGGTTCAAACGTCTGGGTACTCGGTTTGCTGCTGTTTTTCCAGCAAATGCTCGGTCAGGGGATCTCCGGGATCTTACCGAAATTAATCGGCGGCTATTTCGATACCGACCAGCGTGCTGCGGGTCTGGGCTTCACCTACAACGTTGGGGCGCTGGGCGGGGCACTGGCACCGATCATCGGCGCGCTGATTGCACAACGTCTGGATCTGGGTACTGCGCTGGGATCGCTCTCCTTCGGCCTGACATTTGTGGTGATCCTGTTGATTGGTCTCGATATGCCGTCCCGCGTACAGCGCTGGCTGCGCCCTGAAGCGTTACGCACGCATGATGCCATCGATGGTCGGCCATTTAGCGGGGCCGTGCCGTTCGGCGGTGACAAAAGCACCATGGTGAAATCCAAAAGTTAATCGGGTTGCCCGGCGCTAAACCGGGCAACTAGCGAAAGGGAAGAACGATGTCGTTATTTAAGCAACGGGATAAAAAGATTATCACCGCGAAGCAGAAGGCTGCGTCATGACTACGCTGGCGATTGATATCGGTGGCACCAAACTGGCTGCAGCGCTGGTGGACAGCAACCTGCGAATCCGCGAACGGCGCGAATTGCCAACACCTGCCAGCAAAACGCCGGATGCGCTGCGCGCCGCGTTACAGGCACTGATTGCGCCGCTACAAGAGCAGGTGAAGCGGGTGGCGATCGCCTCGACGGGGATTATCCGTGAGGGTTCTCTGCTGGCGCTGAATCCGCATAACCTCGGCGGGTTGCTGCATTTTCCGCTGCTGCAAACGCTAAAAGATCTCACTGGTTTGCCGACGCTGGCGGTCAATGACGCTCAGGCCGCGGCGTGGGCTGAGTATCATGCGCTTGGCGGCGAGTACCACGATATGGTGTTTATTACCGTTTCCACTGGCGTGGGCGGCGGAGTCGTGAGTGCAGGGAAACTGCTGACCGGAGTCGGCGGTCTGGCCGGGCATCTGGGACACACGCTGGCCGATCCGCATGGCCCCGTGTGCGGCTGCGGGCGGGTGGGCTGCGTTGAGGCGATCGCATCCGGTCGAGGGATCGCGGCGGCTGCCGAAGGCGCGCTTGCCGGATGCGACGCCAAAACTATTTTTAGCCGTGCCGGGCAGGGGGATGAGCAGGCAAGCCGGTTGATCCATCGCTCAGCGCGAACATTGGCAAGGCTTGTCGCCGATGTGAAGGCCATGACCGATTGCCAGTGCGCGGTCATTGGCGGCAGCGTTGGGTTGGCTGAAGGATACCTGGCGCTGGTGGAACATTATCTGGCACAAGAGCCTGCGGCCTATCACGTGGAATTACTGGCGGCGCATTACCGTCATGACGCTGGATTATTGGGGGCCGCGCTGTTGGCCCGGGGAGAATAATGATGATCACAGATGAATTGCGTTCACTGCCTTCTTCCGGATTACATCCGGTATTACAGGAAGCACTAACGCTGGCCGTTGCGGCAAGACCGCAGGAGAAACCACCAGGACGCTATGAGCTGCAGGGCGATAATATTTTTATGAACGTTATGCAGTTCGCCACGCAGAGCCCGGAGCAAAAGAAAGCGGAGCTGCATCAGCAGTACATTGACATTCAGGTGCTGTTGTCCGGTGAAGAACGCATTCTGTTCGGGATGACCGATTCTGCTCGCCAGTGCGAAGAAATGCATGCTGAGGACGATTATCAGCTGTGCAATCACATTACCGATGAGCAGGCGCTCACCTTAAAGCCGGGAAGATTCGCAATTTTTATGCCGGGTGAGCCGCATAAACCGGGTTGTGCGGTGGAGGAGCCAGGGGAAATCAAAAAAGTCGTGATTAAGGTGCGCGCCAGCTTATTACACGCCTGACGATGAGAGAGACGGTGTCGGATGACAAGGTTTGCGCCATCCGACACGGGATATAAATTTAGCGCTTAAACGTCACTGCTTCCGGCTGCGTCAAATGCAGCGTGGTTTGGCTGGGGAGCGTCTCGGCAATGACTCGCCCGTGACGAATAGAATATCGTGCAGGCGTCTGGCGACGAACCGCGTCAAATCCATTTTCAGCCGGTAAAATCACCAGATTCGCAGAGTTCCCCACGCTCAGGCCATAGTCCTGCAGGTGCAAAGTTTTCGCGCTGTGGGTAGTGATCAGATTCAGTCCATCATTTATCTGCCCGTATCCCATCAACTGGCACACGTGTAAACCCATATGCAGCACCTGTAACATATTTGCCGTACCTAATGGATACCACGGATCGAAGACGTCATCATGACCGAAGCAGACGTTGATCTCCGCTTCCAGCATCTCTTTGACGCGCGTGACGCCGCGGCGTTTAGGATAAGTGTCAAAGCGTCCCTGCAGGTGAATATTCACCAGTGGATTGGCGACGAAGTTAATACCGGACATTTTCAACAGGCGGAAAAGACGGGAAGCATATGCGCCGTTATAGGAGTGCATTGCCGTGGTATGACTGGCAGTCACGCGCTCGCCCATATTGTAGCGATGCGCCAGCGCCGCGACGGTTTCAACAAAGCGTGATTGCTCATCGTCAATTTCGTCGCAGTGCACATCGATAAGTCGGTCGTATTTTTGCGCCAGGGCGAAGATTTTGTGCAGCGACTCCACGCCATATTCACGCGTAAATTCAAAGTGGGGAATCGCGCCGATGACGTCGGCCCCCAAACGCACGGCCTCTTCTAACAGCGCTTCACCGTTGGGATAAGACAGAATACCTTCTTGCGGGAATGCGACAATTTGCAGCTCTATCCACGGCGCGACCTCTTGCTTCACTTCCAGCATGGCTTTCAAAGCCGTTAGCGTAGGATCGGAAACGTCAACGTGGGTACGGACATACTGGATGCCATTCGCCATCTGCCATTTCAGGGTCTGCATCGCGCGCGCTTTGACGTCTTCGTGAGTCAGCATTGCCTTACGCTCGGCCCAGCGCTCAATGCCCTCAAACAACGTACCAGACTGGTTCCAGCTCGGCTCACCCGCGGTTTGCGTGGTATCCAGATGAATATGTGGCTCAACGAACGGTGGGATTGCCAGACCGCCCTCGGCATCAAGTACTTCGCCTTGCGGCAATGCAGCTGCGTCCTGAGGCTCAATCCGGCTGAAGCGCCCGTTTTCAATCGTGAGCTGCCACAATCCTTCGCGTCCCTGTAAACGCGCCTGACGGATGATGATGTTATTGTTCTGCATGGCTGACCTCTGGTGATTTAGCAAGGCTGCGATTGAAAAGTGGATTCAGCAGGATATAGCTGAATACGCCGCCGAGTACGGCGTTGACTGGCACAATACCGGGAATATAGTGACCGGCGGCGATGCCCAGTGCAACGGACAAAATAGCTATCCAGTTGACGGTCATAAATCGTGCTTTGCTGAAATCGGCATATCGGCGATGGTTCAGCAGATAGTCGGCGATAATCACCCCGCCAATCGGCGGAATCGCTGCCGACAGAAATGTTAGCCAGCCAACAAAGTTATTGTAAAGCCACAGCGCGCAGAGTGTGCCAATAATGCCGTTAGCCACCGACAGCGTACGGCTGGAAAGGCCGGTAATATTGGCAAATCCCAGGCCCGATGCGTACAGCGCATTGTCGTTAGTGGTCCAGATATTCAGGCCTAGCACCACAATCGCGGGCAGCAGCAGACCCTGGGCTATCATCACGTCAGAAATATCTGCTTGTCCGACTGCAGCGGCACCCGCCGCACCGAAGATAAACATCAGCGAGTTGCCGAGGAAAAAAGCGATCATGGCAATTAGCACCGCGCCTTTGGCATTGCGGCCAAAGCGAACGAAGTCGGCGGTTAACGTCCCGGCGCTGACAAACGAGCCTACCACCAGCGCCAGAGCGGTGGAGAAATTAAGCGGCGTTTGCGGCACAATCGCTTTTAAATGGTCTAAACCGCCGACATCGCTTACCGCCAGCCAGACGGAGTAGCTGCCAAGAATGACGATGGCGGGCACGGCGATGATAGATAAAATGGTCAGTGCCGAGATGCCAAAAAAGATGGTCATCGTCATCAGCAGACCGGAAACCGCAATCAGGATATTGACGTCAATTCCCGTCGCTTTGCCAACCGGAATGGCAAACATGGCCACACCCACGCCAAACCAACCCACCTGGGTACCGCCTAATAGCAGTGAAGGAAGCCAGGAGCCTTTCACCCCAAATGAATAACGCGCCAGAAGGTGGGTCGAGAGCCCTGTTTTTGCGCCGATGAAACCGAGAAATGCAGTGTAAATACCGAGGAGAAGATTACCGAAGAGAACTGCCAGGAAGAAATCATTATAAGAAAGACCGGTACCGAGTGTGCCACCGGTCCACATACTGGCGGAAAAAAATGTGAGCCCCAACATAACAAACGTTAGTGGTATCACGCCTTTCCGCGCAGCCAGAGGGACGGGGCCCTGGCTATAATTGTTGTCCTGCGACACAACGCCTCCATGAATTTTGCCCAAAAAATCCGCCGCATAATATACAGTTCTTAAGATAAAGCAAACGTTTCCGTGTGATTTTTTTGTTGGTTATTATTCATGGGATTGATGATTGAGGCGATTTCCCTCTGTTTACGGTCAATCCACGCTAGTGGGTTGAGGTTCCAACATGGCTTGTGAGCGAATGAGTTCGTCTGCAAGTAGTTGTTCGTCAGGCAACTGCACTTTGTACTCGCTCGCCATGATGGTGTTCGGCAGGCCAGTCAGCGCGTAATGCGCTTCCCCCGCGCCTTTTCCTGCGCACAAAACCAAGCCGACTGGCGGGTTTTCTCCGGGCATTGTCCAATGTTCTTTGGCATAGTTCAGGTACATGTTCATTTGTCCGGCGTCGGCATAACTGAATTTGCCTACCTTCAGGTCAACGAGCAACAGGCAGCGCAAACGGCGGTGGAAGAACAGCAGATCGACGCGGAACCAGCTATCGTCTATGCGTAATCGGCGTTGGCGGCCAACAAAAGCAAAATCGTCACCGAGCTCCAGCATAAAGTCCATCAGGTGGCTGAGCAGCGCGTCTTCGAGATCTGATTCGGAATACTCGTCCTTCAGGTTAAGAAATTCCAAAATGAACGGGTCGCGTATGGCTTGCTCCGGCAAAACGTTTGGCTCGGCGGGTGCAGGCTGCTGCAACATGGCGGATTTGTCGTGGGACAGTAGCGTTCGTTCATAAAATTGAGTGGCGATTTGCCGATCGAGTTGCCGTACGGACCAGCCGTTACGTAGCGTCTCTTTCTCGTAAAAAGTGCGGGCATTGGGATTTTTTACCGAGAGTAAGCGCACGTAAGCTGACCAGGGAAGCGGGAAAGATTTAGCCAGTTGCGCCAAACGGAGAGATTCTCCAGACACTGTCTGGAGAATCTCAATTTTTTGAAAATAAAGATAAAACTTTTTAAATTGCCATAGATTACTGGCAGAAAAACCTCGTTTATATCTTTGGCTTAAATCCTGAGATAGGCGATCAATTAGCTGTTCACCATAAGCAGCTCTGGCTTCACCGCCTTGTTCAAATTCAACAATGCGTCGACCCATTTCCCAATAGGTTGCTGTCATGATGGTGTTGATGCTGCGAACGGTTTGTGTCCGCGCTGTATCCAGCAGTTGAACAATTCCGTTATGGATTTGCTGATAGTCATCTGCATCCGGAAGTGACGTCTGCATGGTCATACTTCATCCCTTTCGTGAAAGTTACGGTGAAAAAATACGCCGCGATCAATACGCCCGGGTGATGGAGAGGTCAATCCGCGTTCTACTAATTACAAAGACTTACCGTCTTAATTGCGAGTAGCTTTCAAAAAATGGCGGAGAAATACGGAGAAAAAAGCTCCTGCCCACAAACGTGGACAGGAGCCAGAGAGATGGTTTTTTACACTTCCAGGTAATTCAGTATCCCGTCAGCCGCTTTACGACCTTCGGCAATCGCGGTGACCACCAGATCCGAACCGCGCACGATGTCGCCACCGGCGAAGATTTTCGGGTTGCTGGTCTGGAAGGCGATGTCACTGCGTTCCGGAGCGATAATCCGGCCCTGAGAATCCAGTTCGACGCTGTGTTTTGCCAACCATTCCATACTGTGCGGACGGAAACCAAACGCCAGTACCACCGCATCCGCCGGTACAACGTGCTCGGAACCGGCGACGATCTCCGCGCGGCGACGACCTTTCGCATCCGGTTCGCCCATTTCGGTACGCGCCATTTTCACGCCGCATACTTTACCGTTGGCATTCACTTCCACACCTAACGGCTGTACGTTGAACTGGAATTCCACGCCTTCTTCACGCGCGTTTTTCACCTCGCGTTTGGAGCCCGGCATGTTCTCTTCGTCGCGGCGATAGGCGCAGATTACGTGCGCTGCGTTCTGGCGAACCGAGGTGCGCACACAGTCCATCGCGGTATCGCCCCCACCGAGAACGACGACGCGTTTGCCTTCCATGCTGATGTACGGCTCGTCGCTGCTTTCGCCAAAGCCCATCAACTGTTTGGTATTGGCGATTAGGAACGGCAGGGCGTCGAATACGCCGGAAGCGTCTTCGTTTTCCAGCCCACCGCGCATGGATTGGTAAGTACCCACGCCGAGGAACACCGCGTCGTAATCCTTCAGCAGGTCGTCGAGCTGTACGTCGCGACCCACTTCGGTATTGAGTTTGAACTCAATACCCATGCCGGTGAAGATTTCACGGCGGCGGGTCATGACCTCTTTCTCCAGCTTGAAAGCCGGGATGCCGAAGGTCAGCAGACCACCGATCTCCGGATGACGATCAAACACCACCGCCTTCACGCCGTTGCGGGTTAGCACATCAGCGCAGGCCAGGCCCGCCGGACCCGCACCGATAATCGCCACGCGTTTGTCCGTCTGGCGTACACCGGTCATATCCGGACGCCAGCCCATTTCGAACGCTTTATCGTTGATATAGCGCTCGATGTTACCGATGGTCACCGCGCCGAACTCGTCGTTCAGGGTACAGGATCCTTCACACAGACGATCCTGCGGGCAGACGCGCCCGCAAACTTCCGGCAGGGTGTTAGTCTGGTGTGACAGCTCGGCCGCTTCAAAAATACGCCCCTCGTTGGCCAGCTTCAGCCAGTTCGGGATGTAGTTATGCACCGGGCACTTCCACTCGCAGTACGGGTTGCCGCAGGACAGGCAGCGATCTGCCTGCGCTTTGGCCTGACCTTCGGAAAACGGCTCGTAGATCTCGATAAATTCGATCTTACGGATCTTCAGCGGTTTCTTCGGCGGATCAACGCGCTGCAGGTCGATAAATTGGTATACGTTCTGACTCATTGCTGCTACCCCTTACTGCGCCTGCACACGCAGCTCTGCTGCGCTACGACTACGGTGACCCAACAGTGCTTTCACATCACTGGATTTTGGTTTTACCAGCGCGAATTTCGCTGAGAATGCTGGCCAGTTAGCGAGGATCTCTTCGCCGTGTGAAGAGCCGGTATGCTGCACGTGCTCGGTAATCAGACCGCGCAGGTGTTCCTCATGAATGGCCAGAGAATCAACGTCCAGCACTTCCACCAGTTCCGGGTTCACGCGCTTGCGGAACTCGCCGTCTTCATCCAGTACGTAGGCGAATCCGCCCGTCATACCCGCCCCGAAGTTGACGCCCGTTTTACCGAGAATACAGACGATGCCGCCGGTCATATACTCGCAGCCGTTGTCGCCGATACCTTCCACCACGGTGATAGCGCCGGAGTTACGCACCGCAAAGCGCTCGCCCGCACGGCCTGCTGCAAACAGACGACCGCCGGTGGCGCCGTACAGGCAGGTGTTACCGATGATGCTCGCCTCATGGCTACGGAAAGCCGAGCCAACCGGAGGACGCACTGCCAGCAGGCCGCCCGCCATGCCTTTACCGACATAGTCGTTGGCATCGCCGGTCAGATACAGCTCCACGCCGCCCGCGTTCCACACGCCAAAGCTCTGGCCCGCAGTACCGTTGAAGTGCGCTTTAATCGGGTCAGATGCCAGCCCCTGATCGCCGTGGGTCTGGGCAATATAGCCAGACAGCGACGCACCCACGGAACGGTCGGTGTTGCGGATATCGAACCAGAAGGTTTTGCTCTGGCGCTCGTCGACATACGGTTTTGCTTGTTGCAGGAGCTGTGCGTTCAGTACGCCGTTATCAAACGGCGGGTTGTTCTCGGTGCAGAACAACGCCTTACCAGGATGCGGCTCGGCGGTTTCCAGCAGACGCGACAGCTCCAGCTTCTGCTGTTTGGCGGTAAACCCTTCCAGCTCTTTGAGCAGGTCGGTACGACCAATCAGATCCACCAGACGTTTCACGCCCAGCTCGGCCATCAGCTCGCGCACTTCGCGGGCGATAAATTCAAAGTAGTTGGTCACTTTGAACGGCAGACCGTGATAGTGGTTCTTACGCAGTTTGTCGTCCTGAGTTGCCACGCCGGTTGCGCAGTTGTTCAGATGGCAAATACGCAGATATTTACAGCCCAGCGCGACCATCGGCCCGGTACCGAAACCGAAGCTTTCCGCGCCGAGAATCGCCGCTTTAATGATGTCCACGCCGGTTTTCAGACCGCCATCGACCTGCAGACGAATCTTGTGACGCAGGCCGTTAGCCACCAGCGCCTGCTGGGTTTCCACCAGACCCAGTTCCCACGGGCAGCCCGCATATTTCACCGAGGAGAGCGGGCTTGCGCCGGTGCCGCCGTCGTAGCCAGCGATGGTGATGAGGTCTGCATAGGCTTTTGCCACGCCGGTGGCGATGGTGCCGACGCCTGGTTCAGAAACCAGCTTCACCGAGATCATCGCTTTCGGGTTGACCTGTTTGAGGTCAAAAATCAGCTGCGCTAAGTCCTCGATAGAGTAGATATCGTGGTGCGGCGGCGGGGAGATCAGCGTCACGCCCGGCACTGAATAGCGCAGTTTAGCGATGTACGGGGTAACTTTATCACCCGGCAACTGACCGCCTTCGCCCGGTTTCGCGCCCTGAGCGACTTTAATCTGAATGACGTCGGCGTTGACCAGGTACGCCGGGGTTACGCCAAAGCGACCGGAAGCCACCTGCTTAATACGCGATACCTTGTTGGTGCCATAACGCGCAGGATCTTCGCCGCCTTCGCCAGAGTTAGAGTTACCACCGATGCTGTTCATCGCTTCCGCCAACGCCTCGTGTGCTTCCGGGCTTAATGCGCCGATAGACATGGCTGCGGTATCAAAGCGTTTAAATAATTCGCTCGCGGGTTCTACCTCGTCAATGCTCACGGCTTCATCGCCGGGCGTAATCGCCAGCAGATCGCGCAGCGTGGCCGCCGGACGCTCATTGACCAGCCTGGCATATTCCTGATAGTCGCTGTATTCGCCGCTTTGTACTGCCTGTTGCAGTGTGCGCACCACGTCCGGGTTGTAAGCGTGGTATTCGCCGCCGTGGACGTACTTCAGCAAACCGCCCTGGCTAATAGGTTTCCGCGCCAGCCAGGCATGTTTCGAGAGGTTTAGCAGATCCTGCTGGAAGTCGACAAACCCTGCGCCGCTGATGCGGCTGACTACGCCCTGGAAGCACAGCGCCACGACATCATCATGCAGACCAACGGCTTCAAACAGCTTCGAGCAGCGGTAAGAGGCGATGGTTGAGATGCCCATTTTGGACATGATTTTGTACAGACCTTTGTTGATGCCGTTACGGTAGTTCAGCATCACGGTCCGGTAATCTTTGGCAATCGCCTGAGTGTCGATCAGACGCCCCAGCGTTTCATACGCCAGATACGGATAAATGGCCGTCGCGCCAAAGCCGAGCAGTACCGCGAAGTGGTGCGGGTCACGGGCGCTCGCCGTTTCAACGATGATGTTGGCGTCGCAACGCAGGCTTTGTTCTACCAGACGCGTTTGCACTGCGCCCACGGCCATTGGTGCCGGAACCGGCAGACGGTTTTTTGCGATATTACGGTCAGAGAGCACCAGCAGTACCGTGCCGTTACGTACCATCTGTTCCGCCTTATCGCACAAGGCTTTGACGGTCTCTTCGAGCGTGGTTTCGGTCACGTCGAAGGTGATATCCAGACGGTCAGCGCGATAATGCTCCTCTTTCATGGTGGTGAGCTGGGTGAAATCGGAGTACAGCAGGATCGGCGATTTAAAGCTCAGACGGTGTGCCTGACCTTCCGCTTCGCAGAAGACATTCATCTCGCGACCGATGCTGGTGGCCAGCGACATAACGTGCGCTTCACGCAGCGGGTCGATAGGCGGGTTAGTCACCTGCGCGAACTGCTGGCGGAAGTAGTCATAAATGATGCGCGGCTGGCTGGACAGCACGGCAAACGGGGTATCGTCACCCATTGAGCCAACCGCTTCCTGACCATTTTCACCGAGTACGCGAATGACGGAATCCAGCTCTTCGGCGCTGTAGTTAAACTGTTTCTGGTAGCTGGCGAGGGTATCATCGTCCAGCTCGCGGCTGCCGACCTGATCGTCAGCCAGCTCTTCGAACGGCACCAGACGACGAACGTTTTTCTCCATCCACTCTTTGTAGGGGTGGCGGCTTTTCAGGTCATTGTCGGTTTCGGCAGAGTGCAGAATGCGCCCGCTGCGGGTGTCGATAACCATCAGCTCGCCAGGGCCGACGCGGCCTTTTTCCACCACTTCATCCGGCTGGTAATCCCAGATCCCGACCTCAGAGGCGCAGGTAATCAGCTTGTCTTTGGTGATGACGTAGCGCGCCGGGCGCAGGCCGTTACGATCGAGGTTACAGGCGGCAAAGCGACCGTCGGACATGACGATGCCCGCCGGGCCGTCCCACGGTTCCATGTGCATAGAGTTGAAGTCAAAGAACGCGCGCAGCTCCGGATCCATATCCGGGTTGTTCTGCCAGGCTGGCGGCACCAGTAAACGCATGGCGCGGATGATGTCCATCCCGCCCGCCAGCAGCAGCTCAAGCATGTTATCCATGGAGCTGGAGTCGGATCCGGTTTCGTTCACGAACGGCGCGGCGTCGTGCAGGTCAGGGATCAGCGGCGTCTGGAATTTATAGGTACGGGCGCGCGCCCACTGGCGGTTGCCGGTGATGGTGTTGATCTCGCCGTTGTGCGCCAGATAGCGGAACGGCTGCGCCAGCGGCCAGCGCGGCACGGTGTTGGTGGAAAAGCGTTGGTGGAACAGGCAGATGGCCGACTCCAGACGCAGGTCCGCGAGGTCCAGGTAAAAGCGCGGCAGATCCGCCGGCATACACAGACCTTTATAAATATTCACCAGATTCGACAGGCTACAGACGTAGAAGTCTTTATCTTGCAGAAGGCGTTTTTCAATACGACGACGGGCGATAAACAGACGTCGTTCCATATCACGCGGACGCCAACCCGCAGGGGCGTTAACGAAAATTTGCTCAATACGAGGCAGGGAGGATAGAGCGATTTCACCGAGAACACCTTCGTTGGTTGGCACGTCGCGCCAGCCGACAATTGACAGGGTCTCCTGCTGTAATTCTTCTTCAACTATGCGGCGAGAGGCAGCTGCCAGTTCAGCGTCTTTATTTAAAAAGATCATGCCGACGGCGTAGTTTTTGGCTAAACGCCAGCCGCGCTCTTGCGCCACGATGCGGAAAAAGCGATCCGGTTTTTGTAACAGCAGGCCGCAACCATCGCCGGTTTTTCCATCGGCAAGAATTGCGCCACGGTGCTGCATGCGGGCCAGTGCGTGTATGGCGGTACGCACTACCTTGTGGCTAGGTTCGCCTTCTATGTGGGCGATCAGGCCGAAACCACAGTTATCCCTCTCAAGGGATTTATCGTACAACATATGAGTGAACCTCCCCAGGCTCTGCGGGATTCCCATCTGAACCGTTGCGCACGGGCACACCAAGAGCATGGCGACGGGGTTTGCGTGTCATACGCTTACCTCGCATTCGCCCTCTTTATCCTTTTCGCACAGGTCAAACAAGTTTGAGGACTTGCTTCAGAGGGAATCTCAATTACTGCATAAATATGATGAGCAGGCTGCTCATCCAGAAAGCTTCCAGCGGATTTCCACGTTATCGGGAATCCACACACAGGTCAAATGGCAATCTTATTTATGCAAAAATGTGCTATAGGGTGATTAACTTTATGAAATTGCTGAAATAAAAGGATTTTTTACATCGGTTTAACGTAGGGGGAACGGTCAGGGAAGTGTGATCTGTCTCACTGTCAGAACGGCTGTATATCCCTCGTCCTGCCTTTGTTTATCGAGATGCCTGGCATTTTATGCTGGTTTTTAAAGTTTTGGCGTCTTAAAGATACTGTTTTTATGCAAAGAGTATAAGAAGATAAAAAAAACAGTCGAATATAAGGAAAAGTAATTACATTTTTAGTGAATGAAATTTCGATTATTTTGATTTGTTATGCAATAAGTAAAGGCTCGCCAGGGCGATTGATCCAGGTCATCGCCGACTGGGGCAAAAAATGGCAGGCTTTGGCCTCTTTTCAAGGCGCGGTCTACCAGATTATGCAGTTACAGAAATTAGTCAATATGTTTGGTGGGGATCTTTCTCGCCGTTATGGACAAAAGGTTCATAAACTCACGCTGCACGGCGGTTTTAGCTGTCCAAATCGCGATGGCACTATCGGGCGCGGCGGATGTACTTTCTGTAATGTCGCCTCGTTTGCCGATGAAGCGCAGCAGCACCATTCCATTGCCGAGCAGCTTGAACATCAGGCGCACCTGGTCAATCGCGCAAAACGCTATCTGGCCTATTTCCAGGCCTACACCAGCACCTTTGCTGAAGTACAGGTGCTGCGTTCGATGTATCAACAGGCGGTCAGCCAGGCCAGTATCGTTGGGTTATGCGTTGGGACGCGCCCCGACTGTGTGCCGGAAGCGGTGCTTGATCTGCTTTGTGAGTATAAAGACCTGGGCTATGAAGTGTGGCTGGAGCTCGGCCTGCAAACCGCGCATGACAAAACCCTACACCGAATTAACCGCGGCCATGATTTCGCCTGCTACCAAAACACCACACGGCTGGCGCGCACGCGCGGGCTGAAAGTGTGCTCGCATCTGATCGTCGGTCTGCCGGGAGAAGGGCAGGCAGAATGTCTGCAAACCATGGAACGTGTGGTGGAGACGGGCGTTGACGGTATTAAGCTGCATCCGCTGCATATTGTGAAAGGCAGTACGATGGCGAAAGCCTGGGAAGCCGGGCGGCTGAACGGGATTGAACTGGACGACTACACGATTACCGCAGGGGAGATGATCCGCCATACGCCGCCGGAGGTGATTTATCATCGTATTTCCGCGAGCGCGCGTCGCCCAACGCTGTTGGCGCCGCTATGGTGTGAAAATCGCTGGACGGGGATGGTCGAACTGGATAAGTACCTTAACGAGCACGGCGTGCAAGGCTCGGCACTGGGTACGCCATGGGTGCAGCCTGAGAACTAACTCTCCGTAGGCCGGATAAGGCAAAGCCGACATCCGGAAATCTGCGCCTGCTTGCCTGATGGCGCTTTGCTTATCAGGCCTACGATGGCCTCTCCGCGGTCATTTCACCGATAACCTCCGCATTTCTTGCACAATCTTCAGCGTCACGCTGAGAATTGAGTATTATTGTGCCAAGTTGTCGTGAAGGAACCCTCTATGAAGCAAATTCGTATGCTGGCGCAATATTATGTCGACCTGATGATGAAGTTAGGTCTGGTGCGCTTTTCGCTGCTATTAGCGCTGGCTTTGGTGGTGTTGGCAATTGTGGTGCAAATGGCTGTCACCATGGTGCTGCATGGCCAGGTAGAAAGCATTGATGTCATCCGCTCTATCTTTTTTGGTCTGTTAATTACCCCCTGGGCCGTCTATTTTTTGTCAGTGGTGGTGGAGCAACTGGAGGAGTCCCGGCAGCGTCTGTCACGACTGGTGCAAAAGCTGGAAGAGATGCGCGAGCGCGATCTCAAGCTCAATGTGCAGTTGAAAGACAATATTGCCCAGCTCAATCAGGAAATTGTTGAGCGTGAAAAAGCCGAAGCGGAGCGCCAGGAAACGTTTGAACAGCTGAAGGTCGAAATCAAAGAGCGCGAAGAGGCGCAGATTCAGCTTGAGCAACAGTCTTCATTTTTACGCTCTTTCCTTGATGCCTCGCCGGATCTGGTCTTTTATCGTAATGAAGATAAAGAATTTTCCGGCTGTAACCGCGCCATGGAGCTGCTGACCGGCAAGAGTGAAAAGCAACTGGTGAATTTAAAACCGGCTGACGTTTACTCCCCTGAGGCGGCGGAAAAAGTTATTGAGACCGACGAGAAGGTGTTTCGTCATAACGTCTCGCTCACTTATGAACAGTGGCTGGATTACCCGGATGGACGCAAAGCCTGCTTTGAAATTCGTAAAGTGCCTTACTACGACCGCGTCGGTAAACGACATGGTCTGATGGGCTTTGGTCGCGATATTACTGAACGTAAGCGTTATCAGGACGCGCTTGAACGCGCCAGCCGTGATAAGACCACGTTTATTTCCACCATCAGTCATGAGTTGCGTACCCCGCTGAACGGCATTGTTGGCTTAAGCCGGATCCTGCTGGATACGGATTTGACCGCCGAGCAGGAAAAATACCTGAAAACTATCCATGTCTCTGCCGTGACGTTGGGCAATATTTTTAACGATATTATCGATATGGATAAGATGGAGCGGCGTAAAGTCCAGCTTGATAACCAGCCGATCGATTTCACCAGCTTTATGGCGGATCTGGAAAACCTCTCTGGCCTGCAGGCACAGCAAAAAGGGCTGCGGTTTGTGCTTGAGCCAACGCTACCGTTGCCGCATAAAGTGATTACCGACGGCACGCGTTTGCGCCAGATTCTGTGGAATCTGATCAGCAACGCCGTGAAGTTCACCCAGCAGGGGCAGGTGACCGTGCGGGCGCGCTATGACCAGGGGAATATGCTGCATTTCGAGGTAGAAGATTCCGGGATCGGCATTCCGCAGGATGAGCAGGATAAAATCTTCGCCATGTATTATCAGGTGAAGGACAGTAACGGCGGCAAACCGGCAACGGGAACCGGGATTGGCCTGGCCGTATCAAAGCGTCTGGCGAAAAATATGGGTGGCGATATTACGGTCTCCAGCCAGGCTGGTAAAGGCTCTGTCTTTACGCTGACCGTGCATGCGCCGGCGGTAGCGGAAGAGATTGAAGACGCTTTTGAAGATGATGACATGCCGCTGCCCGCCCTGAATGTACTGCTGGTGGAAGACATTGAACTGAATGTCATTGTCGCGCGCTCAGTGCTGGAAAAACTGGGTAATAGCGTGGATGTCGCCATGACCGGGAAAGCCGCGCTGGAAATGTTCACGCCGGGTGAATATGACCTGGTATTACTGGATATTCAGCTACCGGATATGACCGGGCTGGATATCTCCCGCGAGTTGACGCAAAAATACGCGCGTGAAGATTTGCCGCCGCTGGTGGCCCTTACCGCCAACGTTCTGAAAGATAAAAAAGAGTATCTGGAGGCGGGAATGGACGACGTGCTGAGTAAGCCGCTGTCAGTCCCGGCTTTAACCGCCATGATCAAAAAATACTGGGATACCCGAAACAAAGAGGAGAGCACTGTGACATCTGAAGAGAGCAGTAAATCGCAAGCGCTGTTAGATATTCCTATGTTGGAACAATACCTCGAGCTGGTGGGTCCGAAGTTAATTACCGACGGGCTGGCGGTGTTTGAGAAAATGATGCCGGGATATTTGAGCGTGCTGGAATCCAATCTGACTGCACGTGATAAAAAAGGCGTGGTTGAGGAAGGTCATAAAATTAAAGGTGCGGCAGGTTCGGTGGGGCTGCGTCATCTGCAACAGTTAGGTCAGCAAATCCAGTCGCCAGATCTTCCAGCCTGGGAAGATAACGTTGCTGAATGGATTGAAGAGATGAAGCAGGAGTGGCAGCACGACGTGGCGGTACTAAAAGCCTGGGTGGCGAGCGTGGAAAAAAAATGACCCCGGCTTGACCGGGGTGCGCGAATACTGCGCCAACACCAGGGAAATCGTGGCTGCGCCGTAAATTATTGTCATTGTGTACAAAGGCGCAGCCCTATTTTTCAGGCCGCACGCAGTTAAGATAGCAAATCTTAAATAATTTGTTACATGAATCAGTTAAATGTGTGAAGCGTAGCATTTAAATCATAATAACTAATATGTTTCAGCCAGTTGAGAAAGGAGTATCACGATGAAAAAAGTGGGAGTCGTGCTCAGCGGATGCGGTGTGTATGACGGTGCAGAGATCCATGAAACCGTACTCACGCTGCTGGCCATTGCCCGCAACGGCGCGCAGGCCGTCTGCTTCGCACCGGATAAACAACAAGCTGATGTGATTAATCATCTGACCGGCGAACCGATGCCGGAAACACGTAATGTCCTGATTGAAGCCGCTCGCATCACTCGCGGCGAGATTCGCCCGCTTGCTCAGGCGGTCTCAACGGAACTGGATGCGTTGATCGTGCCGGGTGGTTTTGGCGCCGCCAAAAACCTGAGTAATTTTGCCAGCCAGGGCAGCGAATGCCGGATTGACAGCGATTTAGCCGCGCTGGCAGTTGCCATGCATCAGATGGGTAAGCCGCTGGGATTTATGTGCATTGCGCCCGCCATGTTACCCAAAATTTTTGATTTTCCGCTGCGTCTGACCATTGGCACTGATATCGATACGGCAGAGGTACTGGAAGAGATGGGCGCAGAACATGTGCCTTGTCCGGTTGACGACATTGTCGTTGATGAAGACAACAAAATCGTCACCACGCCCGCCTATATGCTGGCGCAGGATATCGCTCAGGCCGCGAGTGGCATCGATAAACTGGTCTCGCGTGTGCTGGTGCTGGCGGAATGAGAAAAGGCGTTACCGCTTTTCTGCGGCGCATCTTTCTACGGGCGGTGATCGTCCTCGCCGTATTCTGGGGCGGGGGCATCGCCCTTTTCAGCGTGATGCCGGTACCGTTCTCGGCGGTGATGGTCGAACGGCAACTGGGTGCATGGTTGTCTGGTGATTTCGGGTATGTGGCGCATTCGGACTGGGTGAGTATGGATGAGATCTCACCGTGGATGGGACTGGCGGTGATTGCCGCCGAGGACCAGAAGTTCCCTGACCATTGGGGATTCGATGTCTCTGCCATCGAGAAAGCGCTGGCGCATAATGAACGTAATGAAAACCGTATTCGTGGGGCGTCAACGTTATCGCAACAGACGGCAAAAAACCTCTTTCTGTGGGATGGGCGTAGCTGGGTGCGTAAGGGCCTTGAAGCCGGGTTAACGCTGGGGATGGAAACGGTCTGGAGTAAGAAACGTATTCTGACCGTCTATCTGAACGTTGCGGAGTTTGGCGATGGCGTCTTCGGTGTGGAGGCGGCAGCACAACGGTATTTTCATAAACCTGCCAGTCGCCTGAGTCTGTCTGAAGCGGCCTTGCTGGCGGCCGTGCTGCCTAACCCGATTCGCTTTAAGGCGAGTGCGCCGTCAGGTTATGTGCGCAGCCGTCAGGCGTGGATTATGCGGCAAATGCGCCAGTTAGGCGGTGAGTCGTTTATGCGGGAAAATAAGCTGTATTAGCAGAGTTATTGCCGGATGCGGCGTAAACGCCTTATCCGGCCTACTGGCTACGTTCTGTGCTCTCGATCAATCTTCATCGAACCCTGAATTAAACAGGGCGATCACCGCGGCCAGGGCTTCAACTTCCTGCGGACCTGTAGCTTCAACTTCTATCTGACGCCCCTTCGCAGAATCCAGCATCAGCAGCGCGATAACGCTGTTTGCCTCGGCTTCCGTTCCTTCATCATTACGCAGCAAAACTTCTGCTTCGAAACCCTGCATCAATTCAAAAAGTTTCATTGCTGGCCGGGCATGCATGCCCAGCTTATTGGTGATTTCAACGGTTTGCTTCACGGTCATGATTTACGTTTTTCCAGCGTACGATGGCGTGACTGCACGTTTTTACCGCGTGAGCGGAAGTAGTCTGCCAGCTGCTCTGCAATATACACCGAACGGTGTTTCCCGCCGGTACAGCCGATGGCTACGGTGAGGTAGCTGCGGTTGTTGGTCTCCAGCATGGGTAACCATAGCTCAAGATAGCTGCGGGTCTGGTAGATAAAATTGTGTACTTCTGTGTGCCTGTCGAGGAAGGCGGCGACGGGACGGTCAAGGCCAGTCATCGGGCGCAGCTTCGGATCCCAGTGTGGGTTGGGCAGGAAGCGCACGTCAAAGACGTAGTCCGCGTCAATCGGGATACCGTGTTTGAAACCAAAGGATTCGAATACCATCGTCAATTCGCGTTCGCGTTTGCCCAGCAGTCGGGTACGCAACATTTCCGCCAGTTCGTGCACGGACATTTCGGAGGTATCAACAATCAGGTCTGCGCGGGAACGCAGCGGCTCCAGCAAATCGCTTTCTTTATCGATAGCGCTTTCCAGCGATAAGTTTTTGCTGGAGAGGGGGTGCAAACGACGTGTGTCGCTGTAGCGGCGAATCAGTGTGTTACGGTCAGCATCAAGGAACAGCAGCTGCGGTGAGAAGCCTTCAGGCAGATTGTTCATTGCCTGCTCAAAAATTTCCGGGGATTCCGGCATGTTACGCACGTCAATGCTGACGGCCGCAGAAATCTGGCGATCGGCCAGTGTACGAGCCAGATCGGGCAACAGCACTACGGGAAGGTTATCCACGCAGTAAAAACCCATATCTTCCAGCGCACGCAGGGCGACGGATTTGCCTGACCCTGAACGACCGCTGACGATCATCAGTACCATGTACTGTTTCTCCTCACAACGACAAAAAAGGATGCCATTGGGTTGTTATGCTTCATCCTGTCCACCTTCGGTGTCGGTGATGATTTGATACAACTCCTGGTCACTCTGTGCGGCGCGCAGGCGGCGGCAGATGGTTTTATCAGCCAGACGTTTGGCGACCAGTGACAACGTATGCAAATGCGTCTTGGTTTGGTCTGCCGGAACCAGTAGAGCAAAAAGCAGATCGACGGGTTGATTATCAATGGCGTCGAAAGCAATAGGCGTTTCGAGTTGCACAAACACGCCAACCGCGCGCATCGTGTCTTCTTCCAGCTTGCCATGCGGGATGGCAATACCGTTACCGATGCCGGTACTGCCCATTTTTTCACGCGTCAGAATGGCTTCAAATACCACCTGAGAGGGCAGGCTGAGCTGTTTTGCCGCCAGTTCACTGATGATTTCCAGTGCGCGTTTCTTGCTTTGGCAGTGAACGGCCGCACGCGTACATTCCTGGTTAAGAACATTGCTCAGTTGTAGAGTCGTATCGTTATTTATCATAATTTCACCTAAGCGCTAACCGTACAAATGGCCCGTTGTGCTGCACAACAGGCCGTCCTGCACCCGCTAACTGCCCGGACAAGTTAGTGCTGTTTCAGTTTATCTTTATGTTTTGTTAACTGCCGAGCCAGTTTATCAATTAAACCGTCAATGGCGGCGTACATATCCTGACCTTCCGCGCTGGCATGAATTTCGCCACCGTTTACATGCAGTGTTGCATCCGAGATATGTGTAACCTTCTCCACTTTCAACACAATATAGACCTGATTAATCCGGTCGAAATATTGTTCAAGCTTGGCGAACTTGGTATTAACAAACTCGCGCAGAGCTTCCGTGATTTCGACGTTGTTTCCAGTGATGTTGAGCTGCATAGTGTCTTCCTTATCGGTTGGGTCATACCAGCTGTTTGCGCTGGTTAGACGGCGGAATGGATAAAGACTCTCGGTACTTCGCAACGGTGCGGCGTGCCACCATGATACCCTGATCCGACAGCATAGAGGTTAACTTGCTGTCACTCAGCGGTTTCGCGGGGTTCTCCGCAGCAATTAATTTCTTCACCAGTGCGCGGATAGCTGTGGATGAGGCTTCGCCCCCGCCTTCAGTGTTAACGTGACTGGAAAAGAAATACTTCAGTTCAAATATGCCGCGCGGACTGTGCAGATACTTTTGCGTGGTCACTCGGGAAATGGTCGATTCGTGCATCTCGACGGCCTGGGCGATATCCGCCAGCACCATCGGTTTCATAAATTCTTCGCCTTGCTCAAAGAAGGCTTGCTGCTGCTCAACGATACAGCGACTGACGCGCAGCAGCGTATCATTGCGGCTTTCCAGACTCTTAATCAGCCACTTTGCATCCTGCAAATTACTACGAATAAACTGGCTGTCAGCATCGTTGCGCGCGCTATTGCACATCGCGGCGTAGTGCTGGTTAATCTGCAGGCGTGGAATGCTGTCGCCGTTGAGTTCGACCACCCAGCGATCGTTATGCTTACGCACCAGCACATCCGGGATGACGTATTCCGGTTCGCCGGTCTGGATCGACTGTCCAGGGCGGGGGTCGAGCGACTGGATGAGGTTGACGGCTTCTTTCAGCACGTCTTCTTTCAGTCGGGTCACGCGCATCAGTGAGCGAAAATCATGGTTAGCTAGCAAATCGAGGTGATCGCTGATGATCAGGCGCGCTTCTTCCAGCCATGGCGTGGACTTATCAAATTGCGAAAGTTGGATCAGTAAGCAGTCACGCAGATCTTTGGCTGCCACGCCAACGGGATCAAAGCGCTGAACGCGTTTAAGCACGGCTTCGATTTCATCCATACCGACGTCGTCATCGCCCATGCTTTCGAGAATATCGTCCAGGGTCACGGTGAGATAACCGGTTTCGTCTACCGCATCAACAATCGATGTCGCAATGGCGCGATCGGTATCCGAGAACGGGGTCAGCTCCACTTGCCACATCAGGTAATCCTGCAGCGATTGCGTGGTCTCACCCTGATAAACAGGCAGCTCGTCGTCGATGTAATCTCCGCTGGTGCCTGAAGGCGTACCGGCGGTGTAGATTTCATCCCAACTGGCGTCAAGCGGCAATTCCTCTGGCATCTCTTTTTGTTCGAGCGCATCTGCGGTATTGAGGGATTCGCTGTCCTGTTTTTCCTGGGTATCAATTTCGTCGTGAAGATCGGTTTGCTCGAGCAGTGGGTTACTTTCCAGCGCTTGCTGAAGTTCTTGCTGAAGTTCCAGCGTGGACAACTGCAACAGACGGATCGCCTGTTGTAGCTGAGGCGTCATCGCCAGTTGTTGGCTAAGCCTGAGTTGCAAACCTTGCTTCATGTTCAGAGTTGTTTTCTCCTGCGGTGACGTGAAGTCTTCTACCCTATCAGAGTCTGAAGTCTTCCCCAAGGTATACGCGCTTAACGTGCTCATCCTGCAGTATTTCTGTCGGCGTGCCGTGGGCGATCAGGTGTCCCTGGCTCACGATATAGGCGCGCTCACACACTGCCAGCGTTTCGCGGACGTTATGGTCGGTAATCAACACCCCAAGCCCGCTGTCGCGCAGGTGTTCGATGATCCGTTTGATATCGATAACGGAAATCGGGTCAACACCGGCAAACGGTTCATCAAGCAGGATAAATTTCGGATTCGCGGCCAGCGCGCGGGCGATTTCCACACGGCGTCGTTCACCACCGGAGAGCGATTGGCCCATGCTGTCACGCAGATGTTCGATATGGAATTCTTCCATCAGCTCATTGGCGCGATCTTCCCGCTGCTCGCTGGTGAGATCGTCACGAATTTGCAGTACCGCCATCAGGTTATCAAACACGCTCAGGCGACGGAAAATCGACGCTTCCTGCGGCAGGTAGCCGATGCCGCGACGCGCGCGCGCATGCAGTGGCAGCAGACTGATATCTTCGTCATCAATGATAATGTTGCCCGCATCGCGCGGGACAATGCCGACCACCATGTAAAAGGTCGTTGTCTTACCCGCACCGTTAGGACCGAGCAGACCGACGATCTCCCCGGAGTTGACGGTCAGACTGACATCTTCCACCACACGGCGGCCCTTATAGGCCTTTGCAAGGTTCTTTGCAGTTAATGTTGCCATAACGAATCAGTTACCTTTTTTCTCTGCCGGAGCCTTGTTTTTGTCCTGCAACTGCGACGGAACCAGAACGGTGGTGACGCGTTTGCCTTTATCGCTGAAGGCTTGCATTTTCTGCTCTTTTACCAGATAGGTGATCTTATCGCCTGTGATGTTGCTATCAAGCTGTTCCAGGTAAGCCTTACCGGTGAGAACGACGAAGTCTTTCGCCAGTTCATAGTGCATGTGTGAGGCGCGGCCTTTCACTGGCTTACCGTTGTCCTGCATCTGGTAAAACGTGGCCGGATCACCGTAACCATCAATCACTTCTTTACCGTCTTCACCGCCCGGGCGGGTCACAACGACTTTATCGGCGTTAATTTTGATGGTGCCCTGGGTCACAATCACGTTGCCAGTAAACGTCACCACGTTGCCCTGCATATCCAGGGACTGCTGGTCCGACTCAATGTGAATCGGCTGCTCGGTATCACCGGTGACGGCAAATGCCGGAATGCTGGCGGCCAGAAGTGAGCTGGCAAGCACAAGATTAAGGCTGAGTTTGTTTGTTTTGGATTTCATATGAGGTTCTAACCTTTTCAATCAGCTCGGCGTTCTTGTTGCGTAAGTTGCCGCGCATCTTCAGTCCGCTGGAGTTAAATGTTGTGCCATATAACGTGACAAGATCATCAGAAGTGACGTCTTGAGTCACCAGGTTAACCTGTGCGTTATCGGTCGTAATTCTGCGTAGTTGAGAGTCAGGCACCAGGGCGTTAACTTCAACATGGCCGTACAGATACAGCATCCGATCGTTGGTCAATTTGGCTTTATCGGCCTTGATTGACCAGGTCGGTACTTTATCCTTATCAAACGTGGTTAATACCGGTTGAGTAAACCACGAAACCGCTTGTTCTGAATAATATTCAACGTGTTGGGCGATCAAGTGATAGCTCAGCGCGCCTTCCGGACTATACACGACGGTATCGGTATGTTCGCTTTTATAGGTTGGCTCGTTGTTATTGACGGCGACCTGAGTGGCGTCGTCTTTGTCAGCCAGATTAATACCAATCATCACAAGGACAGCCAGCGACAGTAGAATGATAACCCAACGTCTGGTTTTGCTCATATCGATTGCCCTTTGGCCTCGTCCAGTTTGCCCTGCGCCAGGAGTAATAAATCGCAGACTTCACGTACAGCGCCGCGTCCACCGTTGATACGGGTGACGTAGTCGGCACGTGGAATCAGCAATGGATGGGCATCCGCCACCGCTACGCTTAATCCCACTTTTGCCATCACTGGCCAGTCAATCAGGTCATCGCCAACATAGGCCACATTTTCCGGCGCGATCGCCAGTTTTCCAAGCAGATCGTCAAAGGCGATCAGTTTGTCTGACTGCCCCTGATACAGATGCGTGATCCCCAATGTGGCACAGCGATCTTCTACAAGTTTAGCCTTTCGTCCGGTAATAATAGCAACCTCAATACCGGAAGTGAGCGCACAGCGGATTCCGTAGCCATCGCGGACGTTAAAAGCCTTCAGCTCTTCACCGTTGTTGCCCATATAAATCAGACCATCAGACAGTACGCCATCCACATCCAGGATCAGCAAACGGATGTTCTCTGCCCGGGTGATAACGTCAGCGCTGACGGGTCCATAACAGGTCGCAAGCGACGCACCTGCTTTACTCATTTTCTTTATCCTTGAGTTTCTTACACTACACCTGCACGCAGCAGATCATGCATATGTAACACACCGAGTAACTGGTCGCCATCAGCAACCATTACCGAAGTGATATGGCGGGACTGCATTAAGTTCAGAGCATCAACGGCAAGAATGCCCGGACGCACGCGAATGCCTCCAGGGGTCATCACATCGGCAATGCCTAACTGGCGTACATCTACGCCCATATCAAAGACGCGACGTAAATCGCCATCTGTGAAAATACCGTCAATCTTCATTGCATCATCGCAAATGACGGTCATGCCGAGATTTTTACGTGTGATCTCAAGTAAGGCGTCACGCAGGCTGGCGCTTTTATTCACATGCGGGATTTCATCGCCCGTATGCATAATATCGTTAACTCGCAGCAAAAGCTTACGGCCCAGTGCGCCACCTGGATGCGATAACGCAAAATCTTCCGCGGTGAAGCCACGCGCTTTTAATAACGCCACGGCAAGAGCATCACCCATCACCAGCGTTGCAGTGGTGCTACTGGTCGGCGCCAGGCCTAATGGGCAAGCTTCCTTGGGCACTTTAACACACAGATGCACATCTGCCGCACGCGCCATGCTGCTTTCCGGACGGCCAGTCATGCAAATAAGCGGGACATGAAGACGTTTTAATACCGGGATTAACGCCGCTATCTCATTGGATTCACCGGAGTTTGAGATGGCAATAACCACATCCTGCGGCGAGACCATACCCAGATCGCCATGCGCGGCTTCGCCAGGATGTACGAAAAATGAGGGGGTGCCGGTGCTGGCAAATGTGGCCGCCATCTTCCGTCCGATATGTCCGGATTTCCCCATCCCCATCACCACCACTTTTCCCGGGCAACTGAATATTTTTTCACAAGCGAGGGTAAAGTTTTGATTAATGTACTGATCAAGCTCCGCCAGGCCTTCACGTTCAAT
This sequence comes from Citrobacter sp. wls714, assembly GCF_005281025.1. Taxonomy (NCBI): domain Bacteria; kingdom Pseudomonadati; phylum Pseudomonadota; class Gammaproteobacteria; order Enterobacterales; family Enterobacteriaceae; genus Citrobacter; species Citrobacter sp. wls714. The sequence continues at coordinate 203,945 of NZ_SZWZ01000105.1, read as the reverse complement.
TGCCAGGACTTCCTTGCCTGCTTGCTGAAAGTCAAAACCCGGTTGCAACTCTAAGTGCGACATAATGCGTTTCCAGTTATCCAACGAGAAGTGGCGATAACCAATACAGCATCGCCAGCCATATGATAAAACCGCCGGTCAGCAGCGCACCCGCGCCGCGACCAATCTGGCGCGGACGTCGCCAGCAGAGTAGTGCAAAAATTACGCTCACCAGCAGCATGACGCTATAGTCACGGATGAAGGCCATCGGGTTGACTTCACCCGGCGTAATCAGCGCCGGCAGTCCGAGGACGATAACAATATTAAAAATGTTCGCGCCGATGATGTTGCCAACGGCGATGTCGTTTTCGCCTTTACGCAGACCCGCAATGGCCGTTGCCAGCTCTGGCAGGCTGGTACCAATAGCGACTACCGTCAGCCCGATGGTGAGTTCGCTCATGGCGAAATAGTTCGCCAGTACAGTGGCATTGTCCACCACCATCCGTGTTGCCATTGGCATAATAATCAGCGCAATGCCCAGCCACAAAAACGCGACCGGTAATCCGCCTTCGCGCGGAAGCTCCGCTATCTGCTCCCGGGTCAGCGTGTCATTGCCTTGTCGCTCAGCCAGACGGGCGATTTTAACAATGAATAGCAGCCATAGCACGGCCAGAAGCAGGAGAAAGAAACCGTCACTACGACTCAACTGGCCGTCATACAGGACGGATGCGGCTAAAAGACTTACCAGCAACATTAGCGGTAATTCACGACGCAGAACATCAGAATGCACGGTAAAAGGATGAATCAGCGCCGACAGACCTAAAATAAGCAGAATGTTGGTAATGTTAGAGCCGATAGCGGTACCGACGGCCAGATCGAGTTGCCCATTTATTGATGCAGCCACAGAGACAATGATCTCGGGTAACGACGTCCCTACGCTGACGACGGTCATCCCAATAATAATGGGGGGGATACCGAAATTTCGACATAAAATGGATGCGGCAAATACCAGACGGTCGGCACCGTAGACCACCAGAAGTAAACCAATTATTAACAGCGCCGTCGCTAAAAGCATCTAAAGTCCTTTCTTCAGGTATACTCGCCGGTCCACTTGAAGGATCTTCTGGAAGCCGTAACGAAGTCTTAATTTTGACTTTATGCGGCTAAAAAGTAAAACAAATGCCAGCTTTCGCTAACCAGGACAGGCAATAATCTGTAAATATGTTGGGTTCAGGGCTAAATTGAGCGCCAAACTCTTCGATCAACGAGGCAATAGTAAAGGATGAATCAATGGGGCAGTCTGTGGCGAATCTAGTCGATATGCGCGATGTCAGCTTTTCCCGAGGCGACCGCTGCATCTTTGATAATATTTCCCTGACGGTACCGCGCGGTAAGGTGACGGCGATCATGGGGCCATCAGGCATCGGCAAAACGACGCTGTTGCGTCTGATTGGCGGACAGATCCCTCCGGATAAGGGCGAGATCCTGTTTGACGGCGAAAACGTCCCGGCAATGTCCCGTTCGCGTTTATTTACCGTACGTAAGCGCATGAGCATGCTGTTTCAGTCTGGTGCGCTGTTTACCGACATGAACGTGTTTGACAACGTCGCGTATCCGCTACGCGAGCATACAACGTTGCCGGCGCCATTGCTGAAGAGCACGGTGATGATGAAGCTTGAGGCCGTTGGTCTGCGGGGCGCGGCAAAATTAATGCCTTCTGAATTATCCGGTGGGATGGCACGCCGCGCCGCGTTAGCACGCGCCATCGCGCTGGAACCTGACCTCATTATGTTTGACGAACCGTTCGTCGGCCAGGACCCCATTACTATGGGCGTGCTGGTGAAACTGATTTCGGAACTGAATAGTGCGCTGGGCGTCACCTGTGTGGTGGTGTCCCATGATGTGCCTGAGGTGCTGAGTATTGCAGATTACGCCTATATTATGGCGGACAAAAAAATAGTGGCCTACGGTAGTGCTCAGGCTCTGCAAGAAAATGCCGACCCGCGCGTACGTCAGTTCCTTGACGGTATTGCTGATGGGCCGGTTCCGTTCCGTTACCCGGCGGGCGACTACCACATCGATTTACTCAAAACAGGGAGTTAAGCCACCCATGTTGTTAAATGCGCTGGCATCACTCGGACATCGAGGGATTAAAACCCTCAGGACGTTCGGGCGAGCCGGATTAATGTTGTTCAATGCGGTTATTGGCAAGCCGGAGTTTCGCAAACATGCGCCGTTGCTGATACGCCAACTCTATAATGTCGGTGTCTTATCGATGCTGATCATTATTGTTTCTGGTGTGTTCATCGGTATGGTGCTGGGGTTGCAGGGATACCTGGTTCTGACGACCTACAGCGCGGAAACCAGCCTTGGCATGCTGGTGGCGCTGTCATTGTTACGTGAGCTGGGGCCGGTTGTTGCGGCGCTACTGTTTGCCGGGCGCGCCGGATCGGCCTTAACCGCAGAGATTGGCCTGATGCGGGCAACCGAACAGCTCTCCAGTCTGGAAATGATGGCCGTCGATCCACTGCGTCGGGTGATCTCTCCGCGTTTTTGGGCTGGTGTCATTTCATTACCGCTGTTGACAGTTATTTTTGTCGCGGTAGGGATCTGGGGCGGTTCGCTGGTTGGCGTAAGCTGGAAAGGTATTGATGCAGGCTTTTTCTGGTCGGCGATGCAAAATGCCGTCGACTGGCGTCTGGACCTGGTCAACTGTCTGATTAAAAGCGTGGTGTTCGCCATTACGGTCACCTGGATTGCATTGTTCAATGGTTATGATGCGATCCCGACCTCCGCCGGCATTAGCCGGGCAACGACACGCACCGTTGTGCACGCCTCTCTCGCCGTTCTGGGGCTGGATTTTGTGCTCACCGCACTGATGTTTGGGAATTGAGTTCATGCAAACGAAAAAAAATGAAATTTGGGTCGGGTTATTCTTACTGGTTGCGCTGCTGGCTGCGCTGTTTGTCTGCCTGAAAGCAGCGAATGTTACCTCAATGCGTACTGAGCCGACTTACACGATTTATGCGACCTTTGATAATATCGGCGGCCTGAAAGAACGCTCTCCTGTGCGGATTGGCGGGGTGGTGGTTGGACGTGTATCGGATATCTCGTTAGATCCGAAAACGTATCTGCCGCGCGTGACGCTGGAAATCGAATCGCGTTTTAACCATATTCCAGACACCAGTTCACTGAGCATCCGTACTTCCGGCCTGCTGGGCGAGCAGTATCTGGCATTGAACGTCGGTTTTGAAGATCCTGAGCTGGGAACGTCTATCCTCAAAGATGGCGGTACGATTCAGGACACGAAATCCGCGATGGTGCTGGAAGACATGATTGGTCAGTTCCTTTACAACAGCAACAGTAAAGGTGATGACAATAAGAATTCTGGCGATGCGCCAGCCGCAACTGAAGGCAATAATGAAGCCACTACGCCTGCGGGCGCAACGAAATAATCTCAGGAGAATCGACGTATGTTTAAACGATTGATGATGGTGGCAATGCTGATCATTGCCCCCCTTAGCGCGGCAACCGCAGCGGATCAGACTAACCCGTACAAATTGATGAATGAGGCGGCGCAGAAGACCTTTGACCGCCTGAAAAACGAGCAACCTAAAATCCGCGCAAACCCGGATTACCTGCGCGATGTTGTCGATCAGGAATTGTTGCCATACGTACAGGTTAAATACGCCGGTGCGCTGGTCCTGGGCCGCTACTACAAAGAAGCGACCCCGGCACAGCGTGACGCCTATTTCGCCGCCTTTCGTGAATACCTGAAGCAGGCTTACGGTCAGGCGCTGGCAATGTACCACGGTCAGACCTATCAGATTGCCCCTGAGCAGCCGCTGGGTGATGCGACCATCGTGCCTATCCGCGTGACTATTATCGATCCGAATGGCCGTCCTCCGGTTCGTCTGGATTTCCAGTGGCGTAAAAACTCGCAAACCGGTAACTGGCAGGCGTATGACATGATCGCCGAAGGCGTAAGTATGATCACCACCAAACAGAATGAGTGGAGCGATCTGCTGCGTACCAAAGGTATCGATGGCCTGACGGCACAGCTGAAATCTATTTCTCAGCAGAAAATTACCCTGGAAGAGAAAAAATAATGACGCAGTCACTCACCTGGATGCGTGAAGCTGACAAGCTGGTGCTGGTGGGAGAGCTGGATCAGGACGTGTTAAATCCATTATGGGATGCACGAGTTGAGGCGATGCAAGGGGTAACTTGCATCGACCTGAACCAGGTTTCCCGGGTGGATACCGGTGGTCTGGCGTTACTGCTGCACTTGATCGATCAGGGCAAGCAGCAGGGGAACAGCGTTTCGCTCGCTGGCGTTAACGATAAAGTTTACACGCTGGCGCAGCTTTACAATCTGCCCGACGACGTCCTTCCGCGTTAATTTTTTCAGGCTGGATAAGGCCTTGTGCCTACATTCAGCACCCCCATCACAGGGGATCTGCCACCAAAGCCTTGTCTGATTTATCAGCGAGGCTTTTTGCTTATTTATGACAGCGCCACTTTGCTCTAAGATGTTGGGCTGTTTTCACTATCTGACGAATGAAGAGCCCATGGAAAATAATGAAATTCAGAGCGTGCTGATGAATGCACTCTCCCTCCAGGAAGTCCACGTTTCTGGCGACGGCAGTCACTTTCAGGTTATTGCCGTGGGTGAGATGTTTGAAGGCATGAGCCGGGTCAAGAAACAGCAATCGGTCTATGGCCCGTTGATGGAATACATTGCGGACAACCGCATTCATGCTTTGTCGATTAAAGCGTTTACCCCAGCGGAATGGGCGCGTGATCGCAAACTTAACGGTTTTTGAGCTACGGGTGATGTGCCGGTAGCGAAGATAAATTCTTAACAGAGAACAGAATAATGGATAAATTTCGTGTTCAGGGGCCAACGAAGCTCCAGGGCGAAGTCACAATTTCAGGCGCTAAAAACGCTGCACTGCCGATCCTTTTTGCGGCGCTGCTGGCGGAAGAACCTGTAGAGATCCAAAACGTCCCGAAACTGAAGGACGTTGACACCTCCATGAAGCTACTGAGCCAGTTGGGGGCGAAAGTTGAGCGTAATGGTTCCGTGCACATTGATGCGCGTGACGTTAACGTCTTCTGTGCACCGTATGATCTGGTAAAAACCATGCGTGCGTCTATCTGGGCGCTCGGACCGTTGGTTGCTCGTTTTGGCCAGGGTCAGGTTTCACTGCCGGGTGGTTGCACCATCGGCGCGCGTCCGGTTGACCTGCACATTACCGGTCTGGAGCAGTTAGGCGCGACGATCAAGCTGGAAGAAGGCTATGTGAAGGCGTCCGTTGATGGTCGTCTGAAAGGCGCGCACATCGTCATGGATAAAGTGAGCGTCGGTGCGACGGTCACTATTATGTGTGCGGCAACACTTGCTGAAGGCACCACTATCATCGAAAACGCCGCGCGCGAGCCAGAGATCGTCGATACCGCGAACTTCCTGATTACGCTGGGCGCGAAGATCACTGGCCAGGGCACCGATCGTATTACCATCGAAGGCGTTGAACGTCTCGGCGGTGGTGTTTATCGCGTTCTGCCAGACCGTATTGAAACCGGTACTTTCCTGGTGGCGGCGGCGATTTCTCGCGGCAAAATTATCTGCCGCAATGCACAGCCGGACACGCTGGATGCCGTCCTGGCGAAGCTGCGTGATGCGGGTGCGGATATCGAAGTCGGCGACGACTGGATTAGCCTCGACATGCACGGCAAGCGTCCGAAGGCGGTCAATGTGCGCACTGCGCCGCACCCGGCGTTCCCGACCGATATGCAGGCCCAGTTCACGCTGCTGAACCTGGTGGCAGAAGGGACGGGCTTCATCACGGAAACCGTGTTTGAGAACCGCTTCATGCACGTGCCTGAGCTGAGCCGTATGGGCGCTCACGCGGAAATTGAAAGCAACACCGTGATTTGCCACGGCGTGGAAACGCTCTCTGGCGCACAGGTGATGGCGACCGATCTGCGTGCATCTGCAAGTTTAGTGCTGGCAGGTTGTATTGCTGAAGGTACGACGGTGGTCGATCGTATTTATCACATCGATCGCGGCTATGAGCGCATCGAAGATAAACTGCGCGCGCTGGGCGCAAACATTGAGCGTGTGAAAGGCGAGTAATCATCAACGCCTATTGTAACCCCCAGGTCTTTGGGCCGGGGGTTACTGCTTAATGTTCATTCAGGATTCTTTTTCCCTCTCGGTCCCCTCATCATCCGTGTTCTGTCGATGAATTCATGCGTTTTCGCATCGTGATAGCGTGACGGCCAAATCACCCAAGGGTCAGTTCCCAGTGCCTGGGCGATAATCAACTCACCTTTTGGCCATGGTCGTGTTAACGCATTTGCCAGCGTTGATGAACTCAATCCATTTTTACGTGACTCAGCGGCCATTGAGGTCCCTTTTTTGCGCAGCCCGGCGATGATGTCGGCCGGATGCCAGTCAATCAGCTTGCTTTCCATAAATTCATCTCTCCTTGGGTTAATGACTTACGGTTCCACGATCGGTTGTGGTGACACTATAACTCCCAAAGAACAAATATTCTAAAATGTTCATGTAAAGTGTGTATATATTCGGAATATACCAAGATTGTGCGTAACACACTGGGAAGTGGAAAAGATTTATAGGAATTTATAAGAATATCCCGTGCGGGGCACGGGATGATGGGGGATTGAGGGCAGGGGAATTAGCGGTCGCGCTGTACGGCGATATGCGCCAGACCAATCAGCGCTTCTCTCCATGGCGTATCAGGCAACACCTGCAACGCGGCGATGGCTTTATCGGCTTCTTCTTCCGCCCGCTGTCGGGTCCACTCCAGTGAGCCACAGGCGTTCATCGCTTCCAGAACCGGCTCCAGAAGGTGACGACCGTTACCTTGCTCAATGGCCTGGCGGATCATCTGCGCTTGTTCTGGAGTGCCGTGGCGCATGGCATGCAGCAGCGGTAGCGTCGGTTTACCTTCGTTAAGGTCATCGCCGACGTTTTTACCCAGTTGCTCGCCATCTGCGCTGTAATCCAGTAAATCGTCAATTAACTGAAACGCAGTCCCGAGATAACGGCCATAATCCTGCAACCCTTTCTCTTGTTCTTCGCTGCAGCCAGCCAGAATACCTGAGCATTGGGCTGCGGCTTCAAACAAACGCGCCGTCTTGCTGTAGATGACGCGCATATAGTTTTCTTCGGTGATGTCCGGGTCGTTGACGTTCATCAACTGCAGAACTTCACCTTCTGCGATGACGTTGACCGCTTTCGACATAACTTCCAGTACTTTCAGCGAGCCGAGGCTGGTCATCATCTGAAATGCGCGGGTATAGATAAAATCGCCGACCAGCACGCTGGCCGCATTACCAAACGCCGCATTTGCTGTGGCTTTTCCGCGTCGCATATCAGACTCATCCACAACATCGTCATGCAGCAGGGTTGCGGTGTGGATAAACTCGATGAGAGCCGCAATCGTAACGTGCGCATTTTCCTGGTAACCAACGGCACGTGCTGCAAGTACTGCGATCATTGGGCGAATGCGTTTTCCGCCGCCGCTCACGATGTAGTACCCTAACTGATTGATCAACTGGACGTCGGAATTGAGCTGTTCAAGGATTGTCGCATTGACCCCCGCCATATCTTGCGCGGTTAACTCATTGATTTTTTCTAAATTCATCGCAAAAGCCGGGCTTCTCGCCCCGATTACCTCACTGTATGGCGAGGTAACGTCGGGTTCAGGGTTATAAATATATGCTGATTGTACTGAAAAAACGCCGTAGATAAACGTTACCGTACGTGTTGTGTTTTTTTTCTTCATGTATTGACGGTAGCACTTGTCAAAGGCTCGCGTTTTGCGTAATATTCGCGCCCTATTGTGAATATTTATAGCGCACTCTGAATCATCAAAAAGGTGTGCGCGGAAGCGGAGTTTTTTATGTACGCGGTTTTCCAAAGTGGTGGTAAACAACACCGAGTAAGCGAAGGTCAGACCGTTCGCCTGGAAAAGCTGGACATCGCAACTGGCGAATCTGTTGAATTCGCTGAAGTTCTGATGATCGCAAACGGTGAAGAAGTCAAAATCGGCGTTCCTTTCGTTGATGGCGGCGTTATCAAAGCTGAAGTTGTTGCTCACGGTCGTGGCGAGAAAGTTAAAATCGTTAAGTTTCGTCGTCGTAAACACTACCGTAAGCAGCAGGGCCATCGTCAGTGGTTCACTGATGTGAAAATCACTGGCATCAGCGCTTAAGTTAAGGGGAGCAGATTAAATGGCACATAAAAAGGCTGGCGGCTCGACTCGTAACGGTCGCGATTCAGAAGCTAAACGTCTGGGCGTAAAACGCTTCGGCGGTGAAACAGTTCTGGCTGGTAGCATCATCGTTCGTCAACGTGGTACTAAATTCCACGCTGGCTCCAACGTTGGTTGCGGCAAAGACCACACTTTGTTTGCTAAAGCAGACGGTAAAGTGAAATTTGAAGTGAAAGGCCCGAAAAACCGTAAATTCATCAGCATCGTTGCTGAATAAGTTTTTCGCGTCCCGGTAACGGATAAAAGCCCCGCAACACGTTGCGGGGCTTTTTACATTCGACGGCCGGTAAATATGCTCGTCGCGCCGTGATAAACCGGAAACGAGCCCTTGCAGGGAATACGGCATGAAGCAGCAGGCAGGCATTGGTATTCTGTTAGCACTCACGACTGCAATATGTTGGGGCGCTTTGCCAATAGCAATGAAGCAAGTGCTGGAGGTGATGGAGCCTCCTACCGTGGTGTTCTACCGTTTTTTAATGGCAAGTATTGGCCTTGGCGCTATCCTTGCGGTTAAAAAAAAGCTCCCCCCGTTGCGCATTTTTCGCAAAGCGCGTTGGTTGGTGCTGTTGGCAATAGCCACCGGTGGGCTGTTCGGTAACTTCATTCTGTTTAGTTCATCTTTGCAATACTTGAGCCCAACGGCTTCGCAGGTTATTGGCCAACTGTCACCGGTTGGTATGATGATCGCAAGCGTCTTTATCCTGAAAGAAAAGATGCGCGGCACGCAGGTGATTGGCGCCATTATGCTTCTGAGCGGCCTGGTTCTGTTTTTTAATACCAGTCTAATCGAAATTTTTACCCGACTCACCGATTACACCTGGGGCGTTATCTTTGGTGTCGGTGCGGCGATGGTTTGGGTGAGCTATGGGGTCGCGCAAAAGGTGTTATTGCGCCGTCTGGCGTCACCGCAGATCCTGTTTTTACTGTACACTTTATGTACGATAGCGTTGTTGCCGCTGGCTAAGCCCGGCGTCATCACGCAGCTCAGCGACTGGCAGCTGGCCTGCCTGGTATTCTGTGGCCTGAATACGCTGGTGGGATACGGCGCTCTCGCGGAAGCGATGGCGCGTTGGCAGGCTGCACAGGTAAGCGCCATTATTACGCTTACCCCGCTGTTTACGTTGTTATTTTCAGATTTATTATCACTGGCCTGGCCCGATTTCTTCGCCAGACCGATGCTAAACCTTTTAGGTTATCTCGGTGCGTTTATCGTGGTTGCGGGCGCGATGTATTCCGCCATTGGTCATCGAATTTGGGGCGGTTTACGTAAGCATGAAACGGTGGTTTCGCAACCCCGCTCAGGCGAATGATTTACGGAGAGTAAAATGAAGTTTGTTGATGAAGCATCGATTCTGGTCGTTGCAGGTGATGGCGGTAATGGTTGCGTGAGCTTCCGCCGTGAAAAATATATTCCAAAAGGCGGCCCGGACGGCGGTGATGGCGGTGATGGCGGCGACGTATGGATGGAAGCCGACGAAAACCTGAACACGCTGATCGATTACCGTTTTGAAAAATCTTTCCGTGCGGAACGTGGTCAGAATGGCGCGAGCCGCGATTGCACCGGTAAACGCGGTAAAGACGTTACGATTAAAGTGCCTGTCGGTACGCGCGTTATCGATCAGGGCACCGGCGAAACCATGGGCGACATGACGAAACATGGTCAGCGTCTGATGGTCGCTAAAGGCGGCTGGCACGGCCTGGGTAACACCCGTTTCAAATCCTCGGTCAACCGTACTCCGCGTCAGAAAACGATGGGGACACCGGGTGATAAGCGCGATCTGTTGCTGGAACTGATGCTGCTGGCGGATGTCGGTATGCTGGGTATGCCAAATGCCGGTAAATCGACGTTTATCCGTGCGGTATCCGCGGCGAAGCCGAAAGTTGCCGATTATCCGTTCACCACCCTGGTACCAAGCCTGGGCGTGGTACGTATGGATAACGAAAAGAGCTTCGTCGTGGCTGACATTCCGGGGCTGATTGAAGGCGCGGCTGAAGGCGCGGGCCTCGGTATTCGCTTCCTGAAACACCTGGAACGTTGCCGCGTGCTGCTGCACCTCATCGATATCGATCCAATTGATGGCTCCGATCCGGTAGAAAACGCCCGTATTATTATTGGCGAACTGGAAAAATACAGTCAGGATCTGGCGTCTAAACCTCGCTGGTTAGTGTTCAACAAAATTGATTTGCTGGACAAGGCCGAAGCGGAAGAGAAAGCGAAAGCGATCGCTGAAGCGCTGGGCTGGGAAGGTAAATATTACCTGATCTCCGCCGCCAGCCAGTTGGGCGTGAAGGATCTGTGCTGGGATGTGATGACCTTTATCATTGAGAACCCGATTGTTCAGGCTGAAGAAGCAAAACAGCCAGAGAAAGTTGAGTTCATGTGGGATGATTATCACCGCCAGCAGCTCGCTGAAGTCGAAGACGAAGCGGAAGATGACTGGGATGACGATTGGGACGAAGACGACGAAGAAGGCGTTGAGTTCATCTACAAACGTTAATCTCGTAACCGGATGGCGCTTACGCTTATCCGGCCTACAAAAGCCAACGGGCCGCATTTGCGGCCCGTTTTCTATCAGTTATTCTGATAAATATCCTTGTACAACCGGCTCTCAAAGCGAACCAGCGGAATACGACGATTACGCTGATCAGCCGGCTCTACCGCATAACCCGACAGATACTGCACAAATGCCATGCGCTGACCGCTTGCCGTGGTGATGAAGCCTGCGAGGTTGTAGACGCCCTGTAGCGAGCCTGTCTTCGCCGATACTTTGCCATCCACGCCAGCCTGATGCAGGCCCGCACGGTATTGCAGGGAGCCGTCATGCCCCGCCAGCGGCAGCATAGTAATAAAGTTCAGCTCGTTATCGTGCTGTGCGATGTATTGCAGCACCTGCATCATGGTCGCTGGGGCAATCAGGTTATGGCGGGAGAGGCCAGAACCGTCGGCGATAATGGTGTTGCCGATATCAACGCCCGCTTGCTGACGCAAAATCTGGCGTACGGCATCGGAACCTGCCCGCCAGGTGCCCGGGACGTTAAATCGTGCATGGCCAATCATGCGGAAAACGGTATCGGCGATCATGTTGTCTGATTTTTTCAGCATAATCTTAAGCAGGTCATGCAGCGGCGCTGACTGTTTGCTGGCAACCACGGTTCCCGGTTCGTTGACCTGCGTCTGGCGCAGCAGCGTGCCGCTGTAAGTGATACCCGCTTGTTTTAGCTCATCTTTAATAATCGCCCCGGCATAGCTGGCACCGTCCTGAATGGCGAACGCCAGCGGCAGCGGGTCGGCGCGTTGAGGTAGGCATCCGGTCAGCGTGAAGCGGTTGAGATCGCCTGGAACCACGTCCAGTTCACAATATTGCGCTTCGGCAGAGCCACGCGCGAGGGTTCGCACCTGGCTGAACATGGTGACCGGGTAGTAGGATGCCACGCGAATAAATGCCAGATCGTTCGGTTTTTGCGCGCTGTAGAGCGAAATCGAGAAACAGTTGCGATCGACAATGGCTGCGGCTGGCGGGGCGCTAAAACATTGCGTCATGTCGTTCCAGGGCCAACCGGGGGCTTTATCATGACTGGCGAAAATAGAGGTGTCGATCAGAACATTTCCGGCAATTTGCGTCACACCCGATTTTTTCAGGGTCGTCACCATATTGCGAACATCCTGGCGTTTTAGCGTCGGATCGGCACCAAATCGCGCCACTAAGTCGCCTTTCAAGATGCCGCCTTCCACGTTGCCTTTCGTCTCAAGCGTGGTGGTAAAACGGAAGTCAGGCCCGAGCTGAATCAACGCCGCCAGCGCGGTGATCACTTTCTGGGTACTGGCGGGGAGCGCCATCTGCTGGCTATGAAAATCAATAGCGGGTGCAGGTGCGCCAACCTTCTGTACCATAAGGGCGAGGTTGGCCCCGGCAGGAAGCTGGTTGATGTATTCGTCGACATTCGCAGCCTGAACGCTGAACGCTATACTGGCAGTCAATCCAATGGTAAATCTGGGAAATCGCATAATCTCGCGCTAACAACCTGGAAACAGGTCGTCATACTACGGCGCAACGCCCTAAAAAGTAAACGATGACCCATAGGGAACTCCAGGGTAAAATGATCATCAAATAGAGAATTGTAGCTGACCTGGGACCTTGAGCCCCGGGTCGGTATTTTTTTGCTTCTGACTCTGGCATGGCGTATGCCAGGGTGGGCTTAGCAGCCGGGGTGAGAACCATCGCCCCCTACAGGAATGTTCAAGAGGTATAACAAATGCAAGCTATCCCGATGACCTTACGTGGTGCTGAAAAACTGCGCGAAGAGCTGGATTTTCTGAAATCTGTGCGCCGTCCTGAAATTATCGCCGCTATCGCGGAAGCGCGTGAACACGGTGACCTGAAAGAGAACGCGGAGTATCACGCGGCTCGCGAACAGCAGGGATTCTGCGAAGGACGCATTAAAGATATCGAAGCTAAACTGTCCAATGCGCAGGTGATTGACGTCACAAAAATGCCGAACAATGGTCGTGTTGTTTTCGGCGCGACGGTTACCGTTCTGAATCTCGATAATGACGAAGAGCAGACCTGGCGTATTGTTGGTGATGATGAAGCTGATTTTAAACAGAACCTGATTTCAGTGAACTCGCCTATTGCTCGTGGCCTGATTGGCAAAGAGCAGGATGACGTCGTCGTTATCAAAACGCCGGGCGGTGAAGTTGAATATGAAGTAACGAAGGTCGAATACCTGTAATTCGCATCTTGGTTAAGATGTTGATACATTGTAAAGAAAGGAAAAAGGCCGCATAGCGGCCTTTTATCAACGAAGAGAGCGTGGCATTTTGCTCTCCTGCTAGCGGAAAACCCCGCGTTTTACACAAACTTCGTGTGCGACTTTGGGATATTCTTAGCGTGGCAGCGAGATTTTACGTTCTTTAGTCGGGCGATACAGTACCAGCGTTTTGCCGATGACCTGTACATTGCAGGCGCCGGTTTCGCGTACGATAGCTTCCACGATCAAGGTTTTGGTATCGCGATCTTCCGAGGCGATTTTCACCTTGATAAGTTCATGGTGCTCTAGCGCTTGTTCAATCTCGGCCAGTACCCCTTCGGTCAAACCATTATTGCCAAGCATAACTACCGGCTTGAGCGGATGTGCCAGACCTTTCAGGTGCTGTTTTTGTTTAGTACTCAGATTCATCGTATATTTTTGCTTACGTTGGGATTGAAAACGGGTCATTCTACCGCCATCTCCCATATATCACCAAATAGCTGTGTAGAAATTTACACCATTGGTTACGATGAACTGCCCTTTGGGAATGTGAAATGACAGGTAAAAAGCGTTCTGCCAGCTCGAGTCGCTGGCTTCAGGAACACTTTAGCGATAAATATGTTCAACAGGCGCAGAAAAAGGGGTTACGTTCCCGTGCCTGGTTTAAACTTGATGAAATACAGCAAAGTGACAAAATTTTTAAACCGGGGATGACGATTGTTGATCTCGGCGCTGCACCGGGTGGCTGGTCGCAATATGCGGTTACGCAGATCGGCAACAGCGGCCGCATTATCGCTTGCGATCTTTTACCTATGGATCCAATCGTTGGTGTGGACTTCCTTCAGGGCGACTTTCGTGATGAATTAGTCCTGCAAGCGTTACTTGAACGCGTAGGTGACAGTAAAGTACAAGTTGTCATGTCTGATATGGCGCCAAATATGTGTGGAACACCGGCGGTGGATATTCCCCGGGCCATGTATCTGGTAGAGCTGGCGCTTGGAATGGCTCGAGATGTTTTAGCGCCAGGTGGTAGTTTTGTAGTGAAGGTGTTCCAGGGCGAAGGCTTCGATGAGTATCTAAGAGAGATTCGCTCCCTGTTTACGAAGGTCAAAGTTCGTAAGCCGGACTCTTCTCGCGCCCGTTCGCGTGAAGTGTATATTGTAGCGACCGGGCGTAAACCATAACCGGTAGATTTCAAACGAAAGTTTGAAAGAAACTGGATATAGAGTATCCTGACGCTGTTTTTAACACAGTTGTAATATGAGGTTAATCCCTTGAGTGACATGGCGAAAAACCTAATTCTCTGGCTGGTCATTGCCGTTGTGCTGATGTCAGTATTCCAGAGCTTTGGGCCCAGCGAGTCTAATGGCCGTAAGGTTGATTACTCTACCTTCCTGCAAGAGGTCAATCAGGACCAGGTTCGTGAAGCGAAGATCAACGGACGTGAGATTAACGTTACCAAGAAAGATAGTAACCGTTACACGACCTACATTCCGGTTAACGATCCGAAGCTGCTTGATAACCTGCTGACCAAAAACGTCAAGGTTGTCGGTGAACCGCCTGAAGAGCCGAGCCTGCTGGCTTCTATCTTCATTTCCTGGTTCCCAATGCTGCTGCTGATTGGTGTCTGGATCTTCTTCATGCGTCAAATGCAGGGCGGTGGTGGCAAAGGCGCCATGTCGTTCGGTAAGAGCAAAGCGCGCATGCTGACGGAAGATCAGATCAAAACCACGTTTGCTGACGTTGCGGGTTGTGACGAAGCGAAGGAAGAGGTTGCTGAGCTGGTTGAATACCTGCGCGAACCGAGCCGTTTCCAGAAGTTGGGCGGTAAAATCCCGAAAGGCGTCCTGATGGTCGGTCCTCCGGGTACCGGTAAAACCTTGTTGGCGAAAGCTATCGCCGGTGAAGCGAAGGTTCCATTCTTTACAATTTCCGGTTCTGATTTCGTGGAAATGTTCGTGGGTGTTGGTGCATCTCGTGTGCGTGACATGTTCGAACAGGCCAAGAAAGCGGCACCGTGCATCATCTTCATCGATGAAATCGACGCCGTAGGCCGCCAGCGTGGCGCTGGTCTGGGCGGTGGTCACGATGAACGTGAGCAGACGCTGAACCAGATGCTGGTTGAGATGGACGGCTTCGAAGGTAACGAAGGTATCATCGTTATCGCGGCAACTAACCGTCCGGACGTTCTTGACCCTGCGCTGCTGCGTCCAGGCCGTTTCGACCGTCAGGTTGTGGTTGGTCTGCCGGACGTTCGCGGTCGTGAACAGATCCTGAAAGTGCATATGCGTCGCGTACCACTGTCTCCGGATATCGATGCGGCAATCATTGCCCGTGGTACCCCTGGCTTCTCCGGTGCGGACCTCGCGAACCTGGTGAACGAAGCGGCGCTGTTTGCTGCTCGCGGCAACAAGCGCGTGGTGTCGATGGTTGAGTTCGAGAAAGCGAAAGACAAAATCATGATGGGTGCGGAACGCCGCTCCATGGTGATGACGGAAGCGCAGAAAGAATCTACCGCGTATCACGAAGCTGGCCACGCGATTATCGGTCGCCTTGTGCCGGAACACGATCCGGTACACAAAGTAACGATTATCCCACGCGGTCGTGCGCTGGGTGTGACCTTCTTCCTGCCTGAAGGCGACGCAATTAGCGCCAGCCGTCAGAAGCTGGAAAGCCAGATCTCCACGCTGTATGGCGGTCGTCTGGCGGAAGAGATCATCTACGGTGCTGAACATGTTTCTACCGGTGCGTCGAACGACATCAAAGTCGCGACTAACCTGGCACGTAACATGGTTACTCAGTGGGGCTTCTCCGATAAACTCGGTCCGCTGCTGTACGCTGAAGAAGAAGGCGAAGTGTTCCTGGGACGTTCTGTTGCGAAAGCTAAACATATGTCCGATGAAACGGCTCGTATTATCGATCAGGAAGTTAAGCTGCTGATTGAGCGTAACTATGACCGTGCGCGTCGTCTGCTGAACGAAAACATGGACATTCTGCACTCGATGAAAGATGCGCTCATGAAATATGAGACCATCGATGCACCGCAGATTGATGATCTGATGGCTCGCCGCGACGTGCGTCCGCCAGCGGGTTGGGAAGAACCGGGTTCTTCTAACAACAACTCTGGCAGCACCGGCAAGCCGAGCGCGCCGCGTCCGGTTGATGAACCACGTGCGCCGGACTCTGGCACCATGTCAGAGCAACTGGGCGACAAATAAGTTATCGTTGATGATGACCGTGTTTTAATTGAAAACCCTGGGGCTTGCTCCGGGGTTTTTCTTATCTGCATACTCAAGATTTTTACCAGGGATAAAACTATGAAACTCTTTGCTCAGGGTTCTTCACTGGATCTCAGCCATCCTCACGTCATGGGGATTTTAAACGTTACGCCAGATTCTTTTTCCGATGGCGGGGCGCACAACTCTCTGGTTGAGGCGGTAAAACACGCAAATCTGATGATTAACGCTGGGGCGACTATCATTGATGTGGGGGGGGAGTCCACGCGTCCGGGCGCTGCTGATGTGAGCGTGGAAGAAGAGCTGCAACGAGTGATCCCCGTGGTGGAGGCGATTGCTCAACGTTTTGAAGTATGGATTTCCGTCGATACCTCAAAACCCGAAGTGATTCGCGAATGCGCGCGGGTCGGCGCACATATCATTAATGACATTCGTTCACTCTCGGAACCCGGGGCGCTGGAAGCCGCCGCGGAAACCGGACTGCCGGTGTGTCTGATGCATATGCAGGGGCAACCGAAAACCATGCAGGAAGCACCAAAGTACGAGGATGTGTTCGCTGAGGTAAATCGTTACTTTGTTGAGCAAATAGCACGTTGTGAACGAGCCGGAATCACAAAAGATAAATTGTTGCTCGACCCGGGATTCGGATTCGGTAAAAATCTCACCCACAACTACACATTACTGGCGCGCCTGGCTGAGTTTCATCATTTTGATCTGCCGCTGCTGGTTGGAATGTCACGAAAATCAATGGTTGGTCAACTGCTGAATGTGGGGCCATCCGAACGCCTGAGCGGGAGTCTTGCGTGCGCGGTGATTGCCGCAATGCAGGGGGCGCAGATCGTTCGTGTCCATGACGTCAAAGAAACCGTAGAAGCGATGCGTGTGGTGGAAGCCACATTGTCTGCAAAGGAAAACAAACGCTATGAGTAATCGTAAATATTTTGGCACTGATGGGATCCGTGGTCGCGTAGGCGACACCCCAATTACCCCTGACTTTGTGCTCAAACTGGGGTGGGCGGCAGGAAAAGTGCTGGCACGTCATGGTTCACGAAAAATTATCATCGGTAAAGATACGCGTATTTCCGGCTATATGCTGGAATCTGCGCTGGAAGCGGGCCTGGCTGCCGCAGGTCTTTCTGCCTCTTTCACTGGCCCAATGCCAACACCTGCCGTTGCTTATCTGACGCGTGCTTTCCGTGCGGAAGCCGGGATCGTTATCTCCGCTTCGCACAACCCGTACTATGACAACGGGATCAAATTTTTCTCTATCGACGGCACCAAACTGCCGGATGCGGTTGAAGAGGCCATAGAAGCCGAGATGGAAAAAGCGATCACCTGCGTGGATTCGGCTGAGCTGGGTAAAGCCACCCGTATCGTCGATGCCGCCGGTCGCTATATCGAGTTTTGCAAAGGCACCTTCCCGAATGAACTGAGCCTGAGCGAGCTTAAAATTGTGGTGGATTGCGCTAACGGTGCGACGTATCACATTGCGCCAAATGTACTGCGTGAGTTGGGCGCCAATGTTATCGCTATTGGTTGTGAGCCAAACGGCGTTAACATCAATGAAGAGGTCGGCGCTACCGACGTCCGTGCCCTGCAGGCGCGCGTGATCGCAGAAAAAGCCGATCTGGGTATCGCGCTGGACGGCGACGGAGACCGCGTGATCATGGTCGACCACGAAGGCAATAAGGTCGACGGTGACCAAATCATGTATATCATCGCCCGTGAAGCGCTGCGTCAGGGACAACTCCGCGGTGGCGCGGTAGGCACGCTGATGAGCAACATGGGCCTTGAGCTGGCGTTGAAACAGTTGGGTATTCCGTTTGCCCGTGCGAAAGTCGGTGACCGCTATGTCCTGGAAAAAATGCAGGAAAAAGGCTGGAGTATCGGTGCGGAAAACTCAGGCCATGTGATCCTGCTGGATAAAACCACCACCGGTGACGGTATCGTGGCAGGTCTGCAGGTGCTGACCGCGATGGTGCGCAATCATATGAGTTTGCACGACCTGTGCAGCGGCATGAAAATGTTCCCGCAGCTGCTGGTTAACGTTCGTTATACCGCAGGTAGCGGCGATCCGCTGGAAAATGACAATGTGAAAGCGGTGATGGCAGACGTGGAAGCGGCGCTGGGTAATCGTGGACGCGTCCTGTTGCGTAAGTCTGGTACTGAACCATTAATTCGTGTGATGGTTGAAGGTGAAGACGAGGCGCAGGTAACTGAATTCGCCCACCGTATTGCTGATGCAGTGAAAGCGGCGTAAACACTGAAGACAGTGAGAGCCGGAGTCTGAGACTCCGGCTTTTTTTACTATACCGCCAGCGGCTGTTTACGTCGGCGTTGCCAGAAATACCCCCCGAGCATCAGCAGTACAAGGACTGCCAGCCACGGCAGAACCGCCAGTAAATGCCCTGACCGGGCAAAAGTCAGCGCAATCATTAGTAGCCAACCCCCGAGCATCGGGATCGCGGTGCGCTTGACAATATCTACTGGCGATACGCCGGCAATGCCCGCGATGGCAATGATGACGCCAGCAATGGGAGATAACGTACGACCAATACCCGCTGATATCTGGATAGGTAGCATCATCACTGCGATATCGCTGCCGATATGGCGGCTGATGTCCGGCACCATTGGGGCGAAGGAGAAAAATGCCGCATTTCCGGAACCCATCAGTGCTGAAATCGCAAAGGTGATAAGTGTCATCAACAGGATAATTGAGGCGGCGCTGAGACCAAATTCACCGGAAAGCGACAGCAGTGCGTCGACGGCGCCAATGGCTTTCAGTCCGGCAGAAAAAACTTCACCGGCGATAATCAGCGTCACCACGGTGGCAAAAACGCTGCCCATGCTGTCGAAAACCTTTTGTACGCCAGCCATGACTTCCCGGGCTTTACGATGACGTCCATACTCACAAACCAGCGTAATGGCCAGACTTATCAGTACGGCGGTATCCAGCGTAATTTTGAGCGAGCTGAACACTAAATCGCTGCACACCAGCATCAACACCAGCGGCAGCATGGGCAAAAACAGCCAGGCGATCGGGGCGTCGGCTTCTTCGGTCGACGTTAATGTCTGCATCTGCTGAGCCGCATTGTCACCGCTTTCCCGACGATCGAAAAAGCGTTGCACAACAATATGCAGCAGCGCGATGAAAAGGATAACGGGGACAACGATCGGCAACTGATCCTGCACGAAATAGTTCACGACCTCGATACCTGCGGTTTTGGCGGCGAGAACTGAGTTGCCGGAACCGGGACCAAACTCAACCGCACAGGTACTGGCGATAACGGCGGCAACGGCGGCGCGACTGCAGCCCAGTCGGGTCAGCAGTGGGTAAAGCGTCGCCATTAACAACAGGCCCAGTCCGGTAGCGCTGCTGATAAACAGCGACAGGAATTGACCCAGCAGCAGCGCCAGTCCCAACAGCAGATAAGGCGAGTTCAGACGCTGCAACGGACGAGACGTCACCCGAACCAGCACCTGGCTTGCGCCAATGGCCGACATATAGGTAGCGAAGCCACCAATCAACATAATTTGCAGCCCGAGGCCGCCGAGACGCACGCTCAGGGTATCGCGAATAAATTCAAAGGCGTCGAAGGGGCCAAAGCCGGTGCTTTTTTTCACCAGGCTACTGAGTGTCGTCATGCCACTAAAATGCGCGATCAGCAGGAGTATAATCCCGGTCAACAGCAGTACTGACTGGGGATGATACTTTTTGAGAATCAGACGTCCGGCAAAGATAATGGCGATTAGCGCCAGTAATAATGACATTCTCGCCTCCTCACTCAAAGTTGCCGGTGACCAGGCACTCGCCATCGCGCAGCAACGGTTTACCCGCAGCAAACAGATGGGCCAGCGAGAGGTCATCATTAAGTACGCAGATATCGGCACGTTCCCCGGCGCTGAGCACACCGCCGGAAATACCCAGCGAGCGTGCGACGTTTGCCGTCAACATGGCGATCGCCTGAGACACCGGAATTCCCACATCAATCAGGCGGGGAAGCAGGTTAAGGTTACCTGCGACCGGCGCCGCGCTTAAACCCTCCACGATACCCTGAGCGTTAAAGCGCGGTACGCTGCCATTGCCATCAGAACTGATCGTGATGCGCTCGGCCGGAACCTGCGCTTCCAGGGCGTGGAGGATCGCCTGCTCCTGAGGTGTAAAGCGGCTGCCGCCAGACGTAACGTCGATATGGCCGCCGCGATGGGCGAAAGCAATCGCCTGTTCGAACAAGGGTTCTGTTCTCGCCACATGCGTCGGCGAAATGTGGTGAATCGGAATGCCTGCATCACACAGCTCAAGCAGTTGCGACATCCCTTCCGGTAGATTCCCCAGGTGGACATGCAACAGCCCTTTTTTCCCGGCCAGTAAGGAAGAGACGCGGATATCGCTGACTATTCTCAGCAATTCCTGGAAAGAGGGATACGAACCGCGGTGATCGGCGAGCGCGATTTTTACGCCAAGAATCGCCGGAATAAATGCCATGTCATCGCGGATGGATCGCGTAATGGTCGGGCTGGGTACCGCGTAGGCTCCCGTGTGCATAAACGCACGCAGTCCTTCGAGATTAAGGGACTGCATTTTGGCGTAGAGATCTTTCGGTGAGCGAGAAATAGCGTCGGTACCCAACACGCCGACGACCGTGGTAATGCCCGCCTGAATCAGATCGCGCAGCTTGACGGCTGGCGTCCGACTGGCAAACCCGGCTTCCCCGCCGCCACCGGTAAGATGGACATGCTGATCGATGATACCAGGGATAACCCATTTACCCCGACAATCGATGACCTCTTTGACGCCATCAAAGAGTGAAATATCTTTTTCTATCGCCACAATTCGGTCGGCATGAATAAGCAGGGAGCAGAGGCCTAAATCCTCAGGGGAAAAAACACGGGCATTGGTCAGTAAAGTAAACATATCGGTCCTGTCAAACGTCGAGGGTGAGAGTCGGCAGGTGAAACGGAATATTGTTGTTATGACGCTCACCATAAAGCCATTACTATATCTATGACTATTACCGATTTGTTATTGGAGGATGCGGTTATGGCATGGTGGAGAGTTAAACGTGGATTGTAAGTGGCTGGAAGATTTTCTGGCGTTGAGTCAGCATGGAAATTACTCTCAAGCCGCTGCGCAGCGGCATATTACTCAACCTGCACTCAGTCGGCGTATTAAAGCTCTGGAAGAGGTGCTTGGCGTGCCATTGTTTGATCGGACCACGACTCCCGTCACGCTGACGCGCTATGGTGAACGTTTTGAGCCCTATGCCCGACACGTCCTCAGTACGTTAACAGAGGCGCGCCACGAGCTATCGGCGATGTCGCCCGCAACGGATAACACGCTGGTCATGGTCAGTCTGCATACGCTGTCGGTCAATATCCTGCCGGATATGATCAACTATTTACGCCAGAGTGAACCACAGCTCAATTTCACGGTAAATGCCAGTATTCAGGGGATAGACAATCACTTTAATGCGCTGATTGACCGGCAGATTGATTTGCTGGTGACATACGACTTACCGTCAGCGCAGCCGGGGCTGGAGATCGCCGGCGGATTAAGACGTTCGCTATGGCGATATGAACGATTTATTCCGGTTATTTCTGCACAGCTGGCGGATACGCTTGACGATCCGCAGGTGTCTATTCCGTGGCTCTGCTACAGCGACTATACCTTTGTCAGACGCATTATTGAGCCGGCAGAACAACGCGTCCGTCCGCGCCTGAAAAAAGTCTTTGAGAGCGGTTTAAGTGAAACGATACGCGAAATGGTGCTGCGCCAAATGGGAATGGCATGGTTACCCGAATCAATGGTGGCGGAAGAGTTGGTGAATCAGCAAGTTATTCACTGTTGGCCAGAAAATGGCGATCTGATTTGTGAAATCCCCGTTGTGGTATGGGCTAACCTTGACGATCAACGCGCAGTCATGCAGAGATGCTGGGAGAAATTGCTGCGTTTTTGATTGATATGGCGATTTTTTCCGCAGTTGATACAATGCTAACAAATTGCCCTTGCGAAGGTTATTCGCTTTGGTTAGTATTCACACCCGCTTCAGTGGGAAACAGTAAACATTCCCGCTTTAATGGTCGAAGCATTGTACGCGGCAACTCCGCAAGGAACAGGTTGATTATGCACGAAGCTCTTTTAGTAGTTTTCCTTATTGTGGCAATTGGCCTGGTAGGCTTGATCATGCTGCAGCAAGGTAAAGGCGCTGATATGGGAGCCTCTTTTGGCGCAGGCGCTTCTGGTACTCTGTTTGGTTCAAGTGGTTCTGGTAACTTCATGACCCGTATGACAGCTGTATTGGGAACCTTGTTCTTCATCATCAGTCTGGTGCTGGGTAACATGAACAGCAATAAGACCAATAAAGGAAGTGAGTGGGAAAATCTGAGCGCACCGGCGAAAACCGAGCAAACTCAGCCAGCTGCTCCGGCTCAGCCGACCAGCGATATCCCACACTAAGTATTCTGTACCGAGGTGGTGGAATTGGTAGACACGCTACCTTGAGGTGGTAGTGCCCTAACGGGCTTGTGGGTTCGAGTCCCATCCTCGGTACCAAATTCCAAAAAAAAGACGCTGCAAAGCGTCTTTTTTTTCGTCTGTTATTTATGGTTGTCTGTAGGTCGGATAAGGCGTTTACGCCGCCATCCGGCATTATTACAACGCCTGATGGCGCTACGTTTATCAGGCCTATAGACACCTTATATTCCGCGCATAAAAAAGGCCGCTTTCGCGGCCTTAGAATGCTAAATGTTTACTTCGCTTTGTTTTCCAGATTCTCAACCTGCGGCAGGCCGGTCGTTGAAGAGGCGGTCAACAGACCGGCTTTCGCGTAGCCGAACAGCTTCTCGCGGGTATCGGTGATGTCCAGATTACGCATGGTCAGCTGGCCGATACGATCGTCAGGTGAGAATACTGACTCGCCTTTCTCCATGGTCAGACGCTCAGCCTTATAGGTCAGGTTGTCGGACACGGTATTGAGGATCGAGTAGTCGTTGCCGCGGCGCAGCTCCAGCGTCACTTCGCCGGTGATCTGGCTGGCGACCCAACGCTGCAGACCGTCACGCAGCATCAATGCCTGCGAGTCGAACCAACGGCCCTGATACAGCAGTTTGCCCAACTGACGACCATGAGAGTGATATTGCTCAATGGTGTCTTCGTTATGGATACCGGTCAGCAGACGCTCGTAAGCGATGTGCAGCAGCGCCATCCCCGGGGCTTCATAGATGCCACGGCTTTTCGCTTCAATAATACGGTTTTCAATCTGATCGCTCATGCCCAGACCGTGACGACCGCCGATGCGGTTGGCTTCCAGCATCATTTCTACATCATCGCTGAAGGTTTTACCGTTTAGCGCTACCGGATGACCCTGTTCAAAGCGTACGGTCACTTCTTCCGCCGGGATCTTCACGCTCTCGTCCCAGAACTTCACGCCCATAATCGGGTTGACGATCTTGACGCTGGAGTTCAGGAACTCGAGGTCTTTCGCTTCGTGGGTCGCGCCGAGCATATTGGAGTCAGTGGAGTACGCTTTCTCGACAGACATTTTGTAGTCGAAACCGCAGGCGATCATAAATTCGGACATCTCATGGCGACCACCCAGTTCATCGATAAAATCGGTATCCAGCCATGGTTTGTAAATCTGCAGTTCCGCGTTGGTCAGCAGGCCGTAACGATAGAAACGTTCAATATCGTTGCCTTTATAGGTGCTGCCGTCACCCCAGATGTTCACGCCATCTTCTTTCATGGCGGCAACCAGCATGGTGCCGGTAACGGCGCGGCCCAGCGGAGTGGTGTTGAAATAGGTCAGGCCACCGGTGGTGTTGTGGAAGGCGCCGCACTGAATGGCAGCGATCCCTTCGGCAACCAGCTGCTTGCGGCAATCTACCAGGCGAGCATTCTCAGCACCATATTCCATTGCACGGCGAGGAATGCTGTCATAGTCATCCTCATCCGGCTGGCCCAAATTCGCAGTATATGCATATGGGACAGCCCCTTTTTGTCGCATCCACAGCAGTGCTGCACTGGTGTCCAGGCCGCCGGAAAAAGCGATACCAATACGTTGACCTACCGGGAGATGCTTGAGAATCGTCGTCATAAAATAAAACCCTGCTTGATAGACTGGTGAAGAGGTCGGCTTATTATACTAAATGCATTTTTATGCAAAATAAATGAGTTTTCATTTAATCATCTTTTCTGGATGACAGGAAGAGTTTAGTGACAATTTCGTTAAATAGCGGCGCGGATGGCATATTTATCTTGCTGGAGATGCGCTGGTAGGCATTCATTGATTTGCATAGTCGTAACAAGGTTGACATAACGCATAGTGAATCAATATACTGTGCGCAGATTTTACGTCCCGTCCTCGGTACCAAATCCCAGCAGTATTTGCATTTTTTACCCAAAACGAGTAAAATTTGCCACGTTTCAGGCGCGGGGTGGAGCAGCCTGGTAGCTCGTCGGGCTCATAACCCGAAGGTCGTCGGTTCAAATCCGGCCCCCGCAACCACTTTCCCTTAGAGTTCTTTTTCAAATATACTGTGAAGACTTAGGCCTTCGTAGCTGGATTTGAAAAAAATTCTTTCGGAAGGTTCTCCGAACCGCAGGTGCGGTTATAGGGTTCAGTTATCTAAAGCCCCGATTTATCGGGGTTTTTTGTTATCTGACTACAGAATAACTGGGCTTTAGGCCCTTTTTTTATGTCTTGGGGGTGGGCTTGTCCACATTAGAGCAAAAATTAACAGAGATGATTACAGCACCGGTTGAAGCTCTGGGCTACGAACTGGTCGGCATCGAATTTATTCGCGGTCGCACATCCACACTGCGCATCTATATTGATAGTGAAGATGGCATCAATGTTGATGATTGTGCTGATGTGAGCCATCAGGTAAGCGCCGTGATGGATGTCGAAGACCCAATCACCGTTGCCTATAACCTGGAAGTTTCCTCGCCGGGTCTCGACCGTCCTCTGTTCACTGCTGAACACTACGTGCGTTTCCTGGGGGAAGAAGTCACGCTGGTTCTTCGTATGGCGGTACAAAACCGTCGTAAATGGCAGGGCGTTATCAAAGCGGTGGACGGTGAGATGATCACGGTCACAGTCGAAGGTAAAGATGAAGTGTTCGCGCTGAGTAATATCCAGAAGGCGAACCTGGTTCCCCACTTTTAACAGTCTGGATTGAGGTGAAAAGCCCGCGATGAACAAAGAAATTTTGGCTGTTGTTGAAGCCGTATCCAACGAAAAAGCGCTGCCACGCGAGAAAATTTTTGAAGCGCTGGAAAGTGCGCTGGCTACAGCAACAAAGAAAAAATATGAGCAAGAGATCGACGTCCGCGTAGAAATCGATCGTAAAAGCGGTGATTTCGATACCTTCCGTCGTTGGGTAATCGTAGAAGAAGTTACCCAGCCAACTAAAGAAATTACGCTGGAAGCGGCACGCTTCGAAGACGAAAGCCTGAACGTGGGCGACTATGTTGAAGATCAGATTGAATCTGTCACCTTTGACCGTATCACCACCCAGACTGCGAAACAGGTTATCGTACAGAAAGTACGTGAAGCTGAACGCGCAATGGTTGTTGATCAGTTCCGCGAACACGAAGGCGAAATCGTTACTGGTGTGGTGAAAAAAGTTAACCGTGACAACATTTCCCTGGATCTGGGCAGCAATGCTGAAGCCGTGATCCTGCGTGAAGACATGCTGCCGCGTGAAAACTTCCGCCCTGGCGACCGTATTCGTGGCGTTCTGTACTCTGTGCGCCCGGAAGCGCGCGGTGCGCAACTGTTCGTAACCCGTTCCAAACCGGAAATGCTGGTTGAGCTGTTCCGCATTGAAGTGCCAGAAATTGGCGAAGAAGTGATTGAAATTAAAGCGGCTGCTCGCGATCCTGGCTCTCGTGCGAAAATCGCCGTTAAGACCAACGACAAGCGTATTGATCCGGTCGGCGCGTGTGTGGGTATGCGCGGTGCGCGCGTTCAGGCGGTCTCTACCGAACTGGGCGGCGAGCGTATCGATATCGTCCTGTGGGATGATAACCCGGCGCAGTTCGTGATTAACGCAATGGCGCCAGCAGATGTCGCTTCTATCGTGGTGGATGAAGACAAACACACCATGGATATCGCGGTTGAAGCCGGTAACCTGGCTCAGGCGATTGGACGTAACGGTCAGAACGTCCGCCTGGCTTCACAACTGAGCGGTTGGGAACTCAACGTAATGACCGTTGATGACCTGCAAGCGAAGCATCAGGCTGAAGCACATGCAGCCATCGATACCTTCACCAAATATCTCGATATCGATGAAGATTTCGCGACAGTACTGGTGGAAGAAGGTTTTGCGACGCTGGAAGAACTGGCCTACGTGCCAATGAAAGAACTGCTGGAAATTGACGGCCTCGATGAACAGACCGTTGAAGCGCTGCGCGAGCGTGCTAAAAACGCACTGACCACTCTGGCACTGGCCCAGGAAGAAAGCCTCGGTGATAACAAACCGGCTGACGATCTGCTGAATCTGGAAGGATTGGATCGCGATATGGCCTTTAAACTGGCTGCCCGTGGTGTTTGTACGCTGGAAGATCTCGCCGAACAGGGCATTGATGATCTGGCTGATATCGAAGGGTTGACCGACGAAAAAGCCGGTGAGCTGATTATGGCTGCCCGTAATATTTGCTGGTTCGGTGATGAAGCGTAATAAACTGTAGCAGGAAGGAACAGTATGACAGATGTAACCGTAAAAACGCTGGCTGCAGAGATACAGACCTCCGTGGATCGCCTGGTACAGCAATTTGCTGATGCAGGTATCCGTAAGTCTGCTGATGACTCTGTGTCCGCACAAGAGAAACAAACCTTACTGGCGCATCTGAACCGTGAGAACGGCTCAGCGCCGGATAAGTTGACATTGCAGCGTAAAACGCGCAGTACTCTCAATATTCCAGGTACCGGTGGGAAAAGCAAATCGGTACAAATCGAAGTCCGCAAGACACGCACCTTTGTGAAACGCGATCCGCAAGAGGCTGAACGCCTGGCCGCGGAAGAGCAGGCGCAGCGTGAAGCGGAAGAGCAAGCCCGTCGTGAGGCAGAAGAAGCTGCCAAACGCGAGGCGCAACAAAAAGCCGAACGTGAGGCCGCAGAACAAGCTAAGCGTGAAGCCGCTGATAAAGCGAAACGTGAAGCTGCGGAAAAAGACAAAGTGAGCAATCAACAGACCGACGATATGACTAAAACCGCCCAGGCCGAAAAAGCCCGCCGTGAAAATGAAGCCGCAGAACTGAAACGTAAAGCGGAAGAAGAAGCACGTCGCAAGCTTGAAGAAGAAGCTCGCCGCGTAGCGGAAGAAGCTCGCCGTATGGCGGAAGAAAACGAGAAAAATGGTGTGAATAACGCTGAACCTGTTGAAGATACCAGCGATTATCACGTCACGACTTCTCAGCACGCTCGCCAGGCGGAAGACGAAAACGATCGTGAAGTAGAAGGCGGCCGTGGCCGTACTCGCAGCGCGAAAGCCGCGCGTCCGGCGAAGAAAGGCAACAAACACGCTGAATCGAAAGCCGACCGTGAAGAAGCGCGCGCCGCAGTTCGTGGTGGTAAAGGCGGTAAACAGCGTAAAGGTTCCGCTCTGCAGCAGGGCTTCCAGAAGCCAGCTCAGGCTGTTAACCGTGACGTTGTGATCGGCGAAACCATCACCGTTGGCGAACTGGCTAACAAGATGGCGGTGAAAGGCTCTCAGGTCATCAAAGCGATGATGAAACTGGGCGCTATGGCGACCATCAACCAGGTCATCGACCAGGAAACCGCACAGCTGGTTGCCGAAGAGATGGGCCACAAAGTTATCCTGCGTCGTGAAAACGAGCTGGAAGAAGCAGTAATGAGCGACCGTGACACCGGCGCTGCGGCTGAACCGCGCGCACCGGTTGTAACCATCATGGGTCACGTTGACCACGGTAAAACCTCCCTGCTGGACTACATTCGTTCCACGAAAGTGGCTTCTGGCGAAGCGGGCGGCATTACCCAGCACATCGGTGCGTACCACGTTGAAACTGACAACGGTATGATCACCTTCCTGGATACCCCGGGTCACGCCGCGTTTACCTCCATGCGTGCTCGTGGTGCTCAGGCAACGGATATCGTGGTTCTGGTTGTTGCAGCAGACGACGGCGTGATGCCGCAGACCATCGAAGCTATCCAGCACGCGAAAGCGGCAGGTGTGCCGGTGGTGGTTGCAGTTAACAAAATCGATAAACCAGAAGCAGATCCGGATCGCGTTAAAAATGAACTGTCCCAGTACGGCATCATGCCGGAAGAGTGGGGCGGCGAGAGCCAGTTCGTTCACGTTTCTGCGAAAGCCGGTACCGGTATCGACGAACTGCTGGATGCGATCCTGCTGCAGGCCGAAGTGCTGGAGCTGAAAGCTGTTCGTAAAGGTATGGCGAGCGGCGCGGTAATCGAATCCTTCCTGGATAAAGGTCGTGGTCCGGTTGCTACCGTCCTGGTACGCGAAGGTACGCTGCATAAAGGCGACATCGTACTGTGTGGCTTCGAATACGGCCGCGTGCGTGCGATGCGTAACGAACTGGGTCAGGAAGTTCTGGAAGCAGGTCCGTCCATTCCGGTGGAAATCCTCGGTCTGTCCGGCGTTCCGGCTGCCGGTGACGAAGTGACCGTGGTGCGTGACGAGAAGAAAGCCCGTGAAGTTGCACTGTATCGTCAGGGCAAATTCCGTGAAGTTAAACTGGCTCGTCAGCAGAAATCTAAACTTGAGAACATGTTCGCCAACATGACCGATGGCGAAGTTCACGAAGTGAACGTCGTACTGAAAGCTGACGTACAGGGTTCTGTAGAAGCGATCTCCGACTCCTTACTGAAACTGTCTACCGACGAAGTGAAAGTGAAGATCATCGGTTCCGGCGTAGGTGGTATCACTGAAACCGACGCGACCCTGGCTGCGGCGTCCAACGCGATTCTGGTTGGCTTCAACGTCCGTGCTGATGCTTCTGCGCGTAAAGTGATCGAATCTGAAAGTCTGGATCTGCGTTACTACTCCGTCATCTATCATCTGATCGACGAAGTGAAAGCGGCGATGAGCGGTATGCTGTCTCCGGAACTGAAACAGCAGATCATCGGTCTGGCTGAAGTGCGCGATGTGTTTAAATCACCGAAATTTGGTGCGATCGCGGGCTGTATGGTTACCGAAGGTACTATCAAGCGTCACAACCCAATCCGCGTCCTGCGCGACAACGTGGTTATCTATGAAGGCGAGCTGGAATCCCTGCGCCGCTTCAAAGATGACGTTAACGAAGTCCGTAACGGTATGGAATGTGGTATCGGCGTTAAGAACTACAACGACGTTCGCGTTGGCGATATGATCGAAGTGTTCGAGATTATCGAGATCAAACGTACCATCGCATAATCTTCGTCGTCTTTTGGACCGCAATTTGCAGCCCAAAATTCTTAGAAGATGATTAGGTGTTGGCCGGGTAAGCGAAGCGCCACCCGGCAAGAAATTTAAAAAGGGGCTTATGGCCCCTTTTTTGTCTTTATTCTGGAGAATTTATTATGGCGAAAGAATTTGGTCGCCCGCAGCGTGTGGCGCAGGAAATGCAGAAAGAAATCGCACTCATCCTGCAACGCGAAATCAAAGACCCGCGTGTTGGCATGATGACCACCGTATCGGGTGTTGAGATGTCCCGTGACCTGGCGTATGCCAAAGTATTCGTGACTTTCCTTAACGACCAGGACGAAGCGGCTGTGAAAAACGGCATTAAGGCCCTGCAGGAAGCATCTGGTTTTATCCGCTCCCTGCTGGGGAAAGCGATGCGTTTGCGTATCGTGCCTGAACTGACCTTCTTCTACGACAACTCGTTGGTTGAAGGGATGCGTATGTCTAACCTGGTGACCAGCGTGGTGAAACATGACGATG
The DNA here is from genome assembly GCF_005281025.1 of Citrobacter sp. wls714. Lineage (NCBI taxonomy): Bacteria > Pseudomonadati > Pseudomonadota > Gammaproteobacteria > Enterobacterales > Enterobacteriaceae > Citrobacter > Citrobacter sp. wls714. Next base: position 173,770 of record NZ_SZWZ01000105.1, on the reverse strand, counting down.
AACGTCGTGTGAACCCAGCGGACGACAGCAAGGAGGACTGATGAGTCGTCCTCGTCGTCGTGGTCGCGACATTCACGGTGTCCTGCTGCTGGATAAGCCGCAGGGCATGTCCAGCAATGACGTACTGCAAAAAGTAAAGCGCATCTACAATGCCAACCGTGCGGGTCATACCGGCGCGCTGGATCCGCTGGCGACGGGCATGCTGCCCATCTGCCTCGGTGAAGCGACGAAGTTTTCGCAGTATTTGCTGGATTCTGACAAACGCTATCGCGTAGTAGCCCGCCTGGGGCAACGTACTGACACCTCTGATGCCGATGGGCAAATCGTGCAGGAACGTCCCGTAACCTTCAGCGCAGAGCAACTTGCGAGCGCGCTGGAGACTTTCCGCGGCGATATCGAGCAGATTCCGTCAATGTATTCGGCGCTGAAGTATCAGGGTAAAAAGCTGTACGAATATGCGCGTCAGGGTATTGAAGTGCCGCGTGAAGCGCGCCCGATTACCGTCTATGAGCTGCTGTTTATTCGCCATGAAGGTAACGAGCTGGAGCTGGAAGTTCACTGCTCCAAAGGTACCTATATTCGCACTATTATCGACGATCTGGGCGAGAAGCTCGGCTGTGGTGCGCACGTAACGTATCTGCGTCGTCTGACGGTCAGCAAGTATCCGGTGGATCGTATGGTGACGCTGGAACACTTGCGCGAGCTGGTTGAACAGGCTGAGCAGCAGAACATTCCGGCCGCTCAGTTGCTTGATCCCTTGCTGATGCCAATGGACAGTCCAGCATCGGACTATCCTGTTGTTAATTTGCCTTTAACATCGTCGGTTTACTTTAAAAATGGTAACCCGGTACGTACGACAGGTGTCCCGCTGGAAGGCCTGGTGCGTGTGACGGAAGGCGATGACGGCAAATTTATCGGCATGGGGGAGATCGACGATGAAGGTCGTGTCGCCCCCCGTCGCCTGGTGGTTGAATATCCGGCATAACGCTCTCTGTCTTGCGATAAAAGGGCGCTGCGAGTAGAATACTGCCGCTTAACGTCGCGTAAATTGTTTAACAATCTGCGTGGCGTACACTGGGATAGCTGAATTAGAGATCGGCATCCTTTCATTCTTAACACTTTGGAGTTTTAAAATGTCTCTAAGTACTGAAGCTACCGCTAAAATCGTTTCTGAGTTTGGTCGTGATGCAAACGACACCGGTTCTACCGATGTTCAGGTTGCTCTGTTGACTGCACAGATTAACCACCTGCAGGGCCACTTTGCAGAGCACAAAAAAGATCACCACAGCCGTCGTGGTCTGCTGCGCATGGTTTCTCAGCGTCGTAAACTGCTCGACTACCTGAAACGTAAAGATGTTGCACGCTACACCGCGCTGATCGAGCGTCTGGGTCTGCGTCGCTAATTCTTTCGAGTTTCAGAAAGAGGGGGCCTTCATGGCCCCTTTTTTCCAGCAGATGGCAGCAATTCGCTGGAAACTAATGTATTGTTGCTATGAATGATCTTCCGTTGCAGAGGTTCGCGCGGCTAATGAGAGGCTTTACTCATGCGTATGGGTTAGGGTTGTCATTAGTCGCGAGGATGCGCAGAAGATCGGGTATTAACGATGGCGCAAAAATGTGCCGTCAAAAAATAGAGAAAGGATATTATTTTGCTTAATCCGATCGTTCGTAAATTCCAGTACGGTCAGCATACCGTTACGCTGGAAACCGGCATGATGGCGCGTCAGGCGACTGCCGCTGTTATGGTTAGCATGGATGACACTGCGGTATTCGTTACCGTTGTTGGCCAGAAAAAAGCGAAACCAGGCCAGGACTTTTTCCCGCTGACCGTTAACTACCAGGAGCGTACCTACGCTGCTGGCCGTATCCCGGGTAGCTTCTTCCGTCGTGAAGGCCGTCCGAGCGAAGGCGAAACTCTGATCGCGCGTCTGATTGACCGCCCGGTTCGCCCGCTGTTCCCGGAAGGGTTCGTTAACGAAGTTCAGGTTATCGCGACCGTTGTTTCTGTTAACCCACAGGTTAACCCGGATATCGTGGCAATGATCGGCGCATCCGCTGCGCTGACGCTGTCTGGCATCCCATTCAACGGCCCGATCGGTGCTGCACGTGTTGGTTATATCAATGACCAGTACGTACTGAACCCGACTCAGGATGAACTGAAAGAAAGCAAGCTGGACCTGGTTGTTGCCGGTACCGAAGCTGCCGTACTGATGGTTGAATCCGAAGCTGAACTGCTGAGCGAAGACCAGATGCTGGGCGCTGTAGTATTCGGTCATGAACAGCAGCAGGTTGTTATTCAGGCTATCAACGAGCTGGCGAAAGAAGCTGGCAAACCGCGTTGGGACTGGCAGCCAGAAGCCGTCAACGAAGCGCTGAACGCGCGCGTTGCCGCACTGGCAGAAGCTCGTCTGAGCGATGCTTACCGTATCACTGACAAACAAGAGCGTTATGCTCAGGTTGACGTGATCAAATCTGAAACCATCGCGACTCTGGTGGCTGAAGATGAAACCCTGGACGCTAACGAACTGGGTGAAATCCTGCACGCTATCGAGAAAAACGTTGTTCGTAGCCGCGTACTGGCAGGCGAGCCGCGTATCGATGGCCGTGAAAAAGACATGATCCGTGGTCTGGACGTGCGCACCGGCGTTCTGCCGCGTACCCACGGCTCCGCACTGTTCACCCGTGGCGAAACTCAGGCGCTGGTCACTGCGACCCTGGGCACCACCCGTGATGCGCAGAACCTCGACGAACTGATGGGCGAGCGTACTGACAACTTCCTGTTCCACTACAACTTCCCTCCGTACTGCGTAGGCGAAACCGGTATGGTCGGTTCTCCGAAGCGTCGTGAGATTGGTCACGGTCGCCTGGCGAAACGTGGCGTGCTGGCAGTAATGCCGGAACTGGACAAATTCCCGTACACCGTGCGTGTGGTTTCTGAAATCACCGAATCTAACGGTTCTTCTTCCATGGCTTCCGTATGTGGCGCTTCCCTGGCGCTGATGGATGCAGGCGTGCCGATCAAAGCGGCCGTTGCAGGCATCGCGATGGGTCTGGTGAAAGAAGGCGACAACTATGTTGTTCTGTCTGACATCCTGGGCGACGAAGACCACCTGGGCGATATGGACTTCAAAGTGGCGGGTTCCCGCGACGGTATCTCTGCACTGCAGATGGATATCAAAATTGAAGGTATCACCAAAGAGATCATGCAGGTTGCTCTGAACCAGGCTAAAGGTGCGCGTCTGCACATCCTGGGTGTGATGGAACAGGCGATTAACGCGCCGCGTGGCGATATCTCTGAATTCGCGCCACGTATCCACACCATCAAGATCAGCCCGGACAAGATTAAAGACGTTATCGGTAAAGGCGGTTCTGTTATCCGTGCCCTGACCGAAGAGACTGGCACTACTATCGAAATCGAAGATGACGGTACTGTGAAGATCGCAGCGACCGACGGCGAGAAAGCGAAATATGCTATCCGTCGTATCGAAGAGATCACCGCAGAGATCGAAGTAGGTCGTATCTACAATGGTAAAGTGACCCGTATCGTTGACTTCGGTGCCTTCGTGGCCATCGGCGGCGGTAAAGAAGGTCTGGTACACATTTCTCAGATCGCTGACAAGCGCGTTGAGAAAGTGACCGATTACCTGCAGATGGGCCAGGAAGTACCGGTTAAAGTTCTGGAAGTTGATCGCCAGGGCCGTGTACGTCTGAGCATTAAAGAAGCAACTGAGCAGTCTCAGCCTGCAGGCGAACCGGAAGCTCCGGTAAGCCAACAGGGCGAGTAAGGTTGCCATTGCCCTCCGTGAGAGCGGAGGGCCTTTAACCCGGCAGGACGCCTTGTTAGCAACCGGGGAACCTGGACGTTCATTCAATCGTTGTCTTCGGGAGTGGGAAATGAAGCCTTTTTTGCGCTGGTGTTTCGTTGCGACAGCACTCACGCTGGCTGGATGCAGTAATTCCGCCTGGCGTAAGAGTGAAGTCCTCGCAGTACCATTGCAACCGACTTTGCAGCAGGAAGTGATTCTGGCACGTATGGAACAAATTCTTGCCAGTCGGGCTTTAACCGATGACGAACGCGCACAGCTTTTATATGAGCGCGGAGTGTTGTATGATAGTCTCGGTCTGAGGGCACTTGCGCGAAATGATTTTTCACAAGCGCTGGCAATCCGACCAGATATGCCTGAAGTATTCAATTACTTAGGTATATATTTAACGCAGGCAGGCAATTTTGATGCTGCCTATGAAGCGTTTGATTCTGTACTTGAGCTTGATCCAACTTACAACTACGCGCACTTAAATCGCGGTATCGCATTGTATTACGGCGGTCGCGACAAGTTAGCGCAAGATGATCTGCTGGCGTTTTATCAAGACGATCCCAATGATCCTTTCCGCAGTCTGTGGCTTTATCTTGCCGAGCAGAAGCTCGATGAGAAGCAGGCTAAAGAAGCGTTAAAACAACGCTTCGAAAAATCGGATAAAGAGCAATGGGGATGGAACATTGTCGAGTTCTACCTGGGCAACATTAGCGAAGCAACGCTGATGGAACGCCTGAAGGCGGACGCAACGGATAACACCTCGCTCGCTGAGCATCTCAGTGAAACCAACTTCTATTTAGGTAAGTACTACCTAAGTCTGGGGGATTTGGACAACGCTACAGCATTGTTCAAACTGGCGGTGGCTAACAACGTTCATAACTTTGTTGAGCACCGATACGCATTGTTGGAATTATCGCTCCTGGGCCAGGACCAAGATGACCTGGCAGAATCGGACCAGCAATAGCTGACGTACACATCAGCCCGTAATCTTTTTTGATTGCCATCACCTTCACGGGTGAGGGCGTTGTTGTTCGTTAATACACCTACTTTGAGCCGGTTCACACTTTTCAATGAAAATTGCAGATCAATTTCATGATGAGTTATGTAGACTGGCCGCCATTAATTTTGAGGCACACGTACTACATGGCTGAATTCGAAACCACTTTTGCAGATCTGGGCCTGAAGGCTCCTATCCTTGAAGCCCTTAACGATCTGGGTTACGAAAAACCATCTCCAATCCAGGCAGAGTGCATTCCGCATCTGCTGGGCGGTCGCGATGTTCTGGGTATGGCCCAGACCGGTAGCGGCAAAACGGCAGCGTTCTCTTTACCGCTGCTCAACAATCTTGATCCTGAGCTGAAGGCACCTCAGATTCTGGTGCTGGCACCGACCCGCGAACTGGCGGTTCAGGTTGCAGAAGCCATGACGGATTTCTCTAAACACATGCGCGGCGTGAACGTGGTAGCCCTGTACGGCGGCCAGCGTTATGACGTGCAATTACGTGCCCTGCGTCAGGGACCACAGATCGTCGTCGGTACGCCGGGCCGTCTGCTGGATCACCTGAAGCGCGGTACTCTGGACCTCTCCAAACTGAGCGGTCTGGTACTGGACGAAGCTGATGAAATGCTGCGTATGGGCTTCATCGAAGACGTTGAAACCATCATGGCGCAGATCCCGGAAGGTCATCAGACCGCTCTGTTCTCTGCCACCATGCCGGAAGCGATTCGTCGTATTACCCGCCGCTTTATGAAAGAGCCGCAGGAAGTACGTATTCAGTCCAGCGTCACTACCCGTCCTGACATCAGCCAGAGCTACTGGACTGTATGGGGCATGCGTAAAAATGAAGCGCTGGTGCGTTTCCTGGAAGCAGAAGATTTTGATGCGGCGATTATCTTCGTCCGTACCAAAAATGCGACCCTGGAAGTTGCAGAAGCGCTGGAGCGTAGCGGTTATAGCAGCGCTGCACTGAACGGCGACATGAACCAGTCTCTGCGTGAGCAGACTCTGGAGCGTCTGAAAGATGGCCGTCTGGATATTCTGATTGCAACCGACGTTGCGGCCCGTGGCCTGGACGTTGAGCGTATCAGCCTGGTCGTTAACTACGATATCCCGATGGACTCCGAATCTTACGTTCACCGTATCGGTCGTACCGGTCGTGCGGGTCGTGCTGGCCGCGCGCTGCTGTTCGTTGAAAACCGCGAGCGTCGTCTGCTGCGTAACATCGAACGCACCATGAAGCTGACCATTCCAGAAGTAGAACTGCCGAACGCAGATCTGCTGGGCAAACGCCGTCTGGAAAAATTCGCCGCGAAAGTACAGCAGCAGCTGGAAAGCAGCGATCTGGATCAGTACCGTGCTCTGCTGGCGAAAATGCAGCCGGAAGAAGAGCTGGATATCGAAACGCTGGCAGCCGCACTGCTGAAAATGGCTCAGGGCGAACGTCCGCTGATCCTGCCGCCAGATGCGCCGATGCGTCCGAAACGCGAATTCCGCGACCGTGACGATCGTGGTCCGCGTGACCGCAACGATCGTGGCCCGCGTGGTGACCGTGAAGACCGTCCGCGTCGTGAACGTCGTGACGTTGGTGATATGCAGCTGTACCGCATTGAAGTGGGTCGTGATGACGGAGTTGAAGTCCGCCATATCGTTGGCGCGATTGCTAACGAAGGTGATATCAGCAGCCGTTACATCGGTAACATCAAGCTGTTTGCTTCCCACTCCACTATCGAACTGCCGAAAGGTATGCCGGGCGACGTGCTGCAGCACTTTACCCGTACCCGCATCCTGAACAAGCCGATGAACATGCAGCTGGTTGGCGATGCCGTACCGCACACCGGTGGTGAGCGTCGTGGCGGTGGTCGCTTCAGCGGCGAGCGTCGTGAAGGCGGTCGCGGTGAAGGCCGTGGTTTTGGCGGTGAGCGTCGTGAAGGCGGTCGTGGTGATGGTCGTCGTTTCAGCGGCGAACGTCGTGAAGGTGGTCGTGGCCCGCGCCGTGACGATTCTTCTGCTCCGCGTCGTGATGACTCTGCTGGTCGTCGTCGTTTCGGCGGTGATGCATAAGCCTTTTAGCTTTATAGCTGTAAAGTAAAATATATGGCCCCGATCTCAACAATCGGGGCTTTTTTTATTTCAATTGTACTCGTGTACTGGTACAGTGCAGCACATTGAGATGTAGTCACAATATAAATGACTGGAGAGATGGCTAAATGGCAACACTTACCACCACCCAAACGTCACCTTCGCTGCTTGGCGGCGTGGTGATCATCGGCGGCACCATTATTGGCGCGGGGATGTTCTCTCTGCCGGTGGTCATGTCCGGGGCGTGGTTTTTCTGGTCAATGGCGGCGCTGATCTTCACCTGGTTCTGCATGCTGCACTCCGGGCTGATGATCCTTGAAGCCAACCTCAATTACCGGATTGGTTCCAGCTTCGACACCATTACCAAAGATCTGCTGGGCAAAGGCTGGAACGTTGTTAACGGCATCTCTATTGCCTTTGTGCTCTACATTCTGACCTATGCCTATATTTCAGCGAGCGGTTCGATTCTGCACCACACCTTTGCCGAGATGTCGCTGAACGTTCCGGCGCGCGCGGCAGGTCTTGGCTTTGCGCTGCTGGTCGCGTTTGTGGTGTGGTTAAGCACCAAAGCGGTTAGCCGTATGACGGCCATTGTGCTGGGGGCAAAGGTCATTACCTTTTTCCTAACCTTCGGCAGCCTGCTGGGACACGTTCAGCCTGCCACGCTGTTTAACGTGGCGCAGAGCAATGCTTCATATACACCGTACCTGCTGATGACGCTGCCGTTCTGTCTGGCGTCGTTTGGTTATCACGGCAACGTCCCGAGCCTGATGAAGTATTACGGCAAGGATCCCAAGACCATCGTTAAGTGCCTGGTATACGGCACGCTGCTGGCGCTGGTGCTGTATACCGTATGGTTGCTGGGTACGATGGGGAATATTCCTCGTCCGGAATTTATTGGTATTGCGCAGCAGGGCGGGAATATTGACGTGCTGGTCCAGGCGCTGAGCGGTGTGCTGAACAGCCGTAGTCTGGATCTGCTGCTGGTGGTGTTCTCCAATTTTGCGGTCGCCAGTTCCTTCCTCGGGGTGACGCTGGGCCTGTTTGACTATCTGGCTGATTTATTTGGTTTTGATGACTCCGCAATGGGACGTTTTAAAACCGCATTGCTGACGTTTGTGCCGCCAATTGTCGGTGGCCTGCTGTGGCCGAACGGTTTTCTGTACGCCATTGGCTATGCAGGTTTAGCTGCAACTATCTGGGCTGCCATTGTGCCAGCGCTGTTGGCACGTAAATCCCGCGAACGTTTCGGCAGCCCGAAATTCCGTGTCTGGGGCGGTAAACCGATGATTGCCCTGATTCTGGTCTTCGGCGTCGGCAACGCGGTTATCCATATCCTGTCGAGCGTTAACCTGCTGCCAGTGTACCAGTAGAAAAATTGCCCGGTGGCGCTACGCTTACCGGGCCTACAGAGATTGAGTAGGCCGGATAAGGCGCAGCCACCATCCGGCACAAATTGTACTACCCCAACAATTCCTGCTTCACATCCATCGCCAAATCAAATGAGTGTAGCCGCGCCTGGTGATCAAAAATCTGGCCGTTAACCATAATTTCATCAGCCTGGGTTTCACGCAAGATAGCCTCCAGCCCGTGTCGCACTTTCGCCTTATCACCGACCAGCGACATGCTTAGCGCCTGCTGCACGCCATACTGTTCAGAAGCGGACCACAGTTGATGCATATTCTCTACCGGCGGCGGTAGCTGGCCGGTTTCGCCACGACGGAGTTTCATAAACGCCTGCTGCATCGAGGTGAAAAGAAATTCGGCATCGCGATTACTGTCGGCGGCAATGATGTTGATGCATACCATTGCATACGGCTTTGCCAGCCGCGCCGAAGGTTTGAACTGGCTACGATACAGATGCAGCGCCTGATGCAGCATATCCGGAGCAAAGTGCGAGGCGAAGGCAAACGGCAGGCCAAGCTGTGCCGCCAACTGTGCACTATACAAGCTGGAACCTAATAACCAGACTGGGATCTGCTCGCCGTATCCAGGCACCGGGCGTACATGGGGGTTCGGGTCGCGGGCGTCGAACCAGTCCACCAGTTCTGCTACATCGCGTGGGAAGTTATCGATATCTCCACTCATATGGCGACGCAGCGCGCGCATCGTTGGCTGATCGCTCCCCGGCGCGCGGCCAAGCCCGAGATCGATGCGTCCCGGATACAGTGTATTTAGGGTACCGAACTGCTCGGCGATCACCAGCGGCGAATGGTTGGGCAGCATCACGCCGCCAGAACCCAGATGCAGCGTGGTGGTATTGGCAGCCAGATAACCAATCAGAACTGAGGTTGCGGCGCTGGCGATGCCAGTCATGTTGTGATGTTCTGCCAGCCAGTAGCGGTGATAGCCGCGCTTTTCAGCCAGCCGGGCGAGATCAAGCGAGTGCGTAAAGGCTTCTTTTGCCGAAGATCCTTCAGGGATCGGTGCCAGATCCAGCACCGAGAACGGAATAGTTTTGTCAGTCATAACGGCTCACTTTGTTACCGGTTAATCATTTAATACTGCATTAAAATTTGATTAACGTTGTTAACAAAGTGAGCTTTATGAGACTGACGGCAAAAACAATGCCCGATGGCGCTGCGCTTATCGGGCCTACGGGATCGCTATTTGTAGGCCGGATAAGGCATTTATGCCGCCATCCGGCGAGGTTTTATCAGGATTGCAGCTCCAGCCCGGCCAGACGTTTCCAGTAACCGTTGCAGTCGCTATGAGCGGCGAGCGGTAATGGGGCAGTGCCATTTTCATTGGCGCGGAAGGCATCAAGCATATCGAATGTTTCCGTGCCAGAAGGGGACAGACGCACAATATCCACCAGACCCTGCATGGATGTCAGCTCGTTGCCGAGGTTATAAACATAGCCGCTCATGGTCTGGATCCCGTTGAGAACAAAGACCTGCTGATTCTCCTGCGACAGCACATCTCGCCCGTTCGGGTATTTGATGCAGCAGGTTTCACATTCGTCTTTTGGTCGGTCTTCGGAGCGCGCCGTAAAGCAGCGGGCAGAGTACGCCAGCGGCAGATGGCCGTAGCTCAATACCTCTACTTCAAACTTATCGCGGATAGCCAACTCTTCACATTGGTTGAGCAGATTGATCAGCCAGTCGCGAGATAATTCTACCGGCATACACCAGCGCACCATCCCTTGTTTGAGCAGTAAACGCAGCGTCACCGCGTTGTAGCAGTTGAGCGCGTGTCCGGCGACAAACGGCAGCTTACGCTCGGCGCACATGTTTACCACGCCGAGATCGCTGGCTTCCAGCAGGAAGTCGCCGTTTTCAACGTAGCGCTTTAATTCACCCAGTTCAGACGAGGCTTGCACCAGTGCCAGCGTTGACAGCACCACCTGTTTACCGCTGCCAGCGAGCGACTTCGCCATATCGATCCAGTCGCTCACTTTGGTGGCACGGCGTTTACTGCATACCGCTTCGCCAAGATAGATAATATCGGCCTGGCTGGCGGCGGCTTGCTGATAAAAATCTTCCAGCGTTTCTTTTGGCCAGTACCACAGCACCGGCCCTAAGGAATATTTCATTGCTTCTCTCACTGCCATTTACGGTGATACGCGCCTAGCGTGGTCTGCGTGCCTTCGGACATGGAACCGAGCGTTTCCATCCATGCCGCCTGTGGTGCGTAGTTTTGCGGGTCGGCTATACAGCGGTCGATTGCCTGACGCCACACTTTCGCCACCTGGCTGACGTAGGCCGGGCTACGCTGGCGTCCCTCGATTTTTACCGAGGCAATATTGGCCGCCAGCAGCTCCGGCAGCAGCTCCAGTGTGTTCAGGCTGGTGGGTTCTTCCAGCGCATGATAGCGCTCGCCGTCAACCAGATAGCGGCCTTTACACAACGTCGGATAACCGGCGTTTTCTCCGTCCTGATAGCGGTCAATCAGCACTTCATTCAGACGGGATTCCAGGCCCTGTTGGGTCTGCTGCCAGCGAACAAAACGCGCGGGAGAGCAGGCGCCAACCGTGTTAGGCGATTCGCCCGTCAGGTAGGATGAAAGATAACACCGGCCTTCCGCCATAATGCACAAACTCCCAAAGGCGAACACTTCGAGTGGAACAGGCGTGACGCGAGCGAGCTGTTTCACCTGATGAATAGACAACACGCGCGGCAGCACCACACGGGCGACATCAAAGTTGCGATGATAAAAATTAATCGCCTCTTCGTTGGTAGCAGATGCCTGAACAGAGACATGGCGCTCAATATGCGGATAGCGCTCTGCGGCATACTCAAGCATGGCAAGATCGGCAAGGATCAGCGCATCCGCACCCAGTTGCGCCGCCATATCTACGGCACGCTGCCAGCGCGCATAACCATCCGGATGCGCAAAGGTGTTAATCGCGATGTGCAGCTTACGGCGGTGTTGATGGACAAAACTCACCGCTTCCTGCAATTTTTTCTCGGTAAAATTAAGGCCGGCGAAATGACGGGCGTTGGTATCATCTTTCAGCCCGATGTAGACAGCATCAGCGCCGTTCTCGATGGCCGCCTTAAGCGCCGGGAGATTTCCGGCAGGGCAGAGCAGCTCCATAATTTATCCTGAACGTTGCGCCGTGAAAGGCGCAGAAATGTTAACGAAGAGGGATTTTAGTTAACCTTGCTGAGACAATTTTTGATTTGAGGCAGTTAAAGTCGTATTGGTGACAGCAATAAAGAGGTAACAATTTCGCATCGAATTGTTGATTTATGCCGCTATGTCGTTTATTTGATATGGCAAAATAGCAGGACTATTGAAACAGGGAGTAAAGCTCGTGTTGGATAAACTGCGTTCACGCTTAGTACATTTTGGTCCTTCTCTGATGAGTGTACCGGTTAAACTGACGCCCTTTGCGCTGAAGCGCCAGGTCCTGGAGCAGGTTCTGAGCTGGCAGTTTAGCCAGGCGCTGGCTGATGGAGAGCTGGAGTTTCTCGAAGGCCGCTGGTTAAGCATCCATGTACGTGACATTGGTCTCAAATGGTATACCTCTGTTGAGAACGATAAACTTATCGTCAGCCAAAATGCCGATGCGGATGTGAGTTTTAGCGCTGACGCCAGTGACTTACTGATGATTGCGGCACGTAAGCAGGATCCGGATACGCTTTTCTTCCAGCGTCGCCTGGTAATTGAAGGTGATACAGAATTAGGGCTGTATGTAAAAAATCTGATGGACGCCATCGAGTTGGATCAGATGCCTAAAGCGCTGCGCGTCATGCTGATGCAGTTGGCGGACTTTGTTGAGGCGGGAATGAAAACAACGCCAGACACCAAACAGACCTCGGTAGGTGAGCCATGCTGATTCGAGTTGAGATTCCCATTGATGCCCCTGGTATTGATGCGTTGCTGCGTCGTTCATTTGAGAGCGATGCGGAAGCGAAATTAGTGCACGACCTGCGTGAAGATGGTTTCTTAACGCTGGGTCTGGTTGCGACCGATGACGAAGGTCAGGTAGTGGGTTACGTCGCGTTTAGTCCTGTCGATGTTCAGGGCGAAGATCTGCAATGGGTCGGCATGGCGCCGCTCGCGGTGGATGAAAACTACCGGGGGCAGGGGCTGGCGCGTCAGCTGGTCTATGAAGGACTCGATTCCCTGAACGAGTTTGGCTACGCCGCAGTGGTTACGCTGGGCGATCCGGCACTGTACAGCCGCTTTGGCTTTGAGCTGGCAGCGCATCATGACCTGCGTTGCCGCTGGCCGGGCACCGAAAGCGCGTTCCAGGTTCATCGCCTGGCGGACGATGCGCTGGAGGGCGTGACGGGCCTTGTGGAATACCACGACCACTTCAATCGTTTTTAACATCCGGGGCTTGCAGGCTGCTCAGTAGAGCCTCAAGCCCTTCGCCTTCTACAAGGCGCTCTTTCTGACGCTTTGTGAGCTGTTTGACGCGATACTCGATGCGCAGAGCCAGCGAACGGTCGCCGACCTGCGCCGCAAATGCCAGGGAGAGTTCCCCCTTTCCACGCAGCGCCTTCGCGCCTTTTCCGCTCTGATGTTGCTTATATCGGCGCTCCACATCGGTGGTTATTCCGGTGTATAAGGCGTTGTCCGCGGTACGGATCAGGTACAGATACCAGGGTGTCATTGTCACCATCGACGTGATAATTTTCAGGCCTACAGTATAAAAGAGAACAGAAATGGAAACACTGACTGCGGTGACCCGCTGGCTGGCGAAGCAGCATGTCGTGACCTGGTGTGTACATCATGAGGGTGAATTGTGGTGCGCGAATGCGTTTTACCTGTTTGATGCTCAGAAGATGGCATTCTATGTGCTGACCGAAGAGAAAACGCGCCATGCTCAGATGTCCGGCCCGCGCGCGCCCGTTGCTGGCACGGTAAACGGCCAGCCCAAAACGGTCGCCCTGATTCGTGGGGTACAGTTTAAAGCGGAAATCCGCCGTCTTGAGGGAGAGGAGAGCGACGTTGCGCGTAAAGCGTATAATCGCCGCTTCCCCGTGGCCAGAATGTTGCCTGCACCCGTGTGGGAGATTCGGCTGGATGAAATCAAATTCACCGATAACACGCTGGGCTTTGGCAAAAAGATGCTCTGGCTACGTGATTCACGCCCCGAGAATACGTAATGCCTCACGGTTAAACGCCGGAAGATCGTCCGGTGTTCGGCTGGTTATCAGCTGATCGTTATCATTCACCATTTCCTGATCGTAAAATTCGGCGCCCGCGTTTTTTACGTCAATGATGATAGGTTTCACGGCGGTAAGTTTACGGCCACGAATGACATCCGCGCTGATCAGCAACTGTGGGCCATGGCAGATAGCAAACACCGGCTTGCCGCTGTTAACAAAATCCCGGGTAAAGGTCACGAAACGGTCGTCCCCGCGCAGGTAGTCCGGGGAGTGACCGCCTGGCAGTAGCAGGGCGTCAAAATCGGCAGGGCGCACATCCTCGATTGCTTTGTCGATGGTGACGCTGGCTTCACCTTTTTTCCCCTTCACCGTTTTTCCTGCCTGTTTTTCAATGGTGATGACTTCATGCCCGGCCTGGCGGAATTCTGCTGCTGGTGATGTAAATTCTGAATCTTCAAACTCATCAGTGATTAAAACGGCAATCTTCTTGCTCATGTTTCCTCCGTTGAGTTGGTTGCGAATAAGGCAGAATTTCCATGTTGACGGATAATTACCTCACGGACTATTAAGTCTGGTCGCTAAGGCTGAGAGTGCAAGACGGACAATTCTGTAAAGGAGCGAGGATGAGTCAGGTGTTAATAACAGGCGCAACGGGGCTGGTAGGCGGAAATTTGCTGCGTATGCTGCTTAATGAACCCCGGGTCAACGCCATTACGGCGCCGACGCGTCGACCGCTGGCTGATACGGTTGGCGTTTATAATCCCCATGATCCGCAGCTAACCGATGCTCTGGCACAAGTCACCGATCCGGTCGATATCGTTTTTTGTTGTCTGGGAACCACCCGACGTGAAGCCGGCTCGAAAGAGGCGTTTATCCACGCTGACTATACGCTGGTGGTGGACACCGCCCTGACGGGACGTCGGTTAGGCGCTCAGCATATGCTGGTGGTGAGTTCGATGGGCGCGAATGCGAATTCACCGTTTTTTTATAACCGGGTGAAAGGGGAAATGGAGCAGGCGTTAATCGCGCAGAAATGGCCGCGCCTGACGATTGTCCGACCTTCGATGCTACTGGGAGAACGGGATAAGCAGCGGACGAATGAGAAGTTTTTAGCGCCGTTGTTCAGGCTGCTGCCGGGTAACTGGAAGTCGATTGACGCGCGGGATGTTGCACGGGCAATGTTGGCAGAAGCGCTGGCGCCAGGAGATGAGGGCGTTACCATCCTGACCTCTTCCGAGCTACGCGAAAGGGCAAAATAAAATGCCGGGTGGCGCTGACGCTTATCCGACCTACAAACGATGACGTCCTGTAGGCCGGATAAGACGCCCATGCGTCGCTATCCGGCATCGGTATTACTTAATAAACGTAAAGGCCGTAGTGACGCGTTTCACGCCGCTTACCCGGCTGGCGATATCTGCCGCCGCCTTCGCTTCACGTTCAGTAACCAGACCCAGCAGGAACACTTCCCCGTTCTCGGTGGTGACTTTCACGTTAGAGGATTTCACCTGATCGCTGGTCAGCAACTGGGAACGTACTTTGGTGGTGATCCAGGTATCGTTGGACGCATCGCCCAGACCGATTGGCTGACCCTGACGGATCTCATTAAAGACCTCAGTGGTACCTTCTACGCCCATTGCAATCTGTTTTGCCCGCGCAGACAGTTCGCTATTCGGTGACTGACCGACCAGCAGAACCTTGCCCTGATAGGCGCTAACGTTGATACGCGCTTCTTTCTTGATCTGGGCATCTTTCGACAACGCCGTATTGACGCGTAATTCCAGGGTTCCGTCATCTACCTGAGTGCCGACACTACGCGGATCCGTCGCGGCTTTAGTCCCGACGGCTGCGGTTCCGACCACGGCGGCAGCTACACAGCCTTGCAGCAGCAGTGCAGCGATAATCACAGCAAGCGGCGAAAATGCCTTCATGTGTACTCCTTAATCATCCTGGTGAGGAAAAAGCGTGTTATCGATGAGATCGCAAAGGCAGTTGACCGTCAGCATATGCATTTCCTGAACGCGGGCACTGTGGTGTGAGGGAATGCGGATTTCAACATCCTGCGGCCCCAGCAATCCGGCCAGCTCCCCTCCGTCATACCCGGTCAGCGCGACGATTGTCATGTCGCGTGTCACGGCGGCTTCAACAGCTTTTACGATATCGCGGCTATTACCACGCGTAGAGATTGCCAGCAGAACATCACCTGCATGTCCCAGCGCACGGACTTGTTTTGCATAAACTTCGTCGTGCAGGCGATCGTTGGCAATCGCAGTTAAGACCACATTATCAGTATTTAGTGCAATAGCAGGTAAACTTGGTCGTTCCGTTTCAAAACGATTGATCATGCTGGCAGCAAAATGCTGTGCGTTGGCAGCGGACGTCCCATTACCACAACAGAGAATTTTGTTGCCATTGAGCAGGGACTGAACCAGCGTCATGGCTGCACGGGAGATCGCATCCGGGAGCG
Organism: Citrobacter sp. wls714; assembly: GCF_005281025.1. NCBI lineage: Bacteria > Pseudomonadati > Pseudomonadota > Gammaproteobacteria > Enterobacterales > Enterobacteriaceae > Citrobacter > Citrobacter sp. wls714. Next base: position 157,847 of record NZ_SZWZ01000105.1, on the reverse strand, counting down.
CTTCAGCCGCAGCTATCTGAGTTTGAATGCTTTCTGTAAAGCAGACTTTAATTCTATCTAACACGCTAATCCTTAAGAACCAGGCTCTGAATCTTCAACTATGAGCGGTCGTTGAACGCGTCTTTAAACCACTCAACATCATTTCCGGTGAAGGCTAACACATCGAACCGGCAATCCACAGTATCAAAACTCCCATTGTGGCGCGCAAGCCACAAGCGGGCGGTCTGTAATAATTTGTGTTGTTTGCTCCGGGTCACACTCGCCGCCGCGCCGCCAAACTGGGCTGAACGCCGATAGCGAACTTCAACAAATACGGTGGTGTTGCCTTCACGCATTATCAGGTCGATTTCGCCGCCACGTTCGCGCACGTTGGCGGCGATGAAATGCAGTCCCTTGCTGTGCAGCCAGTCACGCGCAACAGCTTCCCACGCGTCACCGGTCTGTTTACTCGTTAACTGGCGGGGACGACCTGTCCTTGCTGGTATTTGAGCCATGATAACTTCCTGTTAATCACACAATCCTGATTTGCGGTTAATGCGCCAGTGTTGCCGTTAATTTCGAAGCCCTGCACCTGACGCATTTGCGAGAAGTGGTTGGCAAGCGACCAGGCATCGACACCCATTGCGTACATACGCGCCAGCGAGTAGTCGTTACGCACCGCGCCAAGCGCCTGCTGCATGAGAGGCGTGTTAGCGCCTGCCAGCATTGGGATTTCGCTGTACTGCAAGCCTTCCATTTCCAGACGGAAGTCCGGGCCAGCGGTTCCCTGAGCGCTACGGGAGCTGGCATACAGCGATGCTCCGCTCTGGCTGCCGTTACGCATGGCGATCATCGGTTTAATAAAGGCGATTTCTTCCGGCGTCGCCAGAATATACACGGCGTCAACACGACCACTGCCGCCGGTGATTTGTGCATCTGTAGGCGCTGCCGGAATCGTCAGACCGCCAATCGTCACGCCAGGCTGCGCAGGTACAGAAGAGGCTACCGGGCTGCCCGTCAGGGAAATGCCAGAGCCGCCGTTGACACCCATTTTCAGCTCAGCCGTGGAGCCGAACTTCTGCTGCAGCACTACGCCGCCGCCCAGTTTTTGCCATTCCTGTGCAAAAGCATTAGCCACGCGATCGCCTAACGAACTGCGTGGGAGCAACAGCAGCGGCGTTTGTTTGCCTTGATCACGGATGTGGCGTGCGGCATCGCGCGCTTCATCTTCTGGCGACAGGGCAAAGTAGCAGACGTTCGGCAGGTTTTTCACCGCCTCCGGCTGGTTAAGCGCCAGGACGTTCAATGGCGTGTTGCTTTTCATCAGCTCTTCAACATTATTCTTCAACAGCGGGCCAACCACGATGCTGGCGCCATCCTGCTGTACCTGGGTCAGGATCTGATTCAGCGGCTGCGACGAGGTGTCGTAGATTTTCAGCTCAGCGGACGGATTTGCCGGCGCGCTGGCGGTTGTTGGTTGTGCAGGCGCTGTTGGCTGTGGGGCTGTCGTTTCTGGCTGTGCAGGCTCCTCATTGGTCAGATCGCTTACTGACGCCTGAGAAGGGCTGGCAACACCGTCTGTCGTTTGCGGTTGTTCCGTAGTCGCCATGGCTGCTGTATCTGCAGCAGGCGCGGCAACAGCTGGGGCTGCTACGGGTTGAGTGCCCATGTTTTTCGCAGCTTCAAAGCCTTGCTGGATAGTACGGCCAAATACAGCGGCCTGACCGTTCAGCGGCAGCAGCAGGGCAATTTTGCTGGTGGAAGCTGGCTTAAAGCTCTGCACGTTAACCAACTGCGTTGGCAGCAGTTTTGCCCCCGGGTTTTGTGGGTAACGTTTTTGCCAGTCGGCAATACCGGCTTTCATCATGTCCGGGTCGTTACGGTTATCGAACCAGACGCGCTGGAGGTCCAGCCAGCCTTGCAGTACGTTTTCATCAGCATTGATGACCAGCGTCTGAGCTTGTTCCTGGGTCATGGACGACAGCGCTTGCCAGGTTGCATCTATGTTTTTCTGCTTAGCGTTCGCGGCCAGCAGTGGTTCCTGTGCGATCAGGGCGCGCAGCAGAGTCAGCGACGGGCGGCCCTGATTGGCGTCGATTTGCGCCTGCCAGTAACGCGCCTGCTGGTTTTGGTCGAAATCGGCGGGCGTGAGTTTATCCAGCAGGGCCTGTGCTCCCGCGACATCTTTCTGCGCGAGTTTGATCTCGACGGCCAGCAGTGACTGCTCACGACGCTGGGCATCGTTTAGCTTCTGCGGTAACTGGTTGAACAATTCGATAGCCTGCTGGCTCTTGCCTTCTTTCAGCAGTGCACGAATGGCGAGTAATTGCCAGTTGGTCTTGCTATCATCTGAGCTTTGCTGCATCTGTTGCAGATAAAAGCCGGAATCAGCCTGCGCAGTGCCCTGCATATGGGCTGCACTCTGGTCTGGCGCCTGGGTGCCACAGCCTGCGAAAATCAATGCTGCCAGAATGACTGGTAGCGCGCGCGCGGCTTTCAAACGAGAAAATGTTGAGGGTACCATACTGTATCCAGTGATATTTTTTTTACGCAATGCTCAATATTAAATCGGCAATACGGACGACACAATGAAACAACACGAATCGGCGGATAATTCTCAAGGCCAACTCTTTATTGTACCTACTCCTATCGGAAATTTGGCTGATATTACCCAACGAGCGCTCGAAGTTTTACAAGCCGTTGATTTAATTGCCGCTGAAGACACTCGTCATACCGGATTATTGTTACAACATTTCGCGATTAACGCCCGTTTGTTTGCCTTACACGATCACAATGAGCAACAAAAAGCCGAGACGCTGGTGGCAAAGCTTAAAGAGGGGCAAAACATCGCGTTGGTTTCCGATGCCGGAACGCCGCTGATTAACGACCCAGGCTACCACCTGGTGCGCACCTGTCGCGAAGCAGGCATCCGCGTGGTACCGCTGCCTGGCCCGTGCGCGGCGATTGCCGCGCTGAGTGCTGCTGGTCTGCCGTCTGACCGTTTTTGCTACGAAGGTTTCCTGCCTGCGAAATCAAAAGGCCGCCGCGATGTGATGAAAGCCATTGAAGCAGAACCGCGTACGCTTATTTTTTATGAATCCACCCACCGTTTACTGGATAGCCTGGAAGATATGGTCGCCGTCTGGGGAGAATCCCGTTATGTGGTGCTGGCACGCGAACTGACCAAAACCTGGGAAACCATTCACGGCGCGCCGGTCGGCGAACTGCTGGCGTGGGTCAAGGAAGATGAAAACCGTCGTAAGGGCGAAATGGTGCTGATTGTCGAAGGGCATAAAGCGCAAGAAGATGACCTCCCGGCTGATGCGCTGCGTACGCTGGCGTTGTTACAAAAAGAGCTGCCGCTGAAGAAAGCGGCGGCGCTGGCAGCGGAAATTCACGGCGTGAAAAAGAATGCGCTGTATAAATACGCGCTGGACCAGCAGGGGGAGTAAAAAGACTGAGATTAAACGTCTGCTTGTCGGAAGAAATGTCGGAAGAACTCGATGAAAGCGTTGCAGCTAAAAGGCAAACTGCAACGCAGTGGCGCGACAAAAAGGAGAATGTGGCGCTTGCTGTAAATTTTATTTATCAGAGTATTGTGAGCCGTCAATCAGGCAACTCACATTGCGATGCAGCCATAAAAATGAAGCAGGCATAGTCGTTGTAACGGTGGCGGCCAGGTATTTTTCTACCGCGTCGTGCTTCCCTTCGCCTGCTATCAGCAGCAAGATCTCTTTTGCGTTCAGGATGTCCTTCAACCCCAACGTAATACCGTGGGTCACACGATTAGCAGCCGTTTTTAACATGTCGTGATGGCGCGTTTTTTCTTCAAGTATGCTGATATGGCAAAATGGTTCCAGGATCTCTGCGGGCTCATTCAACCCCAAATGGCCATTTTTGCCTATTCCTAGCAGGCATAAATCGAGGCCGCCCCGGCTGGCAATAATCTCTGTGATGCGTTCGCACTCCTGCTCGCTAACATTTTCAGATTGAAAACCAACCAACTGTTCTGCTCGTAACCCTAGTGGTTGAGCGATGTGTTGTTGCAGGAAAGATTCACACGTTGCGGGTGAGTTCAGCGGAATACCGACCCACTCGTCCAGTTTAACGAAAACCACCCGCTCAATATCGATCTTACGTTGGTTAATTTTTTCAACAAAGTAGCGATAGGTGAGAAGCGGTGTGCCCCCTGTTGCCAGACAGATGGTTGCGTCAGGTTTATTCTGTATCAACGTAATTAGCTGTTCGCTGGCGCGATCGCTTAAGACGTCATAATTATCGCAGTACTGGGTATATTGCATTTTCGAGTCCTTTTGCAGGAGGATGTTGCAGGCTGCTTCATCCTCCTTTCGATTAAAGAATGCCAAGTGCTGACGAGATAATAGACAGTACAAACGTTACGCCGATTAACAATACCGGGTGTGCTTTTTTCACCCGTAACATGTAGTACATCAGCAACGTGTAACCCATCGGTAAAATATTCGGGAATACTTTATCGAAAAAATCCTGCTGTAAGGCCACGCTGTGGGTACTGTCAATTGCAAAAGAAGTTACAACATTAATGTGTACATAGGACGCGATAAGTCCGCCAATAACAGTGATCCCGAGGATCGTTGCTGAGCGGGCGATCATCTGCGAATTTTCTCGTACTTTATCGATAGCCTTAACTCCTACTGAATAACCGACATGCGTCCAGCCAACGCGCAGGAAAAAGATCATCAAATAAACGGCGAAAAATAAAATTGGCCCCAGTATGTTTCCTTGGCTAGCAAAAGAGGAGCAGATCCCTGCCATAATAGGCAGTAAGGTGAACCAGAAAATGGCATCACCGATCCCGGCGATAGGTCCGAACAACGCCACTTTCAAGCCTTTGATGGTGTCTCGGTTTTCCCCCTTTTCTTCCATGGAGATTAACAATCCCATCAGAAAACCGACCAGGTTAGGGTGGGTATTGATAAATTCTAAATGATCTTTCATCGCCGCGCTTAGACCGGCTTTATCATCTTTATAGATTTTTTTCAGCACCGGGAGCATAGCCCAGGTAAAACCACCTGCCTGCATTCTTTCATAGTTAAAGCTGGCCTGAAGAAGCGACGAGCGAAAGCCCAGACGAGTAATGTCTTTTTTACTGATTTCAGATCCCATTGCTATAGTCCTCTTCTTCATTGTTTTTATTGGCGACAGGCTGAGGTTGAGCCTGCTGTTTGGCTTTCGTATTGAAAAACTCATATACGGCGAAACCTGCGCCCAACACTGCGACTGGCAGAAGGTTGTTAACCTGGATGTAGCAAACAAAGAGGAAGCCAGCAATCAGGTAAGGAATGTACTGTGCTTTGAACATCACGCGGAGTAACAAACCAAAACCGACCGCGGGCAAAATGCCACCAGCCACTTCAAATCCATGTGTTAACCAGGCGGGCATGGCTTTTACCAGTGACTGCATAGCGCCCTGGGCCAGATATGTACACAAGAAGGCGATGATGGCGTATGAAAAAGCAACAATCAGTGTTGTTAACCAGTTCAGACGCGTAAATGCGCTTGTGTTTGCTTCTTTCGCACAATTATCGGCTTTTGCCATGAACAATGAGAAGGCTGAGTAAAAGAACAATATTACGTATTGCATCAGAAGGCTGAAGGGCAAACCAAGACCGATGGCCGTTTTGGCATCCACGCCGGTAGACCATGCGATAACCGTGGTCATTAAACCAGCCATGATTGGATTGGGAGGCTGCACACCTCCTGCGGGGGTCAGACCGGCAAAAGCCAACTCGGTCAAACCTCCCGTAATCAGGCCAATGTGAATATCACCCAAGATAGCGCCGGTCAAAGTACATACGATAATTGGTCTGAATAAAAACAAGGCTTCCAGCCAAAAGTCGATTCCCAGAAAGAAGACTAATGCAGCCAGGGATAAACCCTGAATAAGAGTTATTTCATGCATATAGATCACCCCAAGTAAATAAATCCTTTTATTATGAAAAAGTTGTTTGCCTTTTAATCAGGGATCTGTTCTTTTTGATCGCCAGGGACATCCTGAATAAAGATATTAACACCCTGTTTCTTTATAAATTGAAGGTCATCAAGATCTTGTCCGTTAACATAAACTTTGCTGCTGATCTGTTTTTTGCCTTCAGAAAAATGCATATTGCCTACGTTGACATCGTTCAGCTTAATACCGCCTTCAAGCAATCTTCTTACCGTTTGTGGCGTCCGACAAATAAGAAAAATTTTCTGATGTGGCGCGGCTTTACCGATAACGTTTATGGTTTTATCTATGGAAAAAAAACGAATGCCAAAACCGTAGGTTTCGGCAGTGATACCCATTAATTTCTGCTGAATCTCATCCTGAGCAACGTCATCATCAACAACGACTAACAAGTTAGCACCAATTGTTGATGTCCATGTAACGCCAACCTGCCCATGTACTAATCGGTTATCAATACGGCTTAATAGAATATTTGGACTACTCATATTTGAATCCTCACCATAAAAACATTGAATAACATTGATTATTGGAATATATTATTGTTGCAGTATAAAAAATATTAATTCATTCAGCAGAACTTAAAGAATATATATCCTTAATATTCGGAAGATGAGCGCTACCTGACATCACGCAGATAGCACTCGCGCAGAATATAATAATGGTCACGATAATTCGCAGGTAGCCATCAATTTGTTTGCTGAACCACAGACGTTAATTTTACTCCGCACCACTTCTTTCATTGCATCCATACCGACCCGCATGTAATAGCGAGGATCGTTGCCCTGCGGATTTTCTGCAAACCATGCTTTGACCGCGTCGGCAAAGGCGATTTTCAGTTCGGTGGCCACGTTAACTTTGCATATTCCCAGCTCGATTGTGCGGCGGACGTAGTCGTCAGGAACATCGCTTGCACCATGCAGCACCAGCGGAATATCCACCACTTCACGAATTTCCCCTAAACGCTGGAAATCGATTTTGGGTGTTTTAGTGTACAAACCGTGTGCTGTGCCGATGGCAACAGCCAGGCTGTCGACGCCGGTACGTTCGACAAACCGTTTCGCTTCCTGCGGGTCGGTCAGGAAGGCGCTTTCGGCATCCACGCTCATATCATCTTCAACGCCGCCGAGGCGGCCCAGCTCAGCTTCCACGCTGCAATCTTTGGCATGGCAAAAGTCCACAACGGATTTCACCAGTTTCACATTTTCTTCAAACGGAAAGTGGCTGCCATCAATCATGGCGCTGCGCACCCCGGCATTTACCTTGCGACGGATATCGTCCAGTGATTCATGGTGATCGAGGTGCAGCGCAAGCGGTATACCGTAGCTGGTGGAATAAGCGCTGCACAGCGCGTAGATCTCTTCCAGCGCGATATGTTTAAACGTACCCGGCGTTCCGGCAAGGATCACCGGCGATTGCATTTCATAGCACACTTCCAGGATCGCCTGGATCGTTTCGGCGTTATGGATGTTAAAGGCCGGTACGGCATAGCCTTTTTTTTGCGCATCCTGCAGGAGGTATTTTGTAGAAATAATGCTCATAAAACGATCCTTTTAGGCGTTCCAGGGATGAATAACAACGCCCTGTACGACGCGGTTCACGGTACCGCTGGCAGAAGGCGTATCTGGCGTATTACCGGTACTGATTGACTGTGTCAGGGCGAAGACCTGCGCATACATCAGGAAGCAGAACGCCAGTTCCATATCAATGAAGCTGCGGGCAGGCGGCAGCAGGATATGCGGGCCGGCTTCAATCACGTCATCGGTTTGTGCGGCAATCGCGACTACCCGCAGCGCCTGCCGATCGCGGCGTAACTCAGCTAACAGATCAAGATCGTATTGGCGTGTATAGGGGTGGCTGGAAACAAAGACCACTACCAGCGTTTCGTTATCAACCAGCGATTTTGGCCCATGACGAAAACCGGTCGGTGAGTCATAGAATGCCGCCAGTTTACCCGCTGTCAGTTCCAGGACTTTCAGTGCCGATTCACGCGCGGCTCCCTGTAGCCCACCGCTACCGAGGTAGACGATCCGTTTCCATGGCGCGTTGCCGAACACGCCGTCGCTGAAATCACCCAGTGAAGTCAGGATCGTCTGGCAACGATCGGCCACGTCGCGGAAGGTCTGGCTGTTGATTTTTTGCGGGGCGAATACCGCCAGGCAACTGGCCATCATGGTAGTAATACTGCTGGTCATGGCGAAGCCACGGTCGTGCGTTTCAGCAGGCATTAACAGTGCAAAGGCATTGTCGCTTGCGACGGCGTTTTGATACAGGCTACCTGCTTCGTTACAGGTAATTGGCAGGTGATAGCACTCAGGTACAAACTGATTAGCCAGTTCCACAGCCGCAACGCTTTCGGGGCTGTTACCTGAGCGAGCGAAAGAAACCAGCAGCAACGGATGTGCTGGATTCAGATAATCCATCGGATTGGTGACCAAATCGGTGGTCGGCACGGCGCTGATGTTTTTTCCGGTTTGGCTTGCCAGCCACGGAGCAATAATGTCGCCGATAAATGCGGAAGTACCCGCCCCGGTCAGTACGATCCGCAGATCGTTTTTGCGCAGTAATGGCGCGAGAAAGCTGTCAATGGCAGATCGAATGTTGTCGATATTCGTAAGGGAACGGATCCAACTGGCAGGTTGTTGACGGATCTCTTCTTCTGTCCAGGTGCCCGTCGACGCGTGAGCAGGGGTGTAGGTTTCTGGCATAACTTAAGTCCTTAGTCTCGTAAATTCCACATAAGACGCTGGCAAAATGTCGCTATCTTTCGTTTCGTTTCACTTGTTCATATGATCGATTGATTAAAATCTATATGAAAGAAAGTGAAAGAGCAATGATGTAAAATGAAATAAAACGAAATTTGTGATCGTGAGAACTAAGGCTGTAATCATCTTGTTGATATTTAAAGAATCGCTTGCAGATAGTGCGAATCAAAATTTTATAAGCGAAAGGAAAAGAAAGGCCCGGCGATCAAAGACCGCAGGCCAATACGAGACAAAATGAAAGGTCTAAAGGGGGAGAGACTGACCCTGAATCCAGATCTGCTGCAAATGCAGGCTGCTATTGAGGGCGATAATGTCGGCATATTTGCCCACCGCTAACGATCCGCGTTGGCGATCGATTCCCAACAGGCGAGCGGGATGGAGCGAAGCCATGTGGATCGCCTCTTCAGCGGTGATCCCGGTGAACTCGACCATATTACGTACGGCTGCATCAACCGAGAGCGTGCTGCCCGCCAGGCCACCGGAAGCGGTACGCACAATACCGCTGCGCATTTCCACTTCCTCACCGCAGAGCGTATAGCGCCCGTCCGGCATACCAGCTGCCTGCATCGCATCGGTGATCAGCACCAGTCTGTCTTTCGCGCAACAGCAGCACAGCTTCATGGCCGCCGGGTGGACATGGTGTCCGTCAGCGATAAGCTCCAGCCAGGCGCGAGAGTCGGTTAACCCTGCACCAACCATTCCGGGCTCCCGGTGGTGTAAACCGGTCATACCGTTATAGCAGTGAACCAGTCCATCAGCCCCGACATCAAAGGCGGCGCGGGTTTGCTCCCAGGTGGCTGCGCTGTGGCCCAGCATCACCCGTACGTTGCGCTGCTTCAGATGTTTGATAGCCTGCAATGCGCCGGTTTTTTCTGGCGCCAGCGCAACGACGCGCAATGTTTGTTGGGAAATCGCAATCAGTTCATCCAGCTCCCTGAGCTCCAGTTCCCTGAAGAGCTCAGGCGGATGCGCCCCTTTGTTCTGCGGCGTAAAGTACGGACCTTCAAGATAACTACCCAGTACCTGCGCGCCGGACCCGCCGGAATGGTAGCGATGGGCAATACGTTTCAACGCCCGGTGAATATCTGGTAATGGGGCGGTGACGGTGGTGGGTAGCCAACTGGCTACCCCTTCACGCGCTTTGTGTATTGCCAGCTTATCGAGCGTATCCGGCGCATCATCCATGACATCGACACCTGCGCCTCCGTGCACATGGGTATCGATATATGCAGGGCACAACAGCTCAGCATCGCGCACCATCACGCCTGAGACGATAGGCTCAATGGCTGTAATGGTGCCATCCTCAATACGCACCTGATGATCGTCCAGCCAGCCTTGTTCCGTGAGCAGACGCTTGGCGCGTAGCACCTGTGTCATATCCCTTCCTCGACGGGTTTTTCCTCGCGGCAGCGTCCCAGCTCGTCCACCAGGCTGGTCAAACCCCGATGTCCGCATTCCAGCGCCTGCAAACGAAATGCTTCGCTGCTCAGGTCGTCGCGCTCCAGTACCATTTCCAGCAGCAGTTGCAGATTGGTGCCAGTGATCACTTCAGTACCTTGCCTTTGCATGGCTAGCGTGGAAGCGACGCGAAATGGCGTCCCGCCCAACAGGTCTGTCAGAAACACGATGTCTTGCTGAGCATCCAGCTCACTCACTGCCTGTTCTAGTTGCGAGGTGAGTAAGGCTGTTGTTGAGGTTTCCGGAAAGTCGATGGCGATGAACTGAGTCTGTTCACCTAAAATCTGTTTCATCGCTTTTTCCATTCCGCTGGCAAACCCGCCATGACCCGTCAAAATAATACCTAACATCTACAACCCCTTATATTTACAGGAAGTGACAGAACTTACCCACAACGCCGAGTACTACGGTAATAGCGATAAGGCGCAGAGGGCTCCAGCCACGACGAACCAGCCAGAACATGGTCAATGTGTAGACCAGCGGCAAAAATGCAGGCATCAGCTTGTCTATAACGTCTGTCTGTAGTTTCACAACCGCATCGCCAGCAGTAATTTCCAGCGTGGTGCTCAGGCGAACATAGGTCGCTACCAGCGCGCCGATCACCGTCATCCCAACGATAGATGCCGCATGACCAACCTTTTTAGTGTTAGCTTTAATCAGTGGGATAGCTGCAACGCCCATTCGGTAAGCATAGTGTGCCAGCCCAAAGCGCAGACCAAGATGAACCACGTTAAACATCACAATAAAGACTACAGCGCCAAGAATAGAACCTTGCAGCGCCAGACTTGCCCCGATACCACCGCAAATAGGCAATAACGTTAACCAGAACATGGCGTCACCGATACCGCCAAGCGGCGCACCGACGGCAATCTTGGTGCTTTGAATACTGTTCACATCCTGCTTGGAGCGTTCCATCGCCAGGATAATCCCGATAACAAACGTAACCAGGAACGGGTGCGTGTTGAAGAAGCCCATATGGCCTTTCATTGAACGTGCCAGATCTCGCTTGTTGGTATGGATCTTTTTCAGTGCAGGTAACAGGCCGTACAACCATCCTGATGCCTGCATACGTTCATAGTTGAAAGAGGCCTGTAACAACATGGAACGCCAGGCAACACGGTTGATATCTTTTTTCGTCAGCTCGGCACCGATATTCTGGTCTTCGTAGACGTTTTCATTCGTGCCGGACAGCAGCGTTTCTTCGGTTTCGGAAATGTTCGGCAGAGCCGTTTGATTAGATGCCATCTTCGAATTCCTCTTTTTGTGCTGCGGGAGCTGTAGTTTCAGGTGATTTACGCAGAAAATCGATCAGTGCCATGGCCAGTGCTGCTGCGGCGATTGCCAGCACAGGGAGTTTGAGCCAGGCGGCGGCGACAAAACCCAGGATGAAGTAAGGGATGTAGACGTTTTTCATCATGATTTTCAGCAGTACGGCGAAACCGATAGCTGGCATGATGCCGCCTGCCACGCCGAGGCCGTCAATTAGGCGGGTCGGCAGAACATCTATAGCTGTTTTGGCATGTTCCGCACCAAAGTAAATCGGCAGGAAAGCGCATAAGAAGTAGAACGTCCCCAGCGCCAGTAACGCCAGATAGTTGACCCGCTCAATTCCGTCTGTATCGGCATTCGCCGCCATGCGATCGCAGCGAGCCATCACCCCGGACATCACGGAGAAGAGGAAGGTAATGCCCATTTGTACCGCTACCGCGAACGGTACAGCGACACCGACAGCTACTTCCGGTTTTACGCCAGTGGTGATGGCGAAAGTTGTTCCTACGATGGTGCCGATGATGACGTTTGGCGGCTGTGCTCCCGCCAGCGGAGCCAGGCCCATCCACACCAGTTCCAGCGTACCCCCGGTTAAAATACCGGTATGCAGATCGCCCAGAATCAGGCCGACCAGCGGCCCGAGAACAACCGGGCGGTGCATGTGCGTTAACCCGTTGAACATATCCAGGCCTGCAATAAAGGCGAGAATACCCAACGCAAAAGCCTGCAACAGACTGATTTCCATTGTGAATCCCTCAGAGAAGTTTATAGAGGTCCTGGGCGGGTTCTGTTGGAACGCCCTGAACGAAGCATTCCACCCCAGCGGCTTTCAACCCGTTGAACGCCGCTATATCGGCAGCGTCTACAGAAACCGTTTTGGCGATTTGCTGCTTGCCGTTGGCATAGTGCATGTTGCCAACGTTGATACGATTAACAGGAACACCGCCTTCGACCAGACGGTAGAAATCCGCAGGCGATTTGCAGACCAGCAAAATTTTCTGGCGATCGGCGGCACGGTGAATATTGTCGATTACTTTTTGTAGTGACCAGAAGCGCACGGCAATCCCTTCCGCCAGAACCATTTCCATCAGGTTTTGCTGCACCGGATCTTCAGCCACCTCATCATTGGCGACCAGCACCAGATTTGCCCCCGCAAATCCGACCCATTGCACACCGACCTGACCGTGAATTAAACGTTCGTCAATGCGACTTAATACAATGTTTGGCATGGTATTTTTCTCTTTCTTGTTATGCGTTATGGGATGAATCACCCAGGCTGGCGCAGTGATATTGCTGCAGTATGTCCTGAATATGGTTAATGATGAGTTCTCGCGGTGTCGCGCTGAGATCTCCCTCGCGCACTTTTACGTACTGCAAGGGTAGATACTGGCTAATCAGCGGTAACGGGATCGGTTCGTCGGCCAAGTTACGCACCAGACGTTCGAATGCCTCATCAATCTGGCTGTCCGGCCAGTAGTAACGAACCCGATCTGAGTAGCTATATCCGCGGGCCAAACGGCGCGCATTGCCATCGCCGTGATAGTGGCTCTGCCAGTACTCCGGTCGATCAAGCATCACGCTTTCCAGGACATGTCGCAGGCCTGAGCTGGCTTTTGCGGGCAGCAATTCCTCTTCAATAGCGGCTAATGAAAATAACGCTTCGCGCAGGGCAAAGGTCAGCGCCGGGCCGACTTTCAGGATCGCGAAATGATCTTTAACCAACTGGCGCAAGGACTGAGGCGTTTGGTAATCGGTAGAATGCGCTTCAAAAACCAGCGTGTCGTAGTCTTCCACCATTTTGCTGAGTGCCACGGCTTTCTGCGGTTGATAATCAATGATGTGCGTGTGGTCGAATTCAACGCCAGGTTGCACGACCAGGGCGATAATACGTGCCCATATACCTTCCAGCCCGCGCTTTTCAAAGGCGTGATAGTGGGCCTGCAGCGTTGCGCGTGCCGCATCCGGCGTTGTTACCGCCAGTTCGGTTAACGCTTCGTGTGCGCCACCAGGAACCGGAACTTCTGTGCCAATCACATAGACCAGGTCAGACTCGCCAAAATGTGCCATACAGGTTTCTTCGGCGACTTTGGCCAGGCGTGCGGCGCGCTCAGCGACGATTTCATCCGTCAGTGGAACCGGGTCGTTGGCACAAGACATGCTGCAATCGAGGTGGATTTTTTTAAAGCCTGCGGCGACATAGCTCTTGATCAGATCGTCAGCATTGGCCATTGCCTGTTCCGCAGGCAGATTTTGCCAACGGTTTGGCCCGAGATGGTCTCCGCCGAGAATCAGCATATCCTGAGAAAAATCAAGCGAGTCGGCTAATCGGCAGACAAAACTGCGAAAATCGGCTGGCGTCATACCTGTATAGCCGCCAAACTGGTCAACCTGATTAGAGGTTGCTTCGATCAACAGCGGTGTATGATTGGCATGGGCGTAGCGTATTGCGGCTTCCAGTACGATTGGATGCGCGGAACAAACGGCATAAATCCCGTTTGCCTTCCCCCGTTTATGCTGCTCGACCATTTTAGTTAGATGTTTCACTTTCCTCTCCAGGTCAGATTACTGCGACATCAATCTTTCGTTTTGTTTCATTTAATACTGCATTATGGTGTTATAAAAATAAAACGAAAGATAATAGTTTTCCGATCTGTTTCACAAAAGAAACGCAATGAAAGGTTTCAGCGTAAGTTCGTCCGGCTCTTCCCTGCTTGCGGGGCTTGCATTCGCGTAAAAGAAAGGCGTTAATAGATAAAACGAAATAAAACGAAAGGTTCAACTAAAGGATTTCTTATGAGTAACACCGAGTCCTCTGCAGACAAGCGCGTTATTGGCACCAGCGAAAGACGTGAGCAGATCATCCAGCGGTTACGGCAGCAGGGAAGCGTTCAGGTTAACGATCTCTCCTTATTTTTTGGCGTCTCCACGGTCACTATTCGCAACGACCTCGCTTTTCTGGAAAAGCAGGGGATTGCGGTACGTGCCTATGGCGGGGCGCTGATTTGCGAAAGCAATGCGCCTGTTGTGGAGCCTTCTGTTGAAGATAAGAGTTCACTTAATACGGCAGTAAAACGCAGTATTGCCAGAGCCGCCGCAGAGCTGATTCAACCGGGACACCGCGTGATCCTTGACTCCGGTACCACGACCTATGAAATTGCCCGTCTGATGCGCCAGCATACCAATGTCATTGCTATGACCAACGGTATGAATGTCGCCAATGCGTTACTGGAAGCAGAAGGGGTTGAGCTGCTGATGACCGGCGGTCATTTGCGTCGTCAGTCACAATCTTTTTATGGCGATCAGGCAGAGCAATCGCTCCAAAATTATCACTTCGACATGCTGTTTCTTGGCGTTGATGCTATTGATTTAGAGCGTGGTGTTAGCACGCACAACGAAGATGAAGCGCGTCTCAACCGTCGGATGTGTGAAGTGGCTGAACGTATTATTGTTGTTACCGACTCGACGAAGTTTAACCGCTCCAGCCTGCATAAGATCATTGATACTCAGAGGATCCATACCATCATTGTTGATGAAGGTATCCCAGAGGAGAGTTTGCAGGAACTACGCCGCAGCGGTGTTGAAGTGATCATTGTTGAGTAGTCCCGCTCTAAAATTCAAAAATGTGATCCCATTCAATTAAACAAAAACAAACCATAAGCGAGCTTTTTTAGTAGCTCGCTTTCGTTTTTTTGCATGCTTCCCGTCTCTTTCTCGCATCTTACCCGTTTTGAGTCTTTTCATTTTTTCGGTTTTCTTCGTTTCGGTTTGCTAAAACGAAAGAAAATAGTCAGTTTTGGTTAAATTAAACGCTGAGTCTGTGCGCACAAATTCACCTTATTGCTTCTGATGTAATATATTCAAAAGAAAACGAAAGTGCTAAAGCGCTAAAAAAAAACAACATGAATATTTGATGGAGCAATAGAAATGCTGGATAACTTAAGACGTCGCGAGCAAATAATTGATCTGCTGTGCGATCAGGGTAGCGTTCGTGTCGAGCCACTGAGCGTCCATTTTGGTGTGTCATCGGTCACGATCCGCAACGACTTACGTTATCTGGAGCAGAAAGGATGCGTCATGCGCTCCTACGGCGGGGCGGTTCTCAATCAGCACTTTGCCCTTGACCGACCTTTGCAGGATAAGGACCGGCTGAATCGCGATGTGAAAACGCGTATTGCCGAAAAAGCAGCCAGCTTTGTGAAAGATGGTGACACGTTAATCCTCGATTCCGGTTCGACCACCACGCTCATTCCTCCAATGTTAAAGAATCGCCGCGATCTGGTGGTGATGACCAATGCGCTCAACATTGCGTGGGAGCTGGCGAATTTTGAGCGCGTAGACGTCATGATCCTGGGAGGGAACGTCAGGCAAAGCGTCTATTCATTGTATGGCCCTTCAGCAGAACACCAGCTCAGACAATACCGGTTTGATAAGCTTTTTTTGGGCGTTGATGGATTCTGCCTGGAAGCAGGGATAACCACGCCACATCCGGGAGAAGCGCATCTGAATCAGGTAATGTGTGAGGTTGCACAGGAGGTCACGGTAGTCGCTGACTCCAGCAAGTTTGGCCGCAAAAGTTTCTGTATGATTAGCGAAATCAGCGGGATTGACCGGGTGATTACCGACAGCGGTATCCCTGAAAATTATCACAGGACGTTAATCCAGCTTGGGGTGGATGTGGTGATTGCGGATGAATAACTGAAATTGCTGGCGAGATTTTCTCGCCAGCAGTGTTTTAGTGGGTCAGCGTACCCTGTTCAACCAGCAGCAATGCGGCACCGCGAACCCCGCTGGATGCACCATGGATGGCCGGGAATACGCGGGCAGGCTCTAATCCCGGGAACAAGTAACGTGACATAGCCTGCGGCAGCAACGTATAAATTTCCTCGATGTTGGAAACTCCACCGCCGAGAACAAAAGCATCGACATCCAGAATCAACTGCAATTGCGCCAGCGTACAACCCAACATATCAATCCATGCTTCTATGGTAGTAACGGCGCTGGCATTGCCATGACGATAATGCTCCAGCAGGGTCTCCATTTTGAGTTGTTCTCCACTGAAGTGTTTGTGGAGCCACAGTAAACCAGGACCGGATTGATAGCGTTCCAGACACCCTTGTAAGCCACAGCCGCACTTCAACTCAGGCAAGTGATAACGACGCATAAACGTTGCCGGAAGCGGTAAATGGCCGAACTCACTGGCCATTCGGTTGCGACCCCGATACAACTGACCGTCAATGACTAACCCTCCACCCATGCCGGTGCCAATAATGGCACCAAAAATTCGGGAGAACTGGCGAGCCTGCTGGGTATGGGCTTCCGAGAGTGCAAAACAGCAGCAGTCATTGTCCAGTTCAACCGAACGATTGAGGCGGTGGGCCAGATCGTTCATCACCTGGCGTCCTGTGAGGCAAGGCACGTTAGATGACAGTAATTTTCCGGTATGTCTGTCCATAAGACCGGGCATGCCGATGCCAATTTTTCCTTGCGTTCCAGTCGCCCAGTCGGCGGTATCAATAAGTGAAGTAAAGGTCGAAAGAAAGAGTTCATAATCCTGCACTGGCGTGGCGACGCGCTTACGCCAGCAAACCTGCATTTCCTTATCAAAAGCGACAATTTCAGTTTTGGTTCCACCAATATCAACACCGTAAAACATGCCTCATCTCCTCCGGCTTCACAGCGTAACCAGACAGTTTTCCTTGCGAGCGCGCTCTGCGGCAAAGACCATTAAGTGACTTTCCAGTGATTCATCTGGGCCAGAAAGAATCATATTTTGATCGTTGGCCATCACTGCGTGGATAAAGCGATCCATCAGGTAGTAATCGCCACCACCATGCCCCCCCATCTGGGTTTGTGTGCCAGCGGCGATCTCCTCGATCTGATGCACTGTTTCTTTGTCTGTCAGGAAATCAAACACCCTGATTTGCTCGCCATCACCTTCCAGATAACCTCTGGTGCCAAACAGGCGCGTTTTTCGATCTTCCATTTTGGTAAACGCGGTCATGGTAAAGGTCACTGTCTGTTGGTGGGCAAAACGTAAGTTAACAACCTGATGATCCACTACATCATTATCACAACGATAAACGCAACGACCATAAGGCCCATCGCGCAGCGCCTGGCGAACATTCTCTTCGCTAGGATCTGCAGTCAGCACTCGACGGAAGTGTGGAGTGCATTTGTGGTTTTCACCCAGATAAATTTTGCAGGCAGACCAGGGACAGGTTGCTTCAACCTGACAATCAAGGCAGCGGTCGGCGGCACCAGCAGGCTGATTCTCTTTCACAAAGTGACTCAGGCTACCAAATGATCCTACGTCCTGGCAGTTGTCGCTCATGATGTAGCGGATCCAGTCCAAATCATGACAGGATTTCTGTAACAACATAAATGACGATTCTGCTTCATTGCGCCAGTTACCACGTACAAACGAGTGCGCCTGATGCCAGTAACCTACGGGTTCGAGATGCTGCATGCTGACAATATCGCCAATTACGCCATCATCAAGCAGTGATTTCAGCTTTTGCGTATAGCGGGTGTAACGCAGGACGTGCGCGACGGCCAGTAATACGTTGTTGCGTTTGACCGCATCAATAATGATCCGGCAATCTTCTGGCGTAGGGGCGAGCGGTTTTTCCAGCAGAATGTGATAGCCGAGATTAGCAAACGCCACGGCAGGATCTTTGTGCATATTATCCTGCGTGCAAATAAGTACCACATCGGCCATTTTGGGTTGGGCCGCAGCTTCTTGCCAGTCGCAAAACACGTTATTTGGGTCAATCTTATGCTGTGCGACAAACTGCTGGCGGTATGCCTCTCTGGGCTCGGCAACGCCTACCACCTGCATTCTGTCTGGATGTTCAAGCGCATAGCGAGAATATATTTCTCCGCGCGCACCAGCCCCTACCACTAATACGGTCACTTTATTCGCACACATATAAACCTCTCATTTTTCACTTAGCCTGAATAACGGTCAGACCAAATTTTCTTCATGTTTTTTATCAAACAAAAAGGCGGCTTCCAGATTAAATTTCACTTTGATAGATTCACCGGGAAGTGGGGTCCAGTCGGGTGAGGAGTTAATACGTAAGATCATATGTTGCTCACCAATATCAAAATGCAGAAGGTCTTCGTTGCCCATCCTTTCTACGTTGGTAATGTGCGCATCGAACGCCGAGGCATCATGCTGCGAGGCTAACTGAATGGCCTCTGAGCGGATGCCAAACCAGACGCTGGAGTGCGGATATTGCTCCAGTAGGTTACTCAAGCGCGTATTTAGTGGCAGGATTAAATTATCAGCCAGGCGCAGGCCACGAGTGCTGGGGTCAATATCAAGCAGCATAATATTCATTGCCGGATTACCAATAAAACCAGCAACAAATTTATTCCTGGGGTGATGGTAAATATTCCCTGGGGTATCCACCTGCATAATACGGCCGCCATTTAGAACGCAAATCCTGTCTCCCATCGTCATCGCTTCAATCTGATCGTGCGTGACGTACACCATGGTTGCGCTCACGCCTTCGTGACGCAGTTGTCGATGCAGTTCTGTCAGCCGCACGCGCATTGAAACACGCAGTTTTGTATCCAGGTTGGACAGCGGCTCATCAAACAAAAAAACGTCTGGCTTACGCACGATGGCCCTGCCAACGGCTACGCGCTGGCATTGACCGCCTGAAAGCTGACCGGGCTTTTTGTCGAGCAATGTTTCGATTTCCAGCTTGTGTGCTGCTTCCCGGACGCGGATATCAATCTCTTCTTTGCTCATTTTCCCTAACAGACTGAATGCCATATTTTTATAAATCGTCATGTGGGGATAGAGGGCATAATTCTGGAAGACCATGGCAACGCCTCGCTCCTTTGGTAGCAGGTCGTTGACGCACTTCTCTCCGATTGCGATATGGCCATGAGTGATATCTTCCAGACCTGCAATCATGCGTAGCAGCGTTGATTTGGCGCAGCCTGATGGCCCGACAAACACCATGAATTCGCCGTCGTGGATTTCAAGATCAACGCCATGGATCGCCTGAAAGCCATTGGGATAGACTTTGCTTACTGCCTGTAATTGAATACCTGACATAACACTGCCCCTTATCCTTTAATTCCGGCACCAGCGATGCCGCGAATAAAATAGCGCTGGAAGAAGATATAAAGTAACAACATCGGGATAATCGCCAGCAATGCGCCCGCCATTAACATCGGATATTCCACGCCTGAGCGGCCAGAAAGTGAGGCTAATCCTACTGGTAATGTCATTTTATCCATGGAAGTGTTGACGATCAGCGGCCACATTAAATTATTCCAGCTCCACAGTCCGTTAATAATGACGCAGGCAATCAGTCCCGGTTTAATTAATGGCAGCATAATTTTGAAGAAAATAGTCAGATGGTTATACCCATCCATAATGGCTGCCTCTTCCAGTTCTTTAGGTACTGACAGAAAAAACTGACGTAATAAAAAGGCGCTATATATGCTGAATAAGCCCGGTAGCACCAGTCCAGGAATTGAGTTCAGCAAACCGATTTTTTCAACTGTTAAAAACTGTGGGATTAAAAAGATCTGACCGGGCACCATCAGAATTGAAATACACAGCATAAACAGGACATCTCGTCCTTTGAAACGCAGTCGGGAGAAACCGTACGCTGCCATTGCCGCAATCAGCGTCTGCAAAATGACGATGATCAGCGTGGAGACGATCGAGTTAAAGTAAAAGCTGCCAAAAGGCATTTCATGCAAGATTTTACCGTAAGCCTGAAACCCTGGGTTGGCGGGTAGCAGGATCGGCGGAAAGGCGATGCTTTCTGCCTGGGTTTTAAAAGAGGTGATGATCATCCAGATAAACGGAACCACCGTTACCAGCGTCGCGAGGATCATCAGGCCGTAAATTAGCCATTTTTCACGTTTTGTCATGAACATCGTGGTGCCTCACTGTGCTTTAAGTCGTTTACCAATCCATATTTGCAGCAGCGTCAGGACCATCGTGATAACGAAAATCACCACGGCGATTGCTGAGGCATACCCTTTTTCATGGTAGATAAAGGCGTATTTATAGAAGAGATAGGCGATGGTCATCGTCTGCTCGTCCACCATGGATGAACTACCAAACAGCAGATAAACCACATCGAAAATTTGCAGCGTTTCGATAAAAGATATCACCAGTACGAAAAACAGCGTTGGGATCATTAGCGGTAAGGTAATAGACCAGAATCCACGCAATTTGCTGATGCCATCCAGTGACATCGCTTCATAAATTTGTTTGGGGATCCCCTGCAATCCAGCGAGCAGAATGATCATCTTCAGCGCAATAGCCGACCAGATGATAACCAACGAGGCGCTCAGGCGGACGACATCGGGATCGGATAACCAACCGATGGCCGGAAGATCGAAAAAAGCCAGGATCTGATTAATTAAGCCGAAGTTTCGGTTCATCAACCACTGCCAGACCATAGCAATGGCCGCAGGCATAGTGACAGCGGGTAGAAATAACAGCGTGCGAAACAACCACTGACCGCGAATCGCCTGATTCAGGCCAATTGCGAGCAGTAATGACAAAATGGTGATTATCGGTACGCAAATAAAAACATAGGCCAGGGTGTTATATATTGCTGAACGAAACTCATCATCGCTGAATAAATTAATATAGTTATCTAAGCTGATTGTCGTCCAGATCTGAAACTCGCCCAGGTCGGTGAAACTATAAAAAACGTTCTGGAAGAATGGAGTAAAGTAAAAAACAATTAACCCCGCCAGTAACGGCATAATCATTATCCATCCCCAGAAGCGTTCTTCTTTTTCCAGCTTGGTCAGGGATTTTTTGTGCACTTCCCTGGCTGGTAATTGTGGGGATGCAGCTTCATCTGAATAGCTCATACAGACTCCGGGATGCTCACTGTGCAACCAAAATATATTGCGTGGGCGAAAGCGAGAGGGAGCATGGCTCCCTCAGGATTATTTCTGCATTTCTCGTTCAACGCGTTTTGCAACACCAGGCATGACTTTTTCTGGGTCAGTACCCGTCCAGACTTTTTTCAAGCCATCATTCAGGATGCTATTCCACTTGGCGGTATTAGAGCCTGCGGTTGGATATTTATGTGAGAAAGCCAATGAATCTATATAGGCTGAAACATCAATACCCTTAAAACCTTCAGCCCACTCTTTGGCCACTTTTTGGTTCGCGGGGATCACGACTTTTCCCGTAGCCAGCGTCTGCTGCGCATGCTCAGAACTCATGAACTCAATGAACTTCCACGCCGCATCTTTATGCTGACTTTTTGCTGACATGGCAAATGCCAGGCTATGGGATACACCTGCCTGCTCTGCCATTTTAGGCATTGGTACCACGCCGATGTGATCCTTAATCAGCTCATTTTGAGAGAAGGGTAATGCCCACCATGAGCCTGCGTAGACCATGGCTACCCGGTTTGACTGGAAGACATCCGAGGCTTCCATCTCGCCTGGCGGTTGGATTAGTCCCGCGTTCAGCATGCCTTGAACATCGCGATAGACGGCGATGGCTTTGTCATTGGCAACATCCGTTTTGCCCTCAGGCAGGACAATCTTATCGCCAGCCTGTAATAGCAGATTAAAGTAACTGTCCTGCCCGCTGCTGAATTCCATTGCCAGTGGATAAGACTGTTTATCCAGCCCTTTACGCAACTGCACTGATTTTTGTTTTAAATCGTCCCATGTCCAGTTTTTATCGGGATAGCTCACGCCAGCCTGATCGAACATTTTTTTGTTGTACCAGACGGCAATTGCATCAATATCCCTTGGGATGGCATACTGCTGCGACTGGTATTGATAGGCATCGACTGAGCTTTTAACAAAATCATCCAGTTTCGGCGCTGATTTCTCTTTCAGATAATTGCTCAGTGGTTCCAGCATGCCATTTTTAACATATTGCTGGAAATTAGGCATATTCATCCAGAATACATCCGGTGCTACATTTCCACCGACTGCTGAACTTAGCTTGATAAAATATTGGTCATAAGGTGTTAATTCAATTTCGACTTTGATGCCAGGGTTGTTTTTTTCGAATTCATTAACGAGCTGTTGTTCGCCTGGGAGTTGATTACGGTCCCATAACGTGTAGCGTAATTTAACAGGCTTTGCGTCCGATTGGCCTTCAGCACTCGCGACGACAGGAGTTGCCAGTAAACAGGAAATAAGACAGGCCAATGCGACATTATTTTTATTCAGGGTATACATAACTTCCCTCTTTATTCAGGTCAGAATGCTTATGAGGTAAATTACAGGAGCCTATGAATAATCTGTTTTACATCGGAGAAAGTCAAAGCGGTAAAAAATAGGGGATTATCGCATTAAAACAAGGTCGTCTTTCGGTAGGTTTCTCTTTTATCAAAACGAAAATATAACATAAAACAATGGTGACATTATTTCGTTTAATTTCATATTGTTAGGTTCATTTTGTAGGTTTGAATCGAAAAAAACAGATGTTTGAAAAAACCTCTTAAAATGCGAACGTTATCACTTTATTTGTTGTTACATAGACATAAAAAACGGGGATAAATCCCCGTTTTTTCGTTGGCTTTCGTTTCGATAATCAGGTCACTGGCGCCGGGTTAAACACCGCCAGTTGGTTATGCAGTCCCCACTGATCCGAGAAGGTTTTCTTACGCCCGCTGGCGACGTCGAGAATAAACTCGAACAATTTCAGCCCCACGTCTTCAATGGTTTCTTCTCCGGTAGCGATGGTACCTGCGTTGATGTCCATCAGGTCAAACCAACGATTGGCCAGCTCAGTACGCGTCGCCATTTTTATCACCGGCACCGCCATCAGGCCGTACGGCGTACCGCGACCGGTGGTGAATACCTGCACGGTGATCCCGGAAGCAACCTGCTGCGTACCGCAGACAAAATCGCTGGCGGGCGTTGCGGCGTAAATCAGACCTCGTTTGGTTGGACGCTGGCCCGGCGACAATACTTCGACGATGGCGCTCTTGCCAGATTTGGCGATTGAGCCCAGCGCTTTTTCCACCACGTTTGCCAGACCGCCTTTCTTGTTGCCCGGTGAAGGGTTGGCGCTGCGGTCAGTCTTGCCCATATCCAGGTAGTTATCGTACCAGGCCATCTCTTCGAGCAGGCGCTTACCTACTTCTTCGTTAATCGCGCGCGGGGTCAGAAGGTGGATGGCATCGCGCACTTCGGTCACTTCCGAGAACATCACGGTCGCGCCGCAGCGTACTAACAGGTCGGAGGCATAACCCACTGCTGGGTTGGCCGTCACGCCGGAAAAGGCATCGCTACCGCCGCACTGCATTCCGACCACCAGTTCTGATGCCGGGCAGGTTTCACGTTGGCGTTGGTTGAGCTTTGCCAGATGGCGTTCTGCCACTTGCAAAATATCAGCAACCATCGATTGAAAGCCGACGTGCTTTTCATCCTGCAGACTGACGATGCTGGCGCTGTCGACCGGGATACTTTTTACATCGTGAGTTCCTTCCAGCAGTCGCTCCGGTTGCAGTTTTTCGCAGCCGAGGCCAATAACCATCACTTCACCGCCAAAGTTGGGGTTCAGCGCAATATTATGGATGGTGCGAATCGGCACAATGGCGGCCGGAGCGTTAATCGCCACCCCGCAGCCGTACAGGTGATTAAGCCCCACCACGCCGTCAACGTTCGGGTATTTGGGGAGCAGATCGCGCTCAATGATTTTCACCACATAATCCACCACGCCCGCAACGCAGTGCACGCTGGTGGAGATGCCGAGCAGATTCTTGGTGCCAACGCTGCCGTCTGTATTGCGATAGCCTTCGAAGGTATAACCTTCAAGAGGCGGCAGTGGCTCTGGCACTTTGGTTGCCAGCGGCAGCGTCTCCAGCGGCGGGGCCTTGGGCAGCTCAACCATGGATTCATCAATCCAGCTACCGCGCGGGATATCGCGAACGGCATAGCCTATCACTTCGCCATAACGCACTATTTCGCCGTGAACAGGAATATCGCATAGCGCCACTTTATGACCCTGGGGAATATGTTCAATGAGTTCGAGTCCGTCTGGAAAACGCGTTCCGGCTTTCAGACCATTGTCATTGACAATAATCGCCACATTATCTGTTGCGTGAACTTTAATATAAAACGCCGTTGGCGATTGTTGTCTGATTTCGATGTCGGCCATTGTCCAGTATTCTCCAACAAGGTGGTGATAATAGTGTGGGTATTTATATTTTGAATCTAATTGTAAGTAATAAAGATTCGGTATCGTGAAATAAGAATGTCAGGAGTTTAAAATTAAGAATGTGATCATGATCACTTAAACTCAGCAAGGCCGCGCTACCAGGGACAGGAATACGTAAATGTGTGCATTAGCGCCCATGTATGTGTGCATATGCCCAAAATATTATTTTAATGTCGCGTGATTAGTGAGCGTATGCACAATGATTAACGTTGCGCCGCTGATTATACTAAATCACGGTTTCATAACGTCTGATAAATTATTATGTGTTTTTATTATCGGTAATTTATCACCAGGGATAGCTAACAAATAATAATAAAAATTTTTATGTACCCGAGGTAAATAGAATGATTTTGGATGCAATTGTCGAAAAAAAGAAAGGTACACATACCCGCTATTTAATATTACTGATAATTTTTATTGTTACTGCCGTTAACTATGCGGACCGTGCGACGCTGTCAATTGCCGGCACGGAAGTGGCGAAAGAGTTGCACCTCAGCGCCATCTCAATGGGTTATATTTTTTCCGCTTTCGGATGGGCTTATCTGTTGATGCAAATCCCCGGCGGCTGGCTGCTCGATAAGTTCGGCTCGAAGAAAGTCTATACCTGGAGCCTGTTCTTCTGGTCATTATTTACCTTCCTGCAGGGCTTTGTCGACATGTTCCCGCTGGCCTGGGCGGGTATTTCAATGTTCATCATGCGCTTTATGTTGGGCTTCTCGGAAGCGCCTTCCTTCCCGGCGAACGCCCGTATCGTGGCGGCCTGGTTCCCGACCAAAGAGCGCGGTACGGCATCCGCGATTTTTAACTCCGCACAGTATTTTTCCCTGGCGCTGTTTTCGCCGCTGCTGGGCTGGCTGACCTTCGCCTGGGGCTGGGAGCACGTCTTTACAGTGATGGGGGCGATTGGTTTTGTGCTCACCGGGCTATGGGTAAAGTTTATTCATAACCCAACCGATCACCCGCGTATGTCGCAAGAAGAGCTGAAGTTTATCTCTGAAAACGGCGCGGTCGTGGATATGGACCATAAGAAGCCGGGCGATGTGAAGTCAGGTGGTCCTAAGCTGCATTATATCAAGCAGTTGCTCACCAACCGTATGATGCTTGGCGTGTTCTTCGGACAGTATTTTATTAACACAATTACCTGGTTTTTCCTTACCTGGTTCCCGATTTACCTGGTACAGGAAAAAGGTATGTCGATCCTCAAAGTTGGTCTGGTGGCGTCTATTCCGGCGCTATGTGGATTCATTGGCGGCGTACTGGGTGGGGTGTTCTCTGATTATCTGATTAAACGTGGCTCCAGCATCACCCTGGCGCGTAAGCTGCCGATTGTGCTCGGCATGCTGCTCGCATCGACCATTATTCTGTGTAACTACACCGATAACACTGCTCTGGTAGTAGCGCTGATGGCGCTGGCGTTCTTCGGCAAAGGCTTCGGGGCGTTGGGCTGGCCGGTGATTTCCGATACCGCGCCGAAAGAGATTGTCGGTCTGTGTGGTGGCGTCTTTAACGTATTTGGCAACGTGGCCTCCATTGTTACTCCGTTGGTGATTGGGTATCTGGTGAGCGAGTTGCACTCATTTAATGCCGCGCTGATGTTTGTAGGATGCTCGGCGCTGATGGCTATGGTTTGCTACCTGTTTATTGTCGGTGACATTAAACGTATGGAATTGCAGAAATAAATAAAGGTATAGGCGATGAATAACACGATTTTCCCGAATAAGTTTAAAGCGGCCCTCGCGGCGCAGCAGATTCAGATTGGCTGCTGGTCTGCATTAGCCAGCCCAATCAGCACCGAAGTTTTAGGTCTGGCAGGTTTCGACTGGCTGGTGCTGGACGGCGAACATGCGCCGAACGATATCTCGACGTTTATCCCGCAATTGATGGCGCTTAAAGGTAGCGCCAGCGCGCCGGTGGTACGTGTGCCGACCAACGAGCCGGTGATCATTAAGCGTCTGCTGGATATCGGGTTTTACAACTTCCTGATCCCGTTTGTTGAGACCGAAGAAGAGGCGGTGAACGCGGTGGCGTCAACCCGCTATCCACCGGAAGGGATTCGCGGCGTGTCCGTATCCCACCGCGCCAATATGTTTGGCACCGTGTCGGACTATTTTGCGCAGTCGAATAAGAACATCACCATTATTGTGCAGATCGAAAGCCAGCAGGGCGTTGATAACGTTGATGCAATCGCGGCGACTGAAGGCGTTGACGGTATCTTCGTCGGCCCCAGCGATCTGGCCGCGGCGTTAGGCCACCTCGGCAATGCGTCCCATCCTGATGTGCAGAAAGCTATCCAGCACATTTTCGCCCGCGCGAAAGCCCACGGTAAACCAAGCGGCATTCTGGCCCCGGTAGAGGCGGATGCGCGGCGTTATCTGGAGTGGGGCGCGACGTTTGTTGCCGTCGGCAGCGACCTTGGCGTGTTCCGTTCAGCCACGCAGAAACTGGCTGATTCTTTTAAGAAATAACCACCATCGACAGTAGAGAGAGATAAAGACATGACAATGAAAGTTGGTTTTATTGGCCTCGGTATCATGGGTAAACCAATGAGTAAAAACCTCCTCAAGGCAGGTTACTCGCTGGTGGTTGCCGACCGTAACCCAGAATCTATTGCGGAAGTGATCGCCGCAGGCGCAGAAACCGCCGCCACGGCGAAAGACATTGCCGAGCAGTGTGATGTGATCATCACCATGCTGCCGAACTCTCCGCACGTGAAAGAGGTGGCGCTGGGCGAAGGCGGCATCATTGAAGGGGCGAAACCGGGGACGGTACTGATCGATATGAGTTCCATCGCACCGCTAGCCAGCCGTGAAATCAGCGAGGCGCTGAAAGCGAAAGGTGTGGATATGCTGGATGCGCCGGTCAGCGGCGGCGAGCCAAAAGCGATTGACGGTACGTTGTCGGTGATGGTCGGCGGCGATAAAGCGATTTTCGACAAGTACTACGATCTGCTGAAAGCGATGGCGGGTTCCGTGGTGCATACCGGCGAGATTGGCGCAGGCAACGTGACCAAGCTGGCTAATCAGGTGATTGTGGCGCTGAACATTGCCGCGATGTCTGAAGCGCTGACGCTGGCAACCAAAGCGGGTGTGAACCCGGATCTGGTGTATCAGGCGATCCGTGGCGGGCTGGCGGGCAGCACCGTACTGGATGCGAAAGCGCCGATGGTGATGGACCGCAACTTTAAACCAGGTTTCCGCATTGACCTGCATATTAAAGATCTGGCCAATGCGCTGGATACCTCGCATGGTGTTGGCGCTCAGTTACCGCTGACGGCTGCAGTCATGGAGATGATGCAGGCGCTTCGCGCAGATGGGTTGGGCTCCGCCGATCACAGCGCACTCGCATGCTACTACGAAAAACTGGCGAAAGTGGAAGTCACTCGCTAACAAGAAGGGCGCGGATGCGCGCCCTGTATTTCTTGCCTTGCGCGGCACTGTCAGGCTACATAACTATGAAAATCGTAATTGCCCCAGACTCTTATAAAGAAAGCCTTTCTGCCACCGAGGTAGCTCAGGCAATAGAAAAAGGATTTCGGGAAATTTTCCCCGATGCGCAATATGTGTCTGTTCCGGTTGCCGATGGCGGCGAAGGAACGGTCGAAGCCATGATTGCTGCCACGCAAGGGCGTGAACATTCCGCGTGGGTGACGGGGCCGCTGGGCGAAAAAGTGAATGCCTGCTGGGGCATGTCCGGGGACGGTAAAACCGCGTTTATCGAAATGGCGGCAG
This sequence comes from Citrobacter sp. wls714, assembly GCF_005281025.1. NCBI lineage: Bacteria > Pseudomonadati > Pseudomonadota > Gammaproteobacteria > Enterobacterales > Enterobacteriaceae > Citrobacter > Citrobacter sp. wls714. Next base: position 129,479 of record NZ_SZWZ01000105.1, on the reverse strand, counting down.
CCAGTGGTCTGGCGCTGGTTCCTCCTGAAAAGCGCAATCCGTTAGTCACTACGTCGCGTGGTACCGGAGAGTTGATTTTGCAGGCGCTGAACAGCGGCGCACAGAGCATCATTATCGGCATTGGCGGTAGCGCGACCAACGACGGCGGCGCGGGTATGGCGCAGGCGCTGGGAGCGAAACTCTGTGACGCCAACGGAACTGAAATTGGCTACGGCGGTGGTAGCCTGATGAGTCTGAACGCCATCGATATCTCGGGCCTGGATCCTCGCTTAAAAACCTGTTCAATTCGCGTAGCCTGTGATGTGACCAATCCACTCACCGGCGACACTGGCGCTTCACGTATCTTTGGCCCGCAGAAAGGGGCAACGGAAGAACGTATTCTCGAACTGGACCGTAATCTGTCTCACTATGCTGAGATCATTAAAAAATCGCTGCGGGTCGACGTGAAGGACGTTCCCGGCGCCGGTGCGGCTGGTGGGATGGGCGCAGCGTTAATGGCTTTTTTAGGCGCGGATCTGCGCAGTGGGATAGAGATTGTGACTCAGGCGCTTAATCTGGAAGAACATATTCACGATTGCACGCTGGTAGTGACTGGCGAGGGGCGGATCGACAGCCAGAGTATTCACGGCAAAGTGCCGGTAGGTGTGGCGAATGTCGCGAAGAAATACCACAAGCCAGTGATTGGTATTGGCGGCAGCCTGACGCATGATGTGGCGGTGGTGCATCAATATGGTATCGATGCGGTGTTTAGCGTATTGACCAGTATCAGCACACTGGAAGAGGCGTTCCGTGGGGCATTTGATAATATTTATCGTGCTTCAAGGAACATTGCCGCCACGCTGGCGATAGGAATGCGCAGTGCGGGGTGACATTGCCCCGCAAACCCTCTATACTGCGCGCCGAAGCTGACCAGACAGTCGCCGCTTCGTCGTCGTCCTCTTCGGGGGAGACGGGCGGAGGGGAGGAAAGTCCGGGCTCCATAGGGCAGGGTGCCAGGTAACGCCTGGGGGGGAAACCCACGACCAGTGCAACAGAGAGCAAACCGCCGATGGCCCACGTAAGTGGGATCAGGTAAGGGTGAAAGGGTGCGGTAAGAGCGCACCGCGCGGCTGGTAACAGTCCGTGGCACGGTAAACTCCACCCGGAGCAAGGCCAAATAGGGGTTCACAAGGTACGGCCCGTACTGAACCCGGGTAGGCTGCTTGAGCCAGTGAGCGATTGCTGGCCTAGATGAATGACTGTCCACGACAGAACCCGGCTTATCGGTCAGCTTCACTCTTTATAAAACCCCGCTTCGGCGGGGTTTTTGCCTTCTGAGTAGGTTGTCATGCCTGATGGCGCTGCGCTTATCAGGCCTACTGGGTGTATGGAACGGGTTTTGTAGGCTGGATAAGGTGGTTACGCCGCCATCCGGCAAATGTTTTCCTGATGGCGTTGCGATTGATTCACCACAAATCTGACGTTTATTTCCCACTCATCTAACCTTTATTTCGTTCTTATTAATGTTCCTGATTTCTTTTATAAGAGGAAATGTCTCTCGGGATATTTCTGGTTTTGTGATGAGCAACACAAAACGCTATGCGATACGTTTTTATCGAGAATAATCACGCGCAATCGATCTCCATCACAAAATTAGTTGCTGACAAAGCGCGCAAAATCAGTGTTAATATAATGTTGCATATGATGATGGTTTGTTTTCATTGGTTTAAATATTGATAAATGCAATGTTTTTTTACAAACAAACAAGGCAAAAAAATGTGATGCATGGCGTTATTTAAACACCATAAACGATAAAATATAATTATATTTGATAAATTACTTATTAAATTTAAACGCATTTTTTACCGGTAATTACTCTGTAATTGATTGAAATATAGCCTTTCATGGTTCGAAGAAATAACAGAGAAAATGATGTCGTTATAGCCATAAAAAATCGTTATCCCCCCATCTTTTTTTGATTAAAGTCAGGGTTAAGTGAGATTGATATTTTCTATCTCTATGATTAATAAGCAATTATCAATTTAATAATAATCTTACAAAATGTAAGGGAAGGGGATTTGTGAGTGGTCGCACATATCCTCGTTTGCTTAATTTGGTAAACTTCCTGCCGTCAACAAAGTTATTAGAGCAGGACGATATGAATACTATTTCTCTCCCTAAAACACAGCACTTAGTGGTCTTTCAGGAAGTCATTAGAAGTGGTTCTATCGGTTCTGCTGCAAAAGAATTAGGTTTAACTCAACCGGCGGTCAGCAAAATCATTAATGATGTTGAGGCTTATTTTGGTATTGAGTTAGTGGTGCGTAAAAATACCGGCGTTACCTTGACTCAGGCAGGTCAGGTGATGCTCTCATGGTCTGAATCCATTACTCGTGAAATGAAAAACATGGTTGATGAGATGAACAGCATGACGAGTAACGCAGTGGTTGATGTGTCGTTTGGCTTTCCTTCACTGATCGCCTTCACCATCATGTCCGGCATGATTAAAAAATTTAAAGAGGTGTTTCCGAAGGCGCAGGTTTCCATGTACGAAGCGCAGCTCTCCTCGTTCTTACCCGCGCTTCGTGACGGGCGCCTCGACTTCGCTATCGGTACGCTGAGTGATGAGATGAAACTACAGGATCTCCATGTTGAGCCGCTCTTTGAGTCAGACTTCATCCTGGTCGCCAGCAAGTCCCGAACATGCACCGGCATCACCTCGCTGAGCGCGTTGAAAAACGAACAGTGGGTGTTGCCACAAACGAATATGGGATACTACCGCGAACTTCTAACTACGTTACAAAATAATGGCATCAGCAGTGAAAACATCGTTAATACTGACTCCGTCGTCACCATTTATAATCTTGTTCTCAATGCTGATTTCTTAACAGTAATTCCCTGTGACATGACCACACCGTTTGGCTCAAACCAGTTTATTACTATCCCGGTACAAGAGACGTTACCCGTCGCGCGTTATGCCGCCGTGTGGTCGAAAAATTATCGAATTAAAAAAGCAGCATCTATTTTGGTGGAATTAGCCAAAGAATATTCATCATATAATTGTCGAAGACGAAGGCAATTAATTGAAGTTGATTAAAGATTGAATTTGTTTTAACACGGACTCAATGCCATCTGTCTATATCTGACAATGGTTACGGCTATCTATTTAATTTAATACCCAGGTAAGAGGTTCTAATGCACATTACATACGATCTCCCAGTTGCAATTGAAGATATCCTCGAAGCGAAAAAAAGACTGGCGGGGAAAATATATAAAACGGGAATGCCTCGCTCTAACTATTTTAGTGAACGTTGCAAAGGGGAAATTTTCCTCAAGTTTGAAAACATGCAGCGTACCGGTTCATTTAAAATCCGCGGCGCTTTTAACAAGCTCAGTTCATTAACCGAAGCGGAAAGATGTAAAGGCGTGGTGGCTTGCTCTGCAGGGAACCATGCGCAAGGGGTTTCTCTCTCCTGCGCCATGCTCGGAATTGACGGCAAAGTGGTGATGCCGAAAGGCGCGCCGAAGTCTAAAGTGGCGGCAACCTGCGATTATTCCGCAGAAGTTGTGCTGCACGGCGACAACTTCAACGACACCATCGCGAAGGTTAGCGAGATTGTGGAAACGGAAGGCCGTATCTTTATTCCGCCATATGATGACCCGAAAGTCATTGCCGGTCAGGGCACTATTGGTCTGGAAATTCTCGAAGATCTGTACGATGTCGATAACGTGATTGTGCCAATTGGCGGCGGCGGACTGATTGCAGGTATTGCAGTGGCAATTAAATCGATTAACCCGACCATTAAAATTATTGGCGTACAGTCTGAAAACGTTCACGGCATGGCGGCTTCTTTCCGCGCTGGAGAAATAACCACGCACCGAACGACCGGCACCCTGGCGGATGGTTGTGACGTCTCTCGCCCGGGTACTTTAACGTATGAAATCGTTCGTGAGTTGGTGGATGACATTGTCCTGGTCAGCGAAGATGAAATTCGCAACAGCATGGTGGCATTAATTCAGCGAAATAAAGTTGTAACTGAAGGTGCCGGTGCGCTGGCATGCGCAGCATTATTAAGCGGGAAATTAGATAGCTATATCCAGAACAGAAAAACAGTCAGCATTATTTCTGGCGGTAATATCGATCTTTCTCGTGTATCTCAAATTACTGGTTTAGTTGACGCTTAATATACTTCGTTGAGGATAGGATATGAGTACTACTGATAGCATTGTATCCAGCCAGACAAAACAGTCGTCCTGGCGCAAATCGGACACCACCTGGACACTGGGTTTATTTGGTACAGCCATCGGCGCAGGGGTGCTGTTCTTCCCTATCCGCGCAGGTTTTGGCGGACTGATCCCCATTCTGATCATGCTGGTGTTAGCATACCCCATCGCTTTCTATTGCCACCGTGCGCTGGCACGCCTGTGTCTTTCCGGTTCTAACCCTTCCGGTAACATCACAGAAACGGTTGAAGAGCACTTTGGTAAAACGGGCGGCGTGGTAATCACGTTCCTCTACTTCTTTGCGATTTGTCCGCTGCTGTGGATTTATGGCGTCACCATTACCAACACCTTTATGACCTTCTGGGAAAACCAGCTGCAGATGCCTGCGCTAAACCGTGGCTTCGTGGCGCTGTTCCTGTTGCTGCTGATGGCATTCGTCATCTGGTTTGGTAAAGATCTGATGGTTAAAGTGATGAGCTACCTGGTATGGCCGTTCATTGCCAGCCTGGTGCTTATCTCTCTGTCGCTGATTCCTTACTGGAACTCTGCGGTTATCGATCAGGTGGATATCAGCAATATCGCCCTGACTGGCCATGACGGCATCCTGGTTACCGTATGGCTGGGTATTTCCATCATGGTGTTCTCTTTCAACTTCTCGCCAATCGTTTCTTCTTTCGTCGTCTCTAAACGCGAAGAGTATGAGAAAGATTACGGTCGCGAATTCACCGAGCAGAAATGTTCTAAAATCATCTCCCGCGCCAGTATGCTGATGGTTGCGGTGGTAATGTTCTTCGCCTTTAGCTGCCTGTTCACGCTCTCTCCGGCAAACATGGCGGATGCGAAAGCGCAAAACATTCCAGTGCTGTCTTACCTGGCGAACCACTTCGCTTCACTGTCCGGTACGAAGTCTACCTTCGCCACCATTCTGGAATACGGTGCTTCAATCATCGCCCTGGTTGCTATCTTCAAATCTTTCTTCGGCCACTATCTGGGGACGTTGGAAGGTCTGAACGGTCTGGTGCTGAAGTTTGGTTACAAAGGCGATAAAACCAAAGTTTCCATGGGCAAGCTCAACACCATCAGCATGATCTTTATCATGGGTTCCACCTGGGTTGTGGCATACGCCAACCCGAACATCCTGGACCTGATTGAAGCAATGGGCGCGCCGATTATTGCCTCTCTGCTCTGCCTGCTGCCGATGTATGCCATCCGTAAAGCGCCATCACTGGCGAAATACCGTGGCCGTCTGGATAACGTGTTTGTTACCGTGATTGGTCTGCTGACCATCCTGAACATTGTCTACAAACTGTTTTAATCCTTAAGCTCAGGATGAGCGGAGTAGTGAAATGAATGAGTTTCCGGTAGTACTGGTTATTAACTGTGGTTCATCTTCCATTAAATTCTCAGTGCTCGATGCAGCAAACTGTGAAGTTTTAATGGCGGGAATTGCAGACGGTATTAACTCTGAAAATGCGTTCATAGCAATTAATGGAGGAGAGCCAGCGAAGCTGGCTCACCACAGCTACGAAGACGCATTAAAAGCGATTGCCGTTGAACTGGAAAAACGTAATTTAATGGACAGTGTGGCCTTAATTGGCCACCGCATTGCCCACGGCGGAAATATCTTTACCGAATCAGCAATTATTACTGAGGAAGTTATCGACAATATTCGCCGGGTATCGCCATTAGCACCGCTACATAATTATGCGAACCTGAGCGGGATTGAATCTGCTCAGCACCTTTTCCCAGGCGTGCAGCAGGTCGCGGTATTTGATACCAGCTTCCACCAGACGATGGCCCCAGAAGCCTATCTGTACGGTTTACCGTGGAAATATTTTGAGGAGTTAGGCGTTCGTCGTTACGGTTTCCACGGCACGTCGCATCGCTATGTTTCGCAACGAGCGCATGAACTTCTGGATCTGCAGAATGATGATTCTGGTCTGGTTGTGGCGCACCTGGGCAACGGCGCGTCTATCTGTGCGGTACGTAACGGGCAGAGCGTTGATACCTCGATGGGCATGACGCCGCTGGAAGGGCTGATGATGGGCACACGCAGCGGTGACGTGGATTTCGGCGCGATGGCGTGGATTGCCGCTGAAACCAACCAGACGCTCGGCGACCTTGAGCGCGTAGTGAATAAAGAGTCCGGTTTGCTGGGTATTTCCGGTCTGTCCTCTGACTTACGTACGTTAGAAAAAGCCTGGCACGAAGGACATGAGCGCGCGCAACTGGCGATTAAAACCTTTGTGCATCGTATTGCGCGTCACATCGCCGGACATGCCGCATCGCTGCATCGTCTTGATGGCATTATTTTCACCGGTGGAATCGGTGAGAACTCAGTATTAATTCGCCGTTTGGTTATCGAGCATTTGGCCGTTTTAGGTGTAAATATCGATAGCGAGATGAATAGTCTGCCAAATTCCCATGGCGAAAGAATTATCTCTAATAAGGATGCTCGTGTTATTTGTGCGGTGATTCCCACAAATGAAGAGAAAATGATTGCTCGTGATGCCATTGCGTTAGGCAAAATTAATATCCCAGTAGCATTTGCATAATTAATTTTCAGCAGAGAGATTATTTTTCATGAAGGTAAATATCGATACCAGCGATATGCTGTATGCCGAAGCCTGGAATGGCTTTAAAGGTACGGACTGGAAAGAAGAAATTAATGTCCGTGATTTTATTCAGCACAACTACACGCCTTATGAAGGGGATGAATCTTTCCTCGCCGAAGCAACGCCAGCAACTACGGCGTTGTGGGAAAAAGTTATGGCGGGCATCCGTATTGAAAACTCGACCCATGCGCCGGTTGATTTCGATACCAATATTGCCACCACGATAACCGCGCATGACGCCGGTTATATTGAACAAGAACTGGAAAAAATCGTCGGTCTGCAAACGGATGCGCCGCTCAAGCGCGCCCTGCATCCGTTTGGCGGCATCAACATGATCAAAAGCTCTTTTGATGCTTATGGTCGTGAGATGGATGCTAATTTTGAATACGTGTTTACTGACCTGCGTAAGACCCACAACCAGGGCGTATTCGATGCCTACTCTCCGGATATGCTGCGCTGCCGTAAATCCGGCGTACTGACCGGTCTGCCGGACGGCTATGGTCGTGGCCGCATCATCGGTGACTACCGTCGCGTCGCGCTGTACGGTATCCGCTACCTGGTGCGTGAGCGTGAACTGCAGTTTGCCGATCTTCAGTCGAATCTGGAGTGGGGGCAGAATCTTGAAGCCACGATTCGTCTGCGTGAAGAACTGTCTGAACACCGTCGCGCTCTGCTGCAAATGCAGGAAATGGCAGCGAAATACGGCTGCGATATCTCTCGTCCGGCACGTAATGCGCAGGAAGCGGTGCAGTGGGTCTACTTTGCTTACCTGGCTGCGGTGAAATCGCAGAACGGCGGCGCTATGTCGCTGGGCCGTACCGCTTCGTTCCTCGACATCTACATTGAGCGCGACTTCAAAGCGGGAATTTTAAACGAGCAGCAGGCGCAGGAGCTGATCGACCACTTCATTATGAAGATCCGTATGGTGCGCTTCCTGCGTACGCCGGAATTCGACACCCTGTTCTCTGGCGACCCTATCTGGGCGACCGAAGTCATCGGTGGTATGGGGCTGGATGGTCGTACGCTGGTGACCAAAAACTCGTTCCGCTACCTGCATACGCTACACACCATGGGGCCGGCGCCTGAGCCGAACCTGACGGTACTGTGGTCCGAGCAGCTACCGATTGCCTTCAAAAAATATGCCGCTCAGGTGTCCATCATCACCTCGTCTTTACAGTACGAAAACGATGATCTGATGCGTACTGACTTTAACAGCGATGACTATGCCATTGCCTGCTGTGTCAGCCCGATGGTTATCGGCAAGCAAATGCAGTTCTTCGGTGCGCGCGCCAACCTCGCCAAAACGTTGCTGTACGCAATCAACGGCGGTGTGGATGAGAAACTAAAAATCCAGGTCGGACCGAAAACTGCGCCGCTGATGGATGACGTGTTGGATTACGACACGGTGATGGAGAGCCTGGACCACTTTATGGACTGGCTGGCCGTGCAGTACATCAGCGCGTTGAACATCATCCACTACATGCACGACAAGTACAGCTATGAAGCTTCGCTGATGGCGCTGCACGATCGTGATGTTTATCGCACGATGGCCTGTGGAATGGCGGGGCTGTCCGTGGCGGCGGATTCGCTGTCGGCTATCAAATACGCCCGCGTGAAACCGATTCGTGATGAAAACGGTCTGGCGATCGATTTTGAAATCGAAGGCGACTATCCGCAATACGGTAACAACGACGAGCGCGTAGACAGCATTGCCTGCGACCTGGTCGAACGCTTTATGAAAAAAATTAAGGTGTTGCCAACCTACCGTAACGCGGTGCCGACGCAGTCCATTCTGACCATCACCTCCAACGTGGTGTACGGCCAGAAAACCGGTAACACGCCGGATGGACGTCGCGCAGGTACGCCGTTTGCGCCAGGGGCAAACCCGATGCACGGCCGCGATCGCAAAGGTGCGGTGGCGTCGTTAACCTCGGTCGCCAAACTGCCGTTTACCTATGCCAAAGACGGTATTTCGTACACCTTCTCCATTGTGCCGGCTGCGCTGGGCAAAGAAGATAGCGTGCGTAAAACCAACCTGGTCGGGCTGCTGGATGGTTACTTCCACCATGAAGCGCATGTGGAAGGTGGGCAGCATCTGAACGTTAACGTTATGAACCGTGAAATGTTGATGGATGCCATTGAGCACCCGGAAAACTATCCGAACCTGACGATCCGCGTGTCTGGCTATGCGGTGCGCTTCAACGCGCTGACCCGCGAACAGCAGCAGGACGTTATTTCACGTACTTTCACCCAGGCGCTGTAACGCCGGAGGGGTTATGAGAAAAGTTATTGCAACCGAATGTGCGCCAGGGGCGATTGGACCTTACGTACAGGGTGTGGATCTGGGCAGTATGGTGTTGACCTCAGGTCAGATTCCGGTGTGTCCACAGACCGGTGAAGTGGCAGAAAACGTGGCCGATCAGGCGCGTCAAAGCCTGGAAAACGTGAAAGCGATTGTCGAGTCCGCCGGTTTGAAGGTGAGCGATATCGTCAAGACCACCGTTTTCGTTTCTGACCTGAACGACTTCGCCACCATTAACCAGATGTACCAGCAGTTTTTTGATGAGCACAAGGCAATCTACCCTACGCGCAGCTGCGTACAGGTCGCCCGCTTACCAAAGGATGTGAAGCTGGAGATTGAAGCCATCGCCGTGCGTGGCGATACGCTGTAATCCCTTGCGGGGCGATCGCAGGATCGCCCCGATCCTTAATGAGTGTGAAACCTGGTCTTCACTGAACGGCAATCCGAGGGTGTGGATATGATTAGCGCATTCGATATTTTCAAGATTGGCATTGGACCTTCCAGCTCCCATACCGTGGGGCCAATGAACGCAGGTAAAAGCTTTATCGATCTGTTGGTCAGCAGCGGGGAACTCTTCAGGACCACGCATATCGTGGTCGATCTTTATGGATCGCTCTCTCTGACCGGCAAAGGTCATGCGACAGACGTCGCCATCATGATGGGACTGGCCGGTAACAGTCCGCAAAACGTTAATATAGATTCAATCCCTGGTTTTACTCAGGAAGTGGCCCGTACCGGACGTTTGCCGGTTGCTCAGGGTACGCATATTGTCGATTTCTCCCCAGACGAAAATATTCTCTTTCATAGCGAAACGCTGCCGCGCCATGAAAATGGTATGCGTATTACCGCGTGGCATGGTAACGAGACACTGTTAAGTAAAACCTATTACTCCATCGGCGGCGGTTTTATCGTCGAAGAGGAGCAATTTGGTCAGGTGCATGACGTTGAAACACCCGTACCCTACAATTTTCATTCCGCCAGCGAACTGCTGAAGCTGTGCGAGCGCAACGGGCTGTCTGTTTCCGGCCTGATGATGCAAAACGAACTGGCGATGCGCAGCAAAGAGGAAATCGATGCTGGTTTTGCCGCCATCTGGGACGTCATGCACGCCGGGATTGAGCGCGGCATGAACACCGAAGGCGTCCTGCCGGGCCCGCTGAACGTCCCGCGTCGCGCCGTGGCGCTGCGGCGACTGTTGGTTTCCAGTGATAATCTGTCCAGTGACCCGATGAACGTGATCGACTGGATCAACATGTTCGCGCTGGCCGTGAGCGAAGAAAACGCCGCCGGGTGTCGGGTTGTTACCGCGCCAACCAACGGCGCATGCGGGATAATTCCCGCCGTGCTGGCCTATTACGACAAATTCCGCCGTCCGGTGAATGCGAACTCGATTGCCCGATATTTGCTGGCAGCAGGAGCGATAGGCGCGCTGTATAAGATGAATGCCTCTATTTCTGGTGCCGAAGTGGGCTGTCAGGGAGAGATTGGCGTAGCCTGTTCCATGGCGGCAGCCGGGCTGACGGAGTTGCTTGGCGGTAGCCCTGCGCAGGTATGCATTGCGGCGGAAATCGCCATGGAGCATAACCTGGGGCTGACCTGCGATCCGGTGGCCGGGCAGGTGCAAATACCGTGTATCGAACGCAATGCGATCAACGCGGTAAAAGCTGTGAACGCCGCGCGTATGGCGCTACGCCGGACGTCTGAGCCACGCGTTTCGCTCGATAAGGTGATCGAGACCATGTACGAAACGGGCAAAGATATGAATGACAAGTACCGTGAAACTTCGCGCGGTGGCCTGGCGATTAAAGTGGTTTGTACCTGAGATGAAAGGGTGCGTTTGTAGGCCGGATAAGGCGTAAGCGCCGCCATCCGGCAATGAATCCATCAATTTGGCATGATAGAAAAGGTGCACTTTGATGTAATACCTCTCAGCTAAGTATGTATGGTGAGTATGTGATTCTTGCTCAGGGTTCCGTTCACCTCAGTGGTGTCATTTCTCTGAAACGCCGTTACCCGTGAACGTGCAAGGGAGGCTCACCGCCGCCTCCCTTGCATCCCAGGCTCCCGGCGGGAAAATCGTCGCTGCGCGAGCTATTCGTCTTATTCCGTCTGCCTGTCGGGTCGGGGCCGAGCCTGCATCCATGCAGGCCGTCCCCTCTGCCCGCATCCCTGCGGGCAGTCCCGGTCAGCCGTCAACGCCTCATCGATTTTCAGCCGGACCGGGGTCATCGCTTCAACGCTCTGACTTCCAGTTAAATCTGTTTTGCTGTTTTAACAAAAAACGCAGAAGGTGAGGTGTTAACTGATCAGCATTAGCACTTTGGCGCGCATTTTTTGTTGTGATCTGCTTCAAAAATAGAATTTAAATTCTACATATGCATATAAAAGAGAAAATATTTCTTAACTTTTAGAAATTACAGGGGTTTGTTTGTGAAGTTTTTCTCTGATCCTGCGCGTATGATTTCTTCATTACTCCAATAGCTCACCTGCACCTTATGTACTGCGTATCGCATTAAGCAGTACGAAAAAAATAAAAAAACCTCTACCTACACATTGAGCGGGAAATTATGGAAACGGCAACGAATAGCAGCGTAATACTCGACGCATCTGCTCCGGCACGTCGGGCGGGAATGACCGAAAGTGAATGGCGCGAAGCCATTAAATTCGACAGTACGGACACCGGCTGGGTCATTATGAGTATCGGTATGGCAATCGGCGCGGGGATTGTTTTTCTTCCCGTCCAGGTAGGACTGATGGGGCTGTGGGTATTCTTACTCTCCTCTATCATCGGCTACCCTGCCATGTATCTGTTCCAGCGTCTGTTTATCAATACACTGGCTGAATCCCCAGAATGCAAAGACTACCCGAGCGTGATCAGCGGCTACCTGGGTAAAAACTGGGGCATCCTGTTGGGTGCATTGTATTTTGTGATGCTGGTCATCTGGATGTTCGTCTATTCCACCGCCATCACTAACGACAGCGCCTCCTATCTGCACACGTTTGGCGTGACTGAAGGCTTACTGTCCGACAGCCCGTTCTATGGCCTGGTGCTGATTTGCATCCTGGTGGCCATCTCGTCGCGCGGGGAAAAACTGCTGTTTAAAATCTCTACCGGTATGGTACTGACCAAGCTGCTGGTGGTAGCGGCGCTTGGCGTGTCGATGGTAGGGATGTGGCATTTATATAACGTAGGTTCGCTGCCGCCGATGGCGCTGCTGATCAAAAACGCGATTATCACGCTGCCGTTTACGCTGACCTCGATTCTGTTTATTCAGACTCTTAGCCCAATGGTTATCTCATATCGTTCTCGCGAAAAATCCATTGAGGTGGCGCGTCATAAAGCGCTGCGCGCTATGAATATCGCGTTTGGTATTCTGTTCGTTACGGTCTTTTTCTACGCCGTTTCCTTCACGCTGGCGATGGGCCATGACGAAGCGGTTAAAGCCTATGAGCAGAACATTTCCGCTCTGGCGATTGCAGCGCAGTTTATCAGCGGCGATGGTGCTGGCTGGGTGAAAATCGTCAGCGTTATCCTGAACATCTTTGCCGTAATGACTGCCTTCTTCGGCGTCTATTTAGGCTTCCGTGAAGCTACTCAGGGGATCGTGATGAACGTGCTGCGCCGTAAAATGCCAGCCGAGAAAATCAATGAAACCCTGGTGCAGCGCGGCATTATGGTTTTCGCCATTCTGCTGGCCTGGAGCGCAATTGTGCTCAATGCGCCGGTACTGAGCTTCACGTCTATTTGTAGTCCAATCTTCGGCATGGTGGGTTGTCTGATCCCGGCGTGGCTGGTCTACAAAGTTCCTGCACTGCACAAATACAAAGGCGCTTCCCTGTATCTGATTATTATCACGGGCTTGCTGCTGTGCGTTTCTCCGTTCCTGGCATTTTCCTGAGTTATCTGAGCAAAGGTTGTTGTTATGTTTGAGACTACATTGAATCCATTATGGGATAGTTTTATTCGCGCAGTGCAGGAAGAAGTGAAGCCCGCGCTGGGCTGCACGGAACCTATCTCTCTGGCTCTGGCGGCGGCGGTCGCATCGTCTGAGCTGGACGGCGCGGTTGAACGCATTGATGCGTGGGTCTCGCCAAACCTGATGAAAAATGGCCTGGGTGTGACCGTTCCGGGGACTGGCATGGTGGGGTTACCGATTGCCGCCGCGCTGGGCGCGATCGGTGGTAACGCCAAAGCCGGGCTGGAAGTGCTGAAAGACGCTTCGGCTGAGGCGGTGGCGCAGGCCAAAGCGATGCTGAGCGCCGGGAAGGTTACGGTGATGCTGCAAGAGCCTTGCGAAGATATTCTTTTTTCCCGTGCGAAAGTGTACAGCGCTGAAGGATGGGCGTGCGTGACCATTGTTGGCGGCCATACCAACGTTGTGCGCATTGAAACCAACAAAGGCGTGGTGTTCGCTACAGAAGAGAGCACTCAGGAAGAGGAGCAGGAATCACCGCTGGCGGTGCTGTCTCACACGTCGCTGGAAGAGATTCTGGCGTTTGTGAATGCGGTGCCGTTTGCGTCAATCCGCTTTATTCTCGATGCGGCAAAACTGAACGGGGCGTTGTCTCAGGAAGGGCTGCGCGGTAACTGGGGTTTGCACATCGGAACCACGCTTGAGAAGCAGTGCGCGCGTGGCCTGCTGGCAGACGATCTATCTACCGCCATTCTGATCCGTACCAGTGCGGCATCGGATGCGCGAATGGGCGGGGCGACGCTGCCAGCGATGAGCAATTCCGGCTCCGGTAATCAGGGGATTACCGCCACTGTTCCGGTGATGGTGGTTGCTGAGCACTTTGGCGCGGATGAGGAAAAACTGGCGCGTGCGCTGATGCTGTCTCACCTGAGCGCAATCTACATCCATCATCAGCTTCCACGTTTGTCCGCACTGTGTGCGGCAACCACGGCGGCGATGGGCGCTGCGGCGGGTATGGCATGGATTGTCGATGGGCGCTACAACACCATCGCGATGGCGATCAGCAGCATGATTGGCGACGTGAGCGGAATGATTTGCGATGGCGCCTCAAACAGCTGCGCGATGAAAGTTTCAACCAGCGCATCTGCGGCGTGGAAAGCGGTGCTGATGGCTCTGGACGATACTGCTGTAACGGGTAACGAAGGGATTGTGGCGCATAACGTGGAGCAATCTATCACTAACCTGTGCGCGCTGGCGTGTCGGTCAATGCAGGAAACCGACAAGCAGATCATTGAGATCATGGCCAGTAAAGCGCATTAATCTGTAGGCTGGGTAAGGCGCAGCCGCTACCCGGCATCAGCCTGAGCCGCCTTTTCAGGCGGCTTCTTCGTCTTCGAGCCGTAGCTCGGCATCGGCCACAATCGCTTCCAGTTCTGTCAGCATTTCTTCATAACCGAAAGTCGCCGTGTCCTGTTTTTGCGGCTCAACCTGCGGCTGGCGTTTTTTTGTTTTTTTCTTGCTCAATAGTCGTACTCCATTGTTTTCTATGACTATACGGGCAAATCTATCAGCAAAGCGCGCAGCGGGGTATCGGCGACTAACGTTATGTTAGTTTCGTCACGAATAAATGCGCCATCGCCGCAGGTGAGTGCTTCTTTTTCGGCTCCAGCCGTCACCGCATGGAATCTGCCGTGGATCGACTGGAGATAAGCGCGAGGCCCATGTAACTGAAAACTGAGCGATTCGCCTTGTTGCAGCTCAACATGATGTACCCAAACCTGTTGGCGCAGATGCAGGCTGCCTTGCTCACCGTCCGGCGAGGCCAGCAGTTGATGCTTACCGGCACTCAGCATGGCTTTCTGCACGCAGGCATTTTCACGCTGCGGGCAGGCATCCAGCCAGAGCTGCATTCTGGTTAACGGCTTATCTTTGCTGATATTGTGTTCGCTATAGCTGATCCCGGGCTGTGTCGCGAGCAATAGCACTTCGCCCGCTTTAGCCTGGATATGGTTGCCTTCGCTGTCGCGGTACTCAGCTTCCCCTTCGAGGATCAGGTTGACGATATCCACTTTCGGATAGGTACGTGGCTGGAAAGAGGCCCCCGGTGCCAGAACTTCCTGGTTCAGAACACGCAGCGAGGCATAACCCAGCAGTTTAGGATCAAAATAGTGTCCAAAGGAGAAGGTATAACGGGCCTGCAGCCAGCCGTAGTCTGCCTGTCCGCATTGTTTGGCTGTACGGGTAGTAATCATAGTTCTTGACCTCTCTTTACTTCCTTTTATGTTAAATGGCTAGACGCTGCATTGTTAGCCAGATATTCTGCCTGGTATGTTCAAATTTCCTGAATGAGAACGAGATGGCCAAAGAAAGGGCTTTAACGCTTGAAGCGTTACGCGTCATGGACGCAATAGACAGACGCGGTAGCTTTGCCGCCGCGGCAGATGAACTGGGGCGGGTTCCTTCAGCCCTCAGCTATACCATGCAGAAGCTGGAGGAAGAGCTGGACGTCGTCTTGTTTGACCGTTCAGGTCACCGCACAAAATTCACCAACGTCGGGCGTATGCTGCTGGAGCGTGGACGCGTCCTGCTGGAAGCTGCGGATAAGCTGACTACCGATGCCGAAGCGCTGGCGCGTGGGTGGGAAACGCATCTGACCATCGTGACCGAAGCGTTGGTGCCGACGGCGGCGTTTTTCCCGCTGATCGACAGGCTTGCCGGGAAGGCCAATACCCAGCTTTCCGTTATCACTGAAGTTCTGGCCGGGGCGTGGGAGCGTCTGGAGCAAGGGAGAGCGGATATCGTGATTGCGCCGGATATGCATTTTCGCTCATCTTCCGAAATCAACTCGCGCAAGCTGTACTCGTTGATGAACGTGTATGTGGCGGCACCGGATCATCCTATCCATCAGGAGCCGGAACCATTATCGGAAGTCACCCGCGTGAAATACCGTGGTATCGCGGTGGCGGATACCGCTCGTGAACGCCCGGTGTTGACCGTGCAACTGTTGGATAAACAACCTCGTCTGACGGTGAGTTCGATAGAAGATAAACGTCAGGCGCTGTTAGCCGGACTGGGTGTGGCGACGATGCCGTACCCGCTGGTGGAAGAGGATATTGCGGCTGGTCGGTTGCGGGTAGTAAGCCCTGAGTCGACAAGTGAAATTGATATCATTATGGCCTGGCGGCGAGACAGTATGGGCGAGGCAAAATCCTGGTGTCTGCGTGAAATCCCCAAACTGTTTGTGGGTAAATAGCCGGACTGTTACGCCGGATGCGGTGCGAAGCACCTTATCCGGCCTGGAAGACGGAGTATGTTGTAGGCCTGATAAGCGCAGCGCCATCAGGCATCTACATATGCTACGTTAGGATAACTGTTTGGGATCGGGCCCGAAGCGGTTACTCCCCTGAGTCCCGTTTTGACAGTTGAAAATGATGATAATCAACCAGCCAACGATCGGGATCAGCAGCACCAGCAGCCACCAGGCTGAACGATCGGTGTCATGCAAACGCCTGAACTGTACCGCCCACCAGGGGATAAACACCAGAACCCCATAAATCGTTGTTAGTATGCCTTCCCCTCCGGCGCGTTCCCAGCCAAGCATTCTGTCCAGGATACCCAGCACGAACGTGAAGATGATGTTGACCAGCACAAACATCCAGTATTCTTTACGACGCGCGCGACCACCAAAACCAAAGTAATTCTTTAATACGTTTAAATACCAATCCATTTTTGCCTCGTTCTGCATTCAATTACTTGTTTTTAAAGTAATCAAATTAAGAATAGCCGTGAATGAAATGATGGTAAATATTTACGGTATTAATTATTTAGCCCCCAAATGGGGGCCTGTGTAAATCAGGCGAAACGCTCGTCACGCCCGTGGGGTTCGTTAAGGTCCTGCCACGGCCCAACAGAAATAATACCAGTCGGGTTAATGGTTTTATGGCTACGGAAGTAGTGATTACGGATGTGATCGAAATTGACGGTTTCCGCAATGCCCGGTATCTGGTAGATGTCGCGCAGGAAACCGTACAGGTTCAGATAGTCGCTAATCCGGTATTTGTCGCACTTGAAATGGGTCACATACACGGGATCAAAACGTACCAGTGTGGTCCACAGGCGAATATCTGCTTCTGTTAACTGGTTGCCGGTCAGGTAGCGATGCTGCCCCAGGATTTGCTCCAGTCGCGCCAGGGATTGGAAGACTTTTTCCACGGCGTCGTCGTACGCTTCCTGGCTGGTGGCAAATCCGGCTTTGTACACACCGTTATTGACGTTGTCATAAATCCAGCCATTCAGCTCGTCGATTTGACTTTGCAGGGCTGGCGGATAGTAATCCCCAGCTTTTGCGCCCAAAGCATCAAAAGCGGTGTTAAACATGCGGATGATCTCCGCAGATTCGTTGCTGACAATGGTGTGATTTTTTTTATCCCACAGCACCGGGACGGTTACCCTACCGCTGTAATGCGGATCGGCGTGCAGATAGAGCTGGTAAAGAAACTCGTGTTGATACAGCGTATCGCCGGTTGCAGCTGGGAAGGTATCGTCAAAGGTCCAGCCGTTTTCTAGCATCAGCGGATGTACAACGGAGACGGAAATAAACGGTTCCAGCCCTTTGAGCTTACGCAAAATCAGCGTACGGTGCGCCCACGGACAGGCCAGAGAAACGTAGAGATGATAGCGGTCTTTTTCGGCAGCGAATCCCCCTTCGCCCGTTGGACCCGGTGCGCCATCCGCGGTGAGCCAGTTGCGGTAAGCCGATGCTGAACGTTGAAATTTTCCCCCGGTTGATTTGGTATCATACCAGGTGTCATGCCATACGCCGTCAATCAGTTGTCCCATTTTATCGCCTCCTCAGATAGCAAAAGCGAGGAGATGTCCCCTCGCTTTTTGGTGTGTTCAGTATAGCTCGCTTACCACTTTTTATTCAGAACGCGGTCGATGCTGAATGCGCCCGGACCGGTGATAGCCAGCAGCAGGAAACCGCCTGCGATGGTCAGGTTTTTCATGAACATCAGAGAGTTCACGCCTTCCGCAAAGTTGCTGTGGAAGATAAATGCTGTCAGCAGCGTGAAGCCTGCGGTGAACAGCGCGGTAGTACGGGTCAGGAAGCCGAACAGGATTGCCAGACCACCGCCAAACTCAAGCAGGATGACCAGCGGCAACATAAAACCTGGCACGCCCATGGCTTCCATATACTGTTGGGTACCCGCATATCCGGTGATTTTGCCCCAGCCTGCGGAAATAAACAGGATTGGCATCAGAATGCGCGCTACCAGTACACCAACATCTTCTAATTTCTTCATCATTCACTCCAGGAAACCACTCAGGCGGCTTATTGTGTTTTTTGTGCAACGACGCTGCAGAGCGCGTCGTTGCTGTCGATGGAGAGAATCATAAACGTGCTTAATGACAATTGTTAGCAAGGAAAACTGTCAAATTTTTTCAAAAATTTTGAGGTTAGGGGGAGTGAGAGGGATTAGCCGCGCAGTTGCTGCTGTCTGATGGTCGCTTTAACCAGACGCCAGATGCTCCAGACGCTAAAACCGCGCTTAGCCCAGCGTACCAGCAGATTAGGATTACGAATGGTACGAACTGCCATGATACTGCTACCCACTAACACCCAGCCACGTAGGTTCAACAGCGTTTTCCAGCCACGATCGTAGACTTCGGTGGCCTTCAGCCAGTCACGGCGAGTAGCAGACAGATCCAGCCGTTGCTGCTGGATCTGTCCAAGCAGTTGCGCCTTACGTTGTTGACGTTCGACTTTACTGCCCATTATGCATCATCCTCCAGGGCCTGCCTGTCGTTTGCGAGTTCGTGGCGCGTATGGCGTAGCAGCGTTGTTTTGCGCGCTTTACGCAGAGTCCATATCCCGCCAATAAGCGCCATAACCAACAGCACAACGGTGGTGGCAATCATTGCGTTCAGGCGGTATTGCGGGTCAATGGCCCAGATGATAAGCACCATCAGGCTCATCAGCCCAAACGCCGCGAACAGCATGGTCAGCCCAAGCATCAGCAGGATCTGGATGAGATTTGATTTTTCCTCTTCCAGTTCCACAACGGCTAGCCGCAACCGCGTTTCTACGATCTCAACGAGAATCGTCAGGATCCGCTGTCCAATACCCAGTACGCTTTTGCCTGGACCTTGTGCGTGTTGAGAGTCAGCCATTGTTAACGGCGCGACAGCAGTACACCAAGCACCACACCGACTGCAGCGCCAATCCCGACGCCAGTCCATGGGTTTTCGCGTACATAGTTATCGGCTTTGGCCGCGGCTTCACGGGTCTGTTTGGCAATCACATCGCTGGTTTCACTCAGGCGATGACGGCTCTCCCGCAGGGCGTGTTCGGCTTTGCTGCGAATTTTACTCATCTCTTCCTTCGACTTATCGCCAGAGGAGCCAAGTACTTCTTCAAGCGTATCCGCAAGAGATTTCAGCTCAGCGCGCAGGTTGTCCGTAGCATTATCTTTCGACATAGTTTTCTCCAGTTGAGTGGGTAGTTACCGTACTTAGTAATCGCGTGATTCGAGTTCTTTCAGCTCATTCTGAGCTTCGGCAAGCTTACGTTCGCGTTTGGCAATTTTATCCGCATCGCCTTTTTGCTTCGCCTCGGCTAAATCATCTTGACGCTCGGCTATCTCATCTTTCTGCTCTGCGATTTTTTTCTGATGGTCGGCGCGCAGTTTGCTGTCAGTACAGTTAGCCCGAACCTCACTAAGTGCTTTGTTCAGACCATTGATGCGGTTCTGATTGTTGTGCTTTTCGGCATAGCTAATCTCCCGCTGAATATCCTGTTCTTTTTCCTGACAGAGGGTAGTGGCGTAACTGCCGGCACTGAGAGCGAAAAGGCTAATAGCCAAAGCGATGCGGTATTTCATTATTGAACCTTCCATTGTGATTCGACGTTGTGGCGTGCGGTCGATGCTCCAGATTAATAAAACGTTGGGTCATAATCCCAGTTTATTAATCATAGGCGCTAAACGGTGAAATCACCAAAGTGAGTGATCTAATTCAGATTCCTGGAGATTAACCAAAACGGTGCGGGGTATCACGTAAGCGGGATAACCACTGCACCGCCTGATTATCATCATCCTGCTGAGCAATAACGAAACCATGCGGTAACGTACGGTCCAGCACGACTTTGGCGGCTGCGCTCTGCGCGCTGGAATCAAAAGTGATCAGCAGCGCGTCATTTTGCGGGGTAATGCTTTTAAAGCGAATGCCGTTGGCATCCAGGTGATGCCAGATAGAGAAGCCATCAGGCATGCTGGCTCCCTGGTTTACTGCGCGAATGGCAAGCGTTGACTCCTGCTGACGAATAACCGACCAGGTCAGGAGCAGCGCGCCGATAAACAGCATAAAGGTAGTGGTCCAGGCAAGTCGTCGGAACGTTATGCATGATTTCAGCATAATTTATCCTCGGTTCCCGTATTTCTTTTTCCACAGCACAATCAGTGAACCTGCCAGACCAAACACCAGTAACACCACAGGAAGCAGCATCAGGCAAGACATGAGCTGATCTTCATACTTAAGAAATACCGGCGTTTTACCCAGCAGATAGCCAAGCGTTGTGAGGATCAGGACCCAAAGCAATCCGCTCATCCAGTTAAAGAACTGAAAGCGCGCATTATTCAGGCCGGATAACCCTGCGATGGTCGGCAATAATGTTCTGACAAACGCAATGAAGCGACCAACCAGCAGCGCAGACAAGCCATGCTTATGAAAAAGATGATGTGCGCGTTGATGGTAATGCGCAGGAAGGTGCGACAACCAGTTTTGTACGGTGCGGGTATTCCCCAGCCATCGCCCCTGGATATAACTGAGCCAACAGCCGAGGCTGGCCGCGGTGGTGAGCAGCAGTACCGTTTGCGGAAAACCCATTGCGCCTTTGGCAATAAGCACGCCGACCAGTACCAGCAAACTGTCGCCGGGTAAAAACGCTGCTGGCAGCAGTCCATTTTCCAGAAACAAAATGGTAAATAGTACAAAATAGAGCATGCCAATCATGGAAGGATTGGCCAGAGTTTCAAAATCCTGAGCCCATAAAGCATTCAGTAATTGAGTCAGTAGTTCCATTCAATATTCCTGGAGAATCGGTTATCGTCATGCCGGTTTTTCTGGATTTTGTAACGCCGCGATTTTATTGATGTTTTTTGCAAGGTGCGCGGTCTGATACAAATTCACGGCCTGAACTGTTCCCTGTGAAGTTGTGAAGTTAGCAAGCTCTTAAACACAAAAATTCAAATAGCATCTAATTGTAACAAAGGTCAACGTTGTCCGTTATAGAAATTACGGTTGCTGAACTCTGATTTTGCTTATCGCATTAGAGGGAGGCGAGAGGATTTACACAGGCTGACATTTTATACCTAATGCTTACCAAGCAGCAGGTACAGGCGCGCCGTCACGCCTGTATCGATAAGATTGATTATTTTGCGCCGTTAGCGGCCGTATCGAGATGAACGACCGGATTTTCAGTAAAAAGGTAACGGTCCGCGTTGAACTCAAAATCATCGCTGGTTTCGTTAAACAGCATCTGCTTCGTATTCTCAAGGTGCTGCCACATCGCCAGTTTAGCGGCATGGGGATCTTTGCGAATCAGCGCCCGTAGGATCTGGTCATGGTCATCGCACCAGTTATCGACCGTACGCGAGTCGATGTGGTCGTGCAGTTTTTTCCAGTAGGGGTTATGGATACGCTGAGTCCACATTTTTTCCACGATGGCGGCCAGGGCGGAGTTCTGCGTGGCCAGCGCAACCTGCACATGGAACTGGAGATCCCACTCGGAGTCACGAAAGCTTTTTTCGTTGCGCGACTTCTCCTGGATTTCCATCAGTTTCATAATGTCCTGCTTGGTCACCTGGGTGGCGGCAAACTCGGCGATGTTGCTCTCAATAAGTTGACGCGCTTGCAGCAATTCAAAAGGACCGTAGCTGGCGAATTCCAAACCTTCGTCGGGAGCAACATAATGTTTGGGTTGGTTAGAGATGACGTGGATCCCCGATCCTTTACGCACCTCAACATAGCCCTCAACTTCCAGCATGATAATCGCTTCACGAACCACGGTACGGCTGACATTTTTTTCATCGGCGATAAAGCGCTCAGCGGGGAGTTTGTCACCCACCAGATAGACGCCTTGCTCGATGCGTTCTTTAAGATCAGCGGCAAGTTGTTGGTATAAACGGCGTGGTTCGGTTATTTCCATATGCGCTCCAGGCATGATACGGCAGACTATATTTGTTATACCACTTTTGCGATTACGCCTCCACTCGCGAGGACAAAAAAGCCGCCAGATAACTGACGGCTTAGCATTATATAACCTTTTTGTATCGCATCCGGTTAACTTTGCGTCGCGGGATCGCCAGTTTGCGGACCTGAATCTATCTCGCTGGCTGATTTGTTCTGCAGTACCGTCCAGATGACTAACGCGCCAAGCAGGTCGAATACCGCCAGCACGGCGAACAGCGGGCTAAAGCCGATGGTGTCGGCCAGCGCGCCAACGACCAGGGCAAACAGCGTACTGGCAAGCCAGGCGGACATACCGGTCAGACCGTTCGCGGTTGCCACTTCATTACGGCCAAATACGTCAGAGGAGAGCGTAATCAGCGCACCGGACAGCGCCTGGTGAGCAAAGCCGCCGACGCACAGCAGGGCGATAGCAATGTATGGGCTGGTGAACAGACCAATCATCCCTGGGCCAATCATCAGCAGCGCGCCCATGGTGACCACCATTTTACGGGACACGATCAGGTTCACGCCAAACCAACGCTGGAACAGCGGTGGCAGGTAACCCCCAACGATACAGCCCAGGTCAGCAAACAGCATCGGCATCCAGGCAAACATGGCGATTTCTTTCAGGTTAAAGCCGTAGACTTTAAACATGAACAGCGGGATCCAGGCGTTGAATGTCCCCCACGCCGGTTCAGCCAGGAAACGCGGCAGCGCGATGCCCCAGAACTGGCGGTTACGCAGGATCTGGCCGAGCGACATTTTCTTCGAGGTCGTGTTTTTATGCTGTGATTCCTGGCCGTTCAGAATGTAATCACGTTCTTCGTCAGACAGTTTTTTCTGGTCGCGTGGGTGTTTATAGAACACCAGCCAGGACATCGCCCAGATGAAGCTCAGGGCTCCGGAAATAATGAATGCCATTTGCCAGCTGTGCATGACGATCGCCCAGACCACCAGCGGCGGGGCGATCATCGCGCCGATAGAAGAACCGACGTTGAAGTAACCGACGGCAATTGAACGCTCTTTTGCCGGGAACCATTCAGAACTGGCTTTCAGACCGGCCGGGATCATTGCGGCTTCAGCGGCACCTACCGCACCTCGCGCCAACGCCAGGCCACCCCAGCTGCCAGCCAGTGCGGTCGCGCCACAGAAGACGGCCCACAGAACGGCGAACATCGCGTAACCTATTTTCGTGCCGAGAACATCAAGCACGTAGCCAGCAACGGGTTGCATTACGGTGTAAGCAGCAGAATACGCTGCGATGATATAGGAATACTGTTGAGTGGAGATGTGTAACTCTTCCATCAGAGTCGGCGCAGCTGCCGCCACAGTGTTACGTGTCAGGTAACCCAGCACGGTGCCAAGCGTCACCAGTGCGATCATGTACCAACGTAACCCTTTAATTTTACGCATGTAAAACCTCATCGTTTTGTTATGTCCGCGAACGAGCGGTCATCTTCCAGTTCAGAGCGGAGGATGTTCTTTTACGAGGGGGGAACCGAAAAAAAGCCGGTACTCCCCGAACGTTGCCATGTCAATAGTTGTGCTAATTCGGTTTCCGTACCGGTCAATCCGATGGTGATACATCGGTAATTTGCATTCCGTCGGCTTATGTATCGCGACGGCCAAAAGATAACTTGTCATACAACTTTAAAAGGTGAGTGCCATCACAAAAGTGTGAATCTTCGTGTGGTCATTATTTCGATTCAGCAAAGCCAGTGCTGGCGCGGCTTGAGGCATGATTTACCTCTTTGAGAGTAATTTTTTTGTCATCATTTGTTGATCTAACTCACGAAAATATCTTCAGTGTGTGGAAATTGGTGTGATAACTTTGTCAACATCAAAACATAAGCAATCTGACGCACTCGTTGAGAGGAAGACGATAATGACCCCGTTTATGACTGAAGATTTCCTGCTGGATACCGAATTTGCCCGCCGTCTGTATCATGATTACGCCAAAGATCAGCCGATCTTCGATTACCACTGCCATTTACCACCGCAACAAATCGCTGAAAACTACCGTTTTAATAACCTGTATGACATCTGGCTGAAGGGTGATCACTATAAGTGGCGTGCGATGCGTACCAACGGCGTTGCTGAGCGCCTGTGTACCGGCGATGCCTCCGATCGTGAGAAGTTTGATGCCTGGGCCGCTACGGTTCCGCACACTATCGGTAACCCGCTGTACCACTGGACCCACCTCGAGTTGCGTCGCCCGTTTGGTATTACAGGTAAGTTGCTGTCTCCGGCAACGGCTGACGAAATCTGGAACCAGTGCAACGAACTGCTGGCGCAGGATCAATTCTCCGCGCGCGGTATCATGAAGCAGATGAACGTGAAAATGGTCGGCACCACCGATGACCCGATCGATTCTCTGGAGCACCACGCGGCCGTTGCTAAAGACGGCTCCTTCGACGTAAAAGTGCTGCCGAGCTGGCGCCCGGATAAAGCCTTCAACATCGAACTGGCGACCTTTAACGATTACATGGCCAAGCTCGGTGAAGTCTCTGACACCGATATCCGTCGTTTCGCTGACCTGCAGACCGCGCTGACCAAACGCCTGGACCACTTCGCCGCTCACGGCTGTAAAGTGTCTGACCACGCGCTGGACGTTGTACTTTTCGCGGAATCTAACGAAGCGGAGCTGGATAGCATCCTGGCGCGTCGTCTGGCCGGTGAAACCCTGAGCGAGCACGAAGTTGCCCAGTTCAAAACCGCCGTACTGGTGTTCCTCGGTGCAGAATACGCACGTCGCGAATGGGTACAGCAGTACCACATCGGCGCGCTGCGTAATAACAACCTGCGTCAATTCAAACTGTTGGGCGCGGACGTCGGCTTCGACTCCATCAACGACCGTCCGATGGCGGAAGAACTGTCCAAACTGCTGAGCAAGCAGAACGAACAAAACCTGCTGCCGAAAACCATTCTGTACTGTCTGAACCCGCGCGATAACGAAGTGCTGGGCACCATGATCGGTAACTTCCAGGGCGAAGGCATGCCGGGCAAGATGCAGTTCGGTTCCGGCTGGTGGTTCAACGATCAGAAAGACGGGATGGAACGTCAGATGACACAGCTGGCGCAACTGGGCCTGCTGAGCCGCTTCGTCGGCATGCTGACCGACAGCCGTAGCTTCCTGTCTTACACCCGTCACGAATACTTCCGTCGTATTCTGTGCCAGATGATCGGTCGTTGGGTTGCTGCGGGCGAAGCCCCAGCCGACATCCAACTGCTGGGTGAAATGGTGAAAAACATTTGTTTCAACAATGCGCGTGATTATTTCGCCATTGAATTGAACTAAGAGCCTATCCATTAGGCTATTTTACTTGCCAGTTTGAACCTGGGCAGTGCTCAAAATCCTCACGTACTGCGTGTACGCTCCGGTTTTTGCGCGCTGTCCGTGTCCAAACGGGCTGCGACAATATACGCCTACTGAAATAGGCTCTAAGGTCCGGGGTTGATATGCAATACATCAAGATCCATACGCTGGATAACGTTGCGGTAGCGCTCGCTGATTTGGCTGAAGGAACCGAAGTTACCGTTGACGGGCAGGCGGTAACCCTGCGCCAGGCGGTCTCTCGTGGGCATAAGTTCGCGCTTTGCGATATCGCGCAGGGTGAGAACGTCATGAAATATGGCCTGCCGATCGGCCATGCTCTGGCTGATATCGCGGCGGGCGAGCATATTCATGCTCATAACACGCGTACCAATCTGAGCGATCTGGATGAATATAGCTATCAACCCGACTTTCAGGAACCTGAGGCGCAACCGGCGGATCGTGATGTACAGATCTACCGTCGTGCCAACGGCGATGTTGGCGTGCGTAATGAACTGTGGATCCTGCCGACAGTAGGCTGCGTCAACGCCATGGCCCGTCAGATGCAGAATCGCTTCCTGAAAGAGACCAACGATGCCGAAGGGATCGACGGCGTGCATCTCTTCAGCCACACCTACGGCTGCTCGCAACTGGGTGACGACCATATCAACACCCGCACCATGCTGCAAAACATGGTGCGCCACCCGAACGCGGGCGCAGTGCTGGTGGTCGGTCTCGGCTGTGAAAACAACCAGGTTGACGCTTTTCGCGAAACCTTAGGCGAGTACGATCCCGATCGCGTTCACTTTATGGTCTGCCAACACCAGGAAGACGAAGTGGAAGCGGGGATCGAACATCTTCACCAGTTGTACAACGTGATGCGTAACGATAAGCGTGAACCCGGTAAGCTGGGCGAGCTGAAGTTTGGTCTCGAATGCGGCGGCTCTGACGGCCTGTCCGGTATTACCGCCAACCCGATGCTGGGCCGCTTCTCCGACTATGTCATTGCCAACGGCGGCACCACCGTGCTGACCGAAGTACCGGAAATGTTCGGCGCCGAGCAGTTGCTGATGGACCACTGCCGTGACGAAGAAACGTTCGGCAAGCTGGTCACTATGGTGAATGACTTCAAACAGTACTTCATTGCTCACGACCAGCCGATCTACGAAAACCCATCGCCGGGCAACAAAGCGGGTGGTATCACCACCCTGGAAGATAAATCTCTCGGCTGTACCCAAAAAGCAGGCTCCAGCCAGGTGGTGGACGTACTGCGCTACGGTGAACGCCTGAAAACGCACGGTCTGAACCTGCTGAGCGCGCCGGGTAACGACGCAGTCGCCACCAGTGCACTGGCTGGAGCGGGCTGTCATATGGTGCTGTTCAGTACCGGTCGCGGTACGCCGTACGGTGGATTTGTGCCGACGGTGAAAATTGCTACCAACAGCGAGCTGGCAGCGAAGAAAAAGCACTGGATCGATTTTGATGCCGGACAACTGATCCACGGCAAAGCGATGCCGCAGTTACTGGAAGAATTTGTCGATACCATCGTCGATTTCGCCAACGGTAAGCAAACCTGCAACGAGCGGAATGATTTTAGAGAGTTAGCGATATTTAAAAGCGGCGTAACGTTGTAGTAAATACCTGATGGTACCTGCATACAGGTCTGCGCAAACCGTAGGCCTGATAAGCGCAGCGCCATCAGGCACAAACCGTTGCCGGATGGTGGCGAACTCGCCTTATCCGGCCTACGAGATAGAATTGGGGTTGCTTGCATGACCGCGTATTGGCTGGCCCAGGGCGTAGGTGTCATCGCCTTTCTAATCGGCATTACCACCTTTTTCAATCGCGATGAGCGTCGGTTCCGGCTGCAACTCGCTGTCTATAGCGCTACCATTGGCGTGCATTTTTTCCTGATGGGCGCCTGGCCTGCAGGAATGAGCGCTGAGCTCAATACCATCCGCACACTTGTCTCGATGCATACCCGTAAACTGTGGGTAATGACCGTTTTTATTATCCTCACCCTGGTTCTCGGGCTGGCGAAATTACAGCATGCGATGGAGCTGTTGCCGATAATCGGCACGCTGGCCAGCACCTGGGCGCTGTTTCGCTGCCAGGGTTTAACCGTGCGTTGCGTTATGTGGTGCGCAACCGCTTGCTGGGTTATCCATAACTTCTGGCTGGGATCGATTGGCGGGACGATGATCGAAGGGAGTTTTCTGGTGATGAACGGCTTGAATATTATTCGCTTCCGGCGGATGCAAAAACGCGGAATTGATCCGTTCAAAATTGAAAAAAGCGTACAAGATAGTAACCCCTCCGCCCGATGACGGAGGGGAGCAGAGATTAGCCGCGCAGGGCGTTGTTGGCCAGACGTTCGTCTTCTGCCTGACAGGCAGCAGCGGTAAACAGGACGTCTGTAGAAGAGTTTAATGCCGTTTCACAGGAGTCCTGCAGCACGCCGATGATAAAGCCAACGGCAACCACCTGCATGGCGATATCATTCGGAATCCCGAACATGTTGCATGCCAGGGGGATTAACAGCAGAGAACCACCCGCCACGCCCGATGCGCCGCAGGCACACAGCGAAGCCACCACGCTGAGTAACAGCGCTGTCGGTAAATCGACCGGAATACCCAGCGTATTCACCGCCGCCAGCGTCAGCACGGTAATGGTGATCGCCGCACCCGCCATATTGATGGTGACCCCCAGCGGAATAGAAACCGAGTAGGTATCACGATCCAGATTCAACTTCTCACACAGCGCCATATTCACCGGAATGTTTGCCGCGGAGCTGCGGGTAAAGAAGGCATACACGCCGCTTTCACGCAGACAGGCCAGCACCAGCGGATACGGGTTACGGCGAATTTTCCAGAATACCAGCAGCGGGTTAACCACCAGCGCTACCAGCAGCATACAACCTACCAGCACGGTCAGCAGCTGAGCGTAGCCCCAAAGCGTGGCAAAACCGGTGGTTGCCAGCGTGGAGGAGACCAGGCCGAAGATCCCAATTGGCGCGAAACGAATCACCAGCTTCACCATAAAGGTGACGGCGTTGGACATATCATTGACCAGATTTTTGGTCGTTTCATTCCCATGACGCAGCGCAAAGCCCAGGCCGACGGCCCATACCAGAATGCCGATATAGTTGGCGTTAAGCAGGGCATCAATCGGGTTAGAAACCATACTCATCAGCAGGCCACGCATCACTTCGACAATGCCGGATGGCGGTACGATGTCGCTGGCGCTGCTGGAAAGATGCAGTGTGGACGGGAAGGCGAAGCTGAAGACAACCGCTGCTAACGCTGCGGAAAAAGTACCGAGCAGGTAAAGGAACAGGATTGGACGGATATTGGTTTTTTGTCCGTGCTGGTGGTTGGCGATGGACGCCATAACCAGCATCAGGACCAGAACAGGGGCCACGGCTTTTAATGCGCCAACGAACAGCGTACCCAACAGCCCGACGGCTTCTGCAGCAGGTTTTGACACCAGCGCCAACAATATCCCCAGTACCAAACCGATCAAAATTTGTTTAACCAGGCTCCCTTGCGCCAAACGCGAGAATAGCCCCGATGAACGTTGCGTAGTCATGTAGTAATCCTTTCATTGTGTTGTTGCCCATCCAGTGTGCATTCTGATGATGCATCTTTCTGGATGTAACAAAGTGTTTGCCTGGTTGAGTATAAGGAAAGATGAAGTCCCGGGAAGCGAAATCTCCTGATTTTTGCGTTCAGATCATGTTTTATAACTTTAAATTAACATTAATTTGACATGATAAACAAAAAGCCCGACGCACGCAGTGTGCTGTCGGGCTTTTTCAGCTAGCGGATGAAACTTACTGTATTTGCTGCTTTTTATCGTGCTGGTGATTAACCCACGCATTCACGACCAGCGTAACGAACAGAATACCGAACACCACGCCTAACGAGATAGCGATCGGGATATGATAGAAATCGACGATCAGCATCTTAATACCGATAAACACCAAAATGACCGACAAGCCGTATTTCAGCATGGAGAAACGCTCAGCCACGCCAGCCAGCAGGAAGTACATCGCACGCAGACCCAAAATAGCAAACAGGTTTGAGGTCAACACGATGAACGGGTCGGTTGTGACGGCGAAGATTGCCGGAATACTGTCGACGGCAAAAATGACATCACTCAGCTCAACCAGAATCAACACCAGCATCAACGGCGTGACGAACAGCAGTCCGTTTTTACGCACGAAGAATTTTTCGTCTTCGATGGTATCGGTCATGCGTAAATGACTACGCAGCCAGCGGACTAACGGTCTGTCGCCGATACCGGAAGCATCTTCTTTCGCCAGTGCCATCTTCACGCCGGTAAACAGCAGGAACGCGCCAAACACGTACAGCAGCCATTCGAACTGGGCGATAAGCCAGCTACCTGCGAAGATCATAATCGTACGCAGCACAATCGCGCCCAGTACGCCGTACACCAGTACCCGACGCTGTAACGCAGGCGGTACCGAGAAGTAGCTGAACAGCATCAGCCAGACAAAGACGTTATCTACCGCCAGTGATTTCTCGATCAGATAGCCGGTAAGAAACGCCAGCGCCTGTGGGTCGGCAACGGCGCGGCCCTGCGTTTGGGCCAGGTACCACCAGAATGCGGCGTTAAACAGTAACGACAGCGTGACCCAGACGATGGACCAGGCTGCCGCCTGCTTCATCGACATGGTATGTGCGCCACGACGACCCTGTAGCAGCAGGTCGATGGCCAACATAATCACCACCACAACAGCGAAGCCGCCCCACAACAACGGTGTGCCGACAGTATTCATAATTCCCCCATGCATAAAAAAACGGCCAACGCCGAATGACGTTAGCCGCTGCTTTTTATGCATAGACCTTGCCATTCGGCAAGGTCTCACTTACAACAACAAAGGAATACGCTAGCGTATTCCTTTGTTGTTGTCCGGTGACCGGATGTGGTTTTGCACACATCGTAATGACGATCAACCGACAACGAAGTTACTCCCCTTTGCGGGTTACAAAATATTACAGGCCATGCATGCAGTCAATGGCCTGCAACATTTGTTTTACATACCTTTACGCAGTCAGCGATGTTACCGTTTCATCTGCCGGGAAAATCACGCCGGTCTGACGGCGAATTTCCGTTTGCAGTTTGGCGGTGATACGGCTGACGTTCAGTGCCGGATGATCCACTTCGCCGGATTCAACCAGATGAGCAAAAGTCTCTGCCTCATACAGCATAGTATTGATATGCTGAGGCACCGTCAGCTCCTGCGTTTTGCCACCACGCGCAACGAAGCATACTTTCTGACACTCAGAGATATGCTCAATGACCAGCGAACCCGACTCGCCCTGAATTTCACTGGCTAATACCGAGTCGCTGACTTTGGAGTGCTGGAGTGTGACGCTGAAATCACCGTAATTAAGCACGACCACGCCGTGGGCATCCACACCACTTTCCAGCAGGCTGGCGCTGGCCTGAACGCTCTGCGGTTCGCCCCAAAGCGCAACCGCTGAGGCCAGGCAGTAAAAGCCGATATCCATAATCGAACCGTTAGAGAACGCCGGATTAAACGTATTCGGATTTTCACCGTCCAGATAACGCTGGTAACGCGAGGAGTACTGGCAGTAATTGATAAAGGCTTTCCTGATTCTGCCCACTTTGGGTAACGCTTGCTGCAGCAGCAGGAAGTTAGGCAGGCTGGCGGTCTTAAATGCTTCAAACAGCACGACCTGATTTTCGCGCGCGCAGGCGATAGCGGCTTCAGCTTGCGCCAGATTTGAGGCCAGCGGCTTTTCGCAAATGACATGCTTTTTGTGCTGCAAAAATAGCTCTGTCTGCGGGAAGTGCAGGGAGTTTGGACTGGCGATGTAGACGGCGTCAATCGCATCACTATTGGCCATCGCCTCCAGCGAGGTAAACAGGTGCTCGACGGGGTAATCGTTGGCGAAGGTCTGTGCCTGCTCAAGACTGCGGGAATACACTGCGGTTAACTTATACTTGCCGGTTTCATGGGCGGCATCGACAAACTGGCGGGTGATCCAGTTTGTGCCAATTACTGCGAAACGTATCATAAAGGCCTTCAGGCTGCTAAAAGGGATCCTTTCGTCAATTTAGCATGCCTTGAAGACAAAGCCAGTGCGCGACTACGCACTTTGCTTTAACGATTGTTGCGTTAACCACAGGCGGGTATCGAACTCCAGTTGATGGTACTGAGGTTCCATATGACAGCACAGTTGGTAAAACGCTTTGTCATGCTCTTTTTCTTTCAGATGTGCCAGTTCATGGACCACGATCATTCGCAGGAAGGGTTCCGGGGCATTGCGAAAAACGGTCGCCACGCGGATCTCCGCTTTGGCTTTTAGCTTGCCGCCCTGCACGCGGGAGACGGCGGTATGCAGCCCCAGCGCATTCTTCAGAACGTGGATCTTGCTGTCGTACATCACCTTATTCAGCGGTGGAGCATTGCGCAGAAACTGGTTTTTCAGATCTTGCGTATATTGCCAGAGCGCTTTGTCGGTCGCGAAGTCATGCGTACCCGGATAGCGCTTCTCCAGCACTGCACCCAGACGCTGCTCGCTAATCAAGGTTCGAACCTGGGCGAGTAAGTGCTCAGGATAGCCCTGGAGATAAGTTAGTTGGTTCATTAATGTCCACGCAAATCATAAAAGTGTATACTCACGCACCCTTTTCAGGGATATGCCGAAATTTTACCATTCAGGAGGGCCGATGAGCCACATAGACAACGGTTTCCGTTCGCTGTCACTTAAACGTTTCCCGGAGACGGATGACGTTAACCCGCTGCTGGCGTGGGAAGCGGCGGATGAATATCTGCTGCAACAGCTGGATGATACCGAGATTAGCGGCCCGGTGCTGATCCTGAATGATACCTTTGGCGCGCTGGGCTGTGCGCTGGCGGAGCACACGCCGTACAGCATTGGCGACTCCTATTTAAGCGAGTTGGCCACGCGCGAGAATCTGCGTCACAACGACATCGCCGAATCGAGCGTCAAGTTCCTCGACAGCACCGCGGAATACCCGCAGGCGCCGGGCGTGGTGCTGATTAAAATTCCTAAAACCATGGCGCTGCTGGAGCAACAGCTGCGCGCGCTGCGTGAAGTGGTGACGCCGCAAACGCGGATTATTGCCGGAGCGAAAGCACGCGACATTCATACCTCGACGCTGGAGCTGTTTGAAAAGGTGTTGGGTCCAACCACCACGACGCTGGCGTGGAAAAAAGCCCGTCTGATCAACTGTACGTTCAGCAAACCTGAACTGGCCGCTGCTTCGCAAACGCTGAGCTGGAAACTGGAAGGCACCGACTGGACTATCCATAACCACGCCAACGTCTTCTCTCGTACCGGGCTGGATATCGGCGCGCGCTTCTTTATCGAGCACCTGCCTGCAAATCTTGAAGGGGAGATTGTCGATCTCGGCTGTGGGAATGGCGTGATTGGCCTGACATTGCTGGAGAAAAACCCACAAGCCAGCGTGGTGTTTGTGGATGAATCGCCGATGGCGGTGGCGTCAAGTCGTCTGAACGTCGAAAGCAATATGCCTGAGGCGCTGGATCGCTGCGAGTTTATGATTAACAACGCGCTGTCCGGGGTTGAGCCGTTCCGCTTTAATGCCGTCCTGTGCAACCCGCCGTTCCATCAGAAGCACGCGCTGACCGACAATATCGCCTGGGAGATGTTCCATCACGCCCGCCGCTGTCTGAAGATTAACGGTGAGCTGTATATTGTGGCGAACCGTCACCTCGACTACTTCCACAAGCTGAAGAAGATTTTCGGCAACTGCGAGACCATCGCCACCAATAATAAGTTTGTGATTCTCAAATCGGTGAAATTAGGTCGTCGTCGGTAATCGCGTGTGCCGGATGGCGGCGTGAGCGCCTTATCCGGCCTACGAAAGACATGATGTTAAATTTCCAGTGCCAGCCTCGTGCCTTGCGCGATAGCGCGGCGGGCATCCAGTTCCATCGCCACATCGCAGCCGCCGATTAGATGAACCGTTTTACCTGCCGCGTGAAGCGGTTCGACCAGCTCACGGCGTGGCTCTTGCCCGGCGCAAACCACCACGTTATCCACGTTAAAGATCACTGGTTCGCCGTTCAACACAACGTGTAACCCATCATCATCAATTTTCTGGTAACTGACCGCCGGGATCATTTTCACGCCGCGTGAGAGCAGGGTGGCGCGATGGATCCAGCCCGTCGTTTTACCTAAACCTTGCCCCGGTTTGCTGACCTTGCGCTGCAACATCACTATCTGACGCGGACTGCGGGATAAGTGCGGACCTTCAGGGCGTAAGCCGCCAGGCTGTTGCAGGCTGGTGTCGATCCCCCATTCCACACAGAACTCAGCAATGTTCTGGCTGGTGGGATCGCCTGGCTGGCTCAGATACATGGCGGTATCAAAGCCGATCCCGCCGCAGCCAATGATGGCAACGCGTTTGCCCACCGGCGCTTTATCGCGCAGGACGTCGAGATAGCTCAGCACTTTAGGGTGATCGATCCCCGCGATCGGTGGCATCCGTGGTTCGATCCCACTGGCGAGGATCGCCTCGTCAAAAGTTTCCAGATCGCGCGCGGTGACAATGTGGTTCAGTCTTAGCGTCACGCCCGTCACGTCGATCATCCGACGGTAGTAGCGTAGGGTTTCATAGAATTCTTCTTTGCCGGGGATCTGTTTGGCGATATTAAACTGTCCGCCAATCTCGCTATGGGCGTCAAACAGCGTCACGTGATGCCCGCGCGCGGCGGCATTAATGGCGAAGGCGAGGCCAGCAGGACCCGCGCCGACAACCGCCAGATTTTTCGGCACAGTTACCGCAACGATCGGCATTTTGGTTTCGTGGCAGGCGCGTGGATTCACCAGACAAGAGGTGACTTTGCCGACGAAGATCTGATCCAGGCAGGCCTGGTTGCAACCGATACAGGTATTGATTTCATCCGCTCGTCCGCTTTGCGCTTTTGACAGCAGTTCGGCGTCGGCGAGGAACGGACGGGCCATCGACACCATATCGGCATCGCCGCGGGCCAGAATGTCATCGGCGACTTTAGGATCGTTAATGCGGTTGGTGGTGACCAGGGGGATCGTCACATGACCTTTCAGCTTGCGCGTCACCCAGCTAAATGCACCCCGCGGCACCGGGGTGGCGATGGTGGGGATACGCGCCTCGTGCCAGCCAATACCGGTGTTGATAATGGTTGCGCCTGCGGCTTCTACAGCCTGCGCCAACTGGACTGTTTCCTCGAAGGTGCCGCCGTTTTCTACCAGATCGAGCATCGACAGGCGGAAGATAATAATAAAGTCATTGCCGGCACGCTGACGTACTGCCCGTACCACCTCGACGGCAAAACGCATGCGGTTGGCATACTCACCGCCCCATTCGTCGTCGCGCTGATTGGTGCGCAGGGTCAGGAATTCGTTGATGAGATACCCTTCCGAGCCCATCACTTCCACGCCATCGTAGCCCGCTTCTCGCGCCAGCTGCGCGCAGTGGGCAAAATCCTCAATCAGCTGCAGCACTTCATCGTGCGTCAGTTCATGCGGCGTAAAACGGTTGATGGGGGCCTGAATGGCAGAAGGCGCCACCAGATGCGGCTGATAGCTGTAACGCCCGGTATGCAGGATTTGCAGAGCGATTTTGCCGCCTTCGTCATGCACGGCATCGGTAATCACGTGATGATGCGCGAGCTGGCTGGTATCGTTCAGCACCGCGCCGCCTTCCATACCCACGCCGGATAACGCTGGCGCAATGCCTCCGGTCACAATCAGAGCCACGCCGTGACGGGCGCGTTCGGCATAGAACGCGGCCAACCGTTCTGCCCCGTCGGGATATTCCTCCAGCCCGGTATGCATTGAACCCATCAGCACGCGGTTTTTAAGCGTGGTGAAGCCTAAATCGAGCGGGGCGAACAGTGACGGATAGCTCATAAACGTGTCCAGTATGTAAAATTATTGTTATGTGGTCGGATGAGTTAATAATTTAGCCGTCGCAGCGTAAAAGGGAAAAGGGGAATGCCGTGATTGTGATGGGATTCAAAAAAGGAGTGGAGCCAGAGAACGAATTTGCCGGATGTCGGTGCAAGCGCCTTATCCGGCCTGTGAAAATGTGTCCTTGGTAGGCCGGATAAGCGAAGCGCTATCCGGCGATATGTCACAGCTTACTGTTTTTTAAGAAAATCGTTGTACAACATATAGAGATGCGCCGCGCTCCAGGAGAAATTCGGCGCGCCCTGTTGTGCGCCGGTCAGCGGGTTATAGTTTTCCTGAATCGGACCGTCAGCGGTGAGGCCTTTGGCGTGGCTGAAGAAGGTATCCGCCAGTTTTAACGCTTCATTGCGATAGCCGTAACGCTCCATCCCTTTTAGCCCGAACCAGAACTGATCCACCCAGACGCGTCCGCGCCAGTATATGTCTGGGCCAAAGGCCGGATTGGTCAGCGCTGCCGTGCCAAGCGGCACAAAGGTGTTGAACTCATTAGGATCGAGCATCACCTTAACCACCGCATCCGCGTGGGGCTGCGTTGCTGCGCCGTTAAACAGCGGCGACCAGCCTTCCGGCCCTTTACCACGCTCGACGATCGGTTTACCCGCGCAGCCGTTCGCCAGCGGTTGGTCCTCAATACGCACGTCATAATAGAATTTTGTTGCCGGGTCGAACATGCAGGTATTGATGTAATCAGCCAGCTCCTTCGCTAACGACTGATAGTGTTTCGCGTCTTGTGTTTTACCGAGGATGGTCGCCATCTCTGCCAGATAATGGTTATCACTGTACATATAGCTGGTCTGATCGACAGACTCCTGAAGCAAAGAGTAGCCGACCAGGTTTCCGTTTTTATCGCGGTTTTCAGCAAAATTGACCGTCCAGTCGCTACGTTTTCCGCCATTGGCTACATACTTATCCAGCTGATCTTTATCAATAAAACCAAAGACTGCCGCATCGTCGCGTCCCGACTCCCATCCAGCCGCTTCCTGCGCCGGAATGCTCAGGCTGTCGTACTGAGTGCTTTTAACCACTTCTGCATATTTTTTCAATCCAGAGAGTGTCTCTTCCTTGTCGCCTTTCTTCACCGTAAACAGCATTTCACCGCTGTCGGTGTTGTGAGCTTTATCGCGCGTTGCGCCATATTCCGGTACGCCGTTGCCGTTGTGATCGCGGTTACGCAACCACCAGTCGTGGTAGGCCACCAGCTTCGGATACATCTCCTCCAGCCAGGCCTTGTCTTTGGTAACGTTGTAGACTTCCATCACCGACCACGCCGCCAGGCTCGGCTTGGTGTTACGCTCGTTCCAGTTACCGCCGTCGCCGCCGCGTTCCGGGATCTTATTCCAGGTCACCAGGTCGAGGATCATACCGGCATCCTGCGGCCGTATGGGATCGTTGGGCTGTATTTGCCAGTCAAACAGGGCGCGAATGCTATCTTTCGCAATTTGCGGGTTGAAATGCACCATGGCAAAGGCGATTTTCCAGCTGTCCCAGGCATAGGTCTGGTTGCCAGAGAACCAACGTGCCGTGACGGAAGGTGTAACGGTATTGTGTTTTACTGCCCCTTCCGGGACGCGCCAGTTACCGGTTAAGGTTTCAATCGCTTTTACCGCGACGCGGGTTTGCTCGTCTGTGGCATCCGGATTGTTTAACCCTTTGTTGAGGTACTCTTCCCAGCGCTGTTGTGAAGCGAGCATGTAAGAAGTCGGGCGCGCCAGAATATCGCGGATTTGCGCCTGTTCTTTACTGACTTCCAGTGAAGTCAGCAGATGTGAATAGGTGGTATAAAACGTGGTTGAACCTTTGATATGCGCCTTGCTGGTGAAGCGATGACCGCTGACCTTCGTCTTCATCGGCAGCGATTTATGCACCTGATATTCTGACTCGCCAGAGGTAAGCAGATCCCAAGTCGAACGCACTTTGCCGAAGGTGACTTTCAGACCATCGCGAGTGGCGACGATTTTGCGTTGATAATCCGGATACTCTTCATCGACGGTTTTGGTCGATGTCGGCTTCCCGTCTTTTGCCTCCACTTTTTCCAGCAGCTCGCCATCCCACACCAGATCCAGTGGGGTATCACTGGTTATCCTGGTTTCAAGCAGCGAAGTGTGTGAATCCGCAAAACGCAGGGTCATGTTAACTTCGATGCCGGGGGCCGTCAGTTTTTGTACCAGCGCGCCCGGAATGCTGTACGCCTGCATCGCGAAGGCCACTTTTTTACCGCTCTGGTACACCGTCAGGCGATCAAAGTTAGTCGCCATAAAATTGATGTACTCCTCTGTAAGCAGAGCGACGCCGGGGAAGCCCCCCATGGTATTTGGGCCGTCTGGCAGCAGGTGCCCATGCCATGAACCCAGATCGAAGAATGGATTAAAGCGCTGATGGCTGTCGTTATTGGTATCACGCATATATTCAGGTGCGCCGTGGCGATCGATAACATCTTTAAAATCGGTGGCGGTTGCTGCATGCGCTGACATGCTAAATAATAATGCGCAGGCTAGCGGGGTTAACGAATATAATTTTTTCATAATAATGAAGCTCCTTTTCACATTTAGCGAAATAAACAGAGAAATTAATGACCCCAGTAGTAATACTGCATCAGGAATATTTTGTTATCTGAATCGTCAGTACTGTTACCCAGGTTGAATCGGCTATCAAAAGCCGTGGCGAATTTACCGCCGCCATATTCGTACCAGATGCCAAATTGCGCATAGGATGTGGTTGTGTCGGGATCGTTATCCAGGTTGTGTTGCGCGTAGCTGTAGGCCGTAGAGAGATAAAAACCTTTAAACGCCTCATACATGGCACTGACCATCGCGCCGGTTTCCGTTCCCGGATTACCCAGCCCTTCACCACGTCCGGTATGGTGCCAGACACGTGCGCCGAAGTTCGGCGTCAGAAAACCGGTGACAAAAAGTTGGCCGGTGCCATCGGTAATTTCTGTCCCGCCCATCCAGGTGACATCTTTCATAAAGTCATACTGGATATAGCCGTTTGCCATTGCAGGGTAGATATATTTATCGGAGTAGCGATCGTATTTACCAAAATGCAGCCATGCTTTATCTTCATCGGTATGACCAGCCGGTGTCGCGATGATGCTATAACGGAAATCACCGCTAAGGTTTTGTACTTTGACGGCCGTGGCAATATCGCGAGTATTGGGAAGTTCATAACCAAACTCTGGCGTGAAGTCTGCCCAATATTGCAGATCGTCCAGAGAAGAGTCGTTATGCAGGCTCAGAATAATTTCGGTTTTATCATCGGTTCGATAACCACCCCAAAAGCGGTTAATCCCCCCTTCAAAACCACCCCAGCCATGATCGGGCACCCAGGCATTGCCATCGTGGTCTGCCTGTACTGTCCAGCCCTCACCGTATATAAGCCCAAACCAGTGCCCGTATTGCCCCTCCACGCCGCCTTCAATATAAGTACCGTCTTCGTATTTTCCTTTATAATCACCCTCCAGTGCCGTATAACCACCCACCCCCATTTCGCCATAAAAACGAAATGAAGGTGTAGTGTTTGTTATTTCTGGTGTTTTAGTATCGTCGTGTGTTGCTGGAATATTTTCCTCCGCCATCGCCAAAGGAAGGTAGCAACAAAAGGCCAGGGCGAGTAATGCCCTGTAAGTGTTTTTATTAAGTGTCATCTTTCTATTCCATCAGAAGATAATTATTTTATTTTTTCACTGTAAATCTCTTAGTCAACAAGCAACCCTCCTGTTACTTGCGTAACGGGAGGGTAGGACTTCAGATAACGGCGTTACAGATTAAAACGGTGTCTTAAACTTTATTAAAGAGTGAGTTATCGTTAGGGTTTTTAATCCTCCAGCGGTTATACATAATGCTGCAATAATAGAACACGGCAATAATACTGACGGGGCCAAGAATAAGCTGGATTAATGACCCCATAAAATTAGCGCTCCAGTCCTCTGGCCCAGGGATTAATGCAGCTACTGTAGACGCGGCGAAAATAATCACGATTGGTGCCACGGATAATAACGCCCAGAAACGCCCTTTACCGAGGAAGTAAAAATCACGTGCGTAATCCTGATGAGTGGACTGCATACGTAGCTTTATATAACCTGCTACCATAAACAGCACGGGAATCGTTGCTGCACCCCCGTCCAGGTTTTTCACTGCCACCAGAATGGTGTTCATTTCCGAGTTAAACTGGCCCAGCATAAACAAAATAATGATGATTGTGACGACAACGCCTTGCATTTTCAGGGCGTTGACTGGCGTGCCTTCACTGTTTACCTCTGAGAGTTTATGGCCAAAAATGCCTTTTGGCGCATCAACAAACAGCATTTTGACCGGCGCGGCAGTCCATAACATCAGGGAACCACACAGTGTGGTGATCATCAGGAATAATGCGATAACATTGGTCCACCAGTCAGGAAAACCTAGCTGCTGGAAGGCGACGTAAATAGCGGATAACAGGCCGAGATTGGAAGCCTGTTCAGCAGGTAAAATGAAATTCATCAGGATTGATGAAATTACAATAATACCGGAGAAGATAAAGACGTTAAGAATTAGCCCGGTTCTGAAGTTACGATCACCACCACGGATATTTCGCTTATAAGCGGCCAGTGCTTCCAGCCCGCCCAACGACTGGAGAGCCCAGGACATGGAGGCTACTTTGGACCACGACAGGTCAATGTGCTGTAAGTATTCAGGCGCAATCGGCGTACCGTTAAAAGTCACCGTGCCGGAAGATAACTTCCAGGTTGCGGCAATGATGAACAGCATGGTTAAAGCAAACCCAGCGTAACCAGAGAATGAAAGTGCCCGCGATAGCCATTTGGGGCCTTTCATTGATACCCATGTCGCCAGCCAGAACAGCGCAATCGAAATAATACTGATCACCGGTTTAAACCAGGTCTGGTTGGTTAATTGGGTAACAAAGGCTACGTCGCTGGTACAGGTGTAAATAAAATAGGTAATGATATTAGGCAGCAGATCGACAAAATAAAAAATATTGACATAAAAGTAAAAGAAACCGGCGATAAACCCCAATTTTCTGCCTAGAATCAGGTTCAACCATGTCTGATACCCACTTTCAGATTCACGCAGCTTTTTAATCGATGAAAGCTCAATGATCATGAATGTATAGGGAATTGCATAAAATAATGAGGCAAAGGCATATAATAACCAGGAGTTATATCCCCAGTCGGTGTATTGACTCACAACGCCTTTAAGAACAAACCCTCCTCCTGCAATGGAGAAAAACAAGAATGTTATTAGAGACATCTGATATCTTGCATCGGATTTTTCAGACATACCATATCCCTTTATTCGTGTATTAAAATAGTTTTATTTGAAAAAATTTCGAATGTCCGTAAAAGGACATTCGAAAAGGGTGTTAATAAAATGGTCTTACACATCAGGACGCACGATGCGTAAATAAAACGCATAGTGATAAGGTTGTACCGGTAGTTGGTAATCTTTGGGAGGTAAAGAACCCCATGAGTTTTGCCCACCCGTCCCCATTTGCGCCAGATCGATGTTCCACGTGGTTATGTCTGCTGGTTGCACATCAACGCCATGTTTATGCGATAACGGCGTTAATCCCGATGCGCTACTGCCATCATTATCAGCGACAAAATCGAGCTCGCTTGCGGCGAAAGGCCAGGCGCTGGTGTTAAGTAACTGCCCGTCGGCAATCGCTTCGAGGCCGAACCCGTCATGATTGACGATGCGCACCCAACGAACATCCGTTTTATTACCGCTTTCCTGCGGTCTGGGGTAGGCGTGGAATTGCTCCCAGGTTGTTCCACCATAGATACCCGCTTTGGCTCCCTTTCTGTCGGCATAAGTTTCTACCGGACCACGGCCAAACCACTGGATATACTTAAACTCACAGGGCAGGGTCAGCTGTGAACCCATGCGTAGCAGAAGGGGGAGTTCGCGGGCTGCTGGAATAAAGTCAATGCTGATGTGCATTTCCCCCGTCGCGTGTATGGTCCAGGTCAGGGTATATCTGCAGTCGACTGTCGGGAGGGTGAATTCGGTAGTGACGACCGCGGTGTGGCTGGATGGCTGCTCGATTATGAGGCTGGATAATTCGCGCAGTTTGCCTGCGTCTTGCCAGATCGCGGATTTATCGAAGAGTTTGGCACCCAGATCGTTATCCGTCAGCCCCCGCCAGAAATTGGGTTCAATACCGGTAAGAATCAGCGCTTTCCCCTCGGCTGACAAGTGAGCCATTCGACCCGTGCTGCGCTCGAACGCGAGAGTGAAAAGGTTACTGCTGATATCAATGGATGTCGGCGTCTCTTGCACAGATAAGGTGAGGGTGTTTGCCTCTGGGCTGAGATGAAAAACTGCCGGCGGCGTTAGGCTGAATTGCTCCCAGGCAATTTCATATCCGCTGCCAATTAGCGGAACTTCATCTTTGGTAACCGCGCTGAGTGTGACGAGGTATTCTTTGTTTTCCTGACGCGAGAGATTTTCCACTGGGACGTGAAGAGTCTGACGTTGCGCGGGCTTCACGTTAAAGCAGCCCAGGCTACCGTGGGCGATTTGGTGTCCGTTTTCAGTGATGCTGTACTGAATGTCGCAATGAGATAAGGCAATAAAATCATAGCGATTTTCTATCTCAAATACGCCAGATTGTGGATCCGTTGCGTGAAAACGAATGGGCTGATACACCTTTTTCACTTCCGCCATATGTGGATGTGGCGTGCGATCGGCCGCAATCAGCCCATCATTCATAAAGTTGCCGTCGCTGGGTTTATCCGGGTGATAGTCCTTGCCGTATCCCCAATATTTTTGACCGCGTTCGTTGGTCAATTCCAGCGCATGGTCCATCCACTCCCAGATAAAACCGCCCTGCAGATTGTCGTGCGCGTCGATAATGTTCCAGTAATCACGCAGGATGCCCACAGAGTTTCCCATAGCATGCGCGTACTCAATCATAATCATCGGACGATCGCTGCCCTTGCAGGCAAACTGCTCTAATCGCTCAAGCGTGGGATACATTGGGCAAACAATGTCGCTGTAATACGCTTCGCCAGCGGGTTCATACTGTACCGGTCGGCTGTTGTCTTTCTCTTTTATCCACCGATAGAGCGTTTCAAAAACACATCCGGTTCCGGCTTCATTGCCCATCGACCAGACGATAACGCAGGGGTGATTTTTGTCGCGCTCAACCATCGCCTGGACGCGATCCAGGTGAGCAGGGATCCAGGATTCGGTATCGCCGATTTGCGTTTCAGGTTTTAATGCCAGCGGATGTGATTCAATATTGGCTTCATCAACAATATAGATGCCATATTCATCGCATAGCTGATACCAGCGAGAATGGCAGGGGAAATGGCTGGTGCGGACCGCATTGATATTGTGCTCTTTCATCAATCGAATATCAGTCAGCATATTTTCTTCGGTCGGAACATGACCGAGGGTAGGGTGCAGCTCGTGGCGGTTAACCCCTTTGATCTTAATTGCTTTACCGTTGACGGTGAGCTGGCTGTTGATGATTTGTACTTTGCGAAAACCTATTTTATGGCTGGTCGCCTCGATCACTTCACCCTGCGGGTTAGTCAGGGTAATTAATAATGTATATAGGTTCGGGGTTTCTGCACTCCAAAGACGAGGAGCCTGAACCTTATCAGCGAAACTAAACTGCTGCTCTGTTCCGTTACGGATGAATGATTGATCTTTATCGATTAATACAGAGAAATCATGGGAATCATCCAGCAATTTTGCATTTAGTAAGAGTTCGACAGGTTGGTGGTCATAATGCTTCAGATTGACGCTAACGCTGAATATACCCTGCGTATATTCTTCATTTAATTCTGGTTTACAATAAATATCATAGATGCGTGTTTTATCAGTGGAATAAATGAATACCTCACGTTCGAGGCCAGACATATCCAGCATGTCTTGTTTTTCCACGTAGCTGGCGTTGGCCCAACGGTAAATTTCCAGCGCGATGGTGTTTTCGCCCGCTTTAATGTAAGGGGTGATATTAAATTCAGCAGGGTTTTTAGCATTCTGGGTATAACCTACGCGCTGACCGTTTATCCAGACAAATGAGGCCGTTCTGGCACCAGCTAGCTGTAGGAAGACTTCACGACCGGTCCAACTGTTGTCCAGGTTAAAAGTACGGCGATACGAACCGACCGGGTTATAGTCGCGCGGGATTTCCGGCCACTGGGTGGTGAAAGGGAAACGTTCGTCAATATATATTGCCTTATCAAAGCCTTGTGCTTCCCAGTTGCCCGGAACCTGAATGGTATCCCATGCGGAAACATCATAGTTTTCTTGATAAAACGTTTTGGGTCTTGAGCGCGGATTGCTTGCGCAATGGAATTTCCAGACCCCATTCAAAGACAGATAATTACTGGCTTCTGTAGGAATGTTTTTTATTGCCTGCCAGGTGCTGGTAAACGGAAATAGATAAGGCCGCGGTGGCTCCTTGTTGATTCCATTAATTCGATGATCTTCCAGAACCGCAGGGACATGATCGCGTTCGGCATATAAAGCAGCAATATGCTGTTTGTCAGAGACAACGACACTCATAATATATCTCCAGATCTTAAAGAATTTAATATATTATTTGTGGTGTGTATTTCTTAATTTAATACATCACCGACGAAAATATTTAACGATTTTTCATTGTGACGGCAGATGAAAATAAGCGATAACTTACTGCCGAAAAGTGATACGAAAATAAGGGTTACACCAGTTGTACTAACGCGTTGGCCATGACTTTAATAACCAATTTTTTTACCATGGCATGTGTAATGAATCGATACGCTTCATTATTGTCACAAATAATAATTTGCCCTTCCTGCACCTGTACGGTTTGTCCTAAACCTCTCAGGTATTCACGGTCAGTTTCCTCTCGGTAGCAATCGACCTGCT
Source organism: Citrobacter sp. wls714 (assembly GCF_005281025.1). Classification (NCBI taxonomy): domain Bacteria; kingdom Pseudomonadati; phylum Pseudomonadota; class Gammaproteobacteria; order Enterobacterales; family Enterobacteriaceae; genus Citrobacter; species Citrobacter sp. wls714. The sequence continues at coordinate 85,045 of NZ_SZWZ01000105.1, read as the reverse complement.
GGAGCTGCGCTTTCGCCGCATATTCGATTTTCTGGGTTCCGTGTAAAAAGCAATGCACCTCAACGTAACGACGATGGCCGGTAAAAAGCGCATCCGTTGTACTATCAAATCGTACGTCGTAGTTCAGGACATCTCCCCGTGAATAGACAATGCCTGGCGTGATGTCTCTGGCGCTATCCAACAAATCGGCACAACTTTGCCACCGATGTTGTGTATGCGCATGTTGTTGGAACAGTTCGAAGCTATCGAGAATTCTCATTTTTCTTCCTTATGCACAGAACCTTGATCAACAATCCAGGTGACATCGCAGTATGGTAATCATTTTAGTAAAAGTTTTACTAAATAAAATAGACGAAGTTGATTTACTTTAACTTGATCACGAAATGGAGATATTTGGCAGGTAACGACAGAAGAGGCTTACCCGACGATGGCGTCGGGTAAATGAGGCTTAACGGGTAGTGCCACGTAGTTTTAGCTGGCTCGGAACATAGACCTGAAGCGGTAAAACCCGGCCATCGCGAACTTTTTCGATAAGCAGATTTACCCCCTGGATGCCCATCATCTCTGAGTGGATGCGCACGGTTGAAAGCGGAGGAAAGGTAAAGCGTGCGGTAGGAATATCGTTGATGCTGATAAGGGAAATCTGTTCCGGAATGCTGACCCTCTTTTCATGAATCGCGCGTAACACACCGATGGCTATAGAGTCTGAAGCTACGAACAGCGCAGACGGGTAATCTTTTTTGGCCAGCATTTCTTTCGCCAGTTCATAGCCAGAAGCGCTGGAAAAGCTGCCACGATAAATATCCGATTCGGATACCACCCCTTTCAGCCTGCCGTATTCCGCAAAGGCAACCTCGCGAATATCGGCTTCACCAGGCACATCTTCGCCGCCGATAAAACCAATTCGCGTTGCACCTTGCTGAATGAAAAAGTCGATAATTTCCTGACTAATCTGCGTCAGATTAGTATCAACAAAGTCATATTTACCGCCAGGCGGCTGAAAATCGATAAAGCAGATATTGTCCGTCAGGGAAGTAGCGGTATGGCATATCACCTCACTGGCCTTCCCGACTACCAGCACGCCGGTGAGTTTTTTGATGGCGGGGACACTATGATGCTCGTAGCAATTGGTTAGCTCAATACCAAGCTTCTCACACTGGGTTTCGATTCCGTGGCGTATCGACAGATAGTACGGATCGTTGATCTCCAGCTTCTGTTGATAGCTATAGAGCGCAAGGATGTGATGCTGGTTGACGATGTTAACCTGCGTTCTATGGGATGAGCTGCTCTTGTATTCCAGCTTTTCCGCAATTTCCAGAATACGATGCCGGGTTTCCTCTTTCACATTCAGAGTGGGGTCATCATTCAAAACCCTGGATACGGTTGCCAGAGAAACGCCAGCTTCCGTTGCTATATCTTTAAGTGTTGCCATATGTGCCTTTCATACCACCCTTCGACGCATGGGGTATTTATTGTAAAGGAAGCGATATGAGATGCATCTGTTTTTAGTAAATTCATCGCCCTTTGTGTTTCATAAATACCGTGCTATTTTTTAGTAAAATTTTACCAGAAAGGAGGTCGGATGGATAACGTTGCGTTTGCTGATTTCGCCCGAATGGAAATACGAGTTGGAAAAATCGCACAGGTTAAGCGCCATGACAATGCCGATAAGCTGTATATCGTACAGGTAGATGTGGGAGAGCGTACGCTGCAAACCGTCACCAGTCTGGTGCCTTATTACAGCGAAGAGGAACTGATGGGCAAAACGGTGGTGGTGCTGTGTAATCTGCAAAAGGCCAAAATGCGCGGTGAGACATCAGAGTGCATGCTGCTGTGTGCGGAAACCGACGACGGTAGTGAAAGCGTGCTTTTAACGCCAGAACGGATGATGCCAGCCGGCGTACGCATTGTGTGAGTTGTGTGATTCTGCCGGATGGCGGCTACGCCTGAGCCTACAAAGGACACACTTTCGTAGGCCAGATACTCGCAGCGCCATCCGACAGGTATTACATCTGCTCCACGCTCACCCGTAATGCTGCCAGGGCTTTGCGTGTTGATCGCAACACCAGATCGCATTGCTCGATCGTTAACGTTAGCGGCGGTTCGATGCGGATCGTCTTGGCATTGTTCAGCGTCCCGGCGACCAGCACCCGCTGGCGGAACATCTCACTGGCAAAGTTATAGCCGATTTCATTATCGACAAACTCAATCGCCATCAACATGCCTTTGCCGCGTACATCGTGTACCAGATCCGGGTATTCCCGCGCAAGCTGGCGGAAACCATCCAGCAACATATCGCCTTTCTGCTCTGCCTGAGCCGGTAAATTTTGCTCCAGCAGGACGTTAATGGTGGCCAGCGCCGCCGCACAAGCGAGCGGGTTGCCGCCAAACGTAGTGGTATGCAGGAAAGGATTATCGAACAGGACGGAGAACACCTCTTCGGTGGCAATGGTTGCGCCAATCGGCATCACGCCGCCGCCCAACGCTTTTGCCAGACACATAATATCCGGCTGCACGTTTTCGTGCTCGCAGGCGAACATTTTGCCGGTACGACCCATGCCGGTCTGCACTTCGTCAAGGATCATCAGCGCGCCAAACTCATCACAGAGCTTACGAACGGCGGTCAAATACCCTTGCGGCGGCAGGATCACGCCCCCTTCGCCCTGAATAGGCTCAAGGATCACGGCGGCGACGTCGTCACCGGTCTTTTTACACTCGCTGAGCATGGTACGCATCGCGTTAATATCGCCAAATGGCACATGGCGGAATCCCGGCAGCAGCGGCATAAAGGGTTTACGGAAGGTGGATTTCGCCGTGGCGGATAGCGCGCCGAGGGATTTACCATGGAATGCGCCGCTGGTGGCAATAAATGTAAATTTACCGCGCGGCGATTGATACGCTTTCGCCAGCTTCAGGGCGGCTTCAACCGACTCGGTCCCGCTGTTACAGAAAAAACTGTATTTCAGTTTACCGGGCGCCAGTGCGGCGAGGGTTTTTGCCAGCATGGCCCGCAACGGGTCAAGTAACTCCTGGCTGTGCAGAGGTTGTTTCGCGAGTTGGTTCTGTACGGCGGAAACCACGACTGGATTACGGTGCCCCACGTTGAAAATGCCAAAACCGCCCAGGCAATCAACAAACTCCTGTCCCTGGGTGTCGACAAGCGTATTAAGGCTTCCCGCTTGCCACTCTACGGCTCCGTAATCCCCGCCTGCAGTTACAGATTTTCGATACTCTAAGAACCCCGGATTGACATGCTCCTTAAAGTACTCAATCACCTCGCGGTTTAATGATTTCATTTCCTCATGATCAAGCGTGCGCTTTTCGATGAGATTCAGTGCGTGTGCGCTGCAGGCCAGGGCCGATGCGCTGGAAGGTAACCTGTTCAAAATATGCTCCCGGAGCTGGCGTATCACATGATACTGATTTAAGTATTGCAGGGATTGCGCCATTCCGGCGCGCTTAGCAAAAATCGGGATAAACACCAGGAAATATCTCATTTGTGCAACATTTAATGCCGGTATTTAACATTTGCTGGCATTTTGCCCAGATTTGGCACCTGAAAACAGATCGAATAAACGCGTATTTGCGCTAAAAATGGGCAATGTTTGCACTGTCACGGTGCGGGAGAAGACGTGCAATTGAATAGTTACCTAATGAAAGTATTTTAAATCAACGAATTAGAATGCGTACAGATTTTGAGGTTTAATCGCAAATTGCGATCTAAATCAAATTTAACAACTAAAGATAAAAACATTATCGCCGAAATAACATAAGCCGAAAGAGTTAACAACCAGATAACCTGCACAGGACGCAACCATGTCTGCTCATCCCTACGTTAGTCAGCAAAATACACCGCTGGATGATGATATCACCCTCATGTCCACCACCGACTTACAAAGCTATATCACTCATGCTAACGATACCTTTGTCCAGGTCAGCGGCTATCAACTGAATGAATTGCTCGATAAGCCGCACAACCTGGTTCGTCATCCGGACATGCCAAAAGCGGCATTCGCGGATATGTGGTACACCCTCAAACAGGGTGAGCCGTGGAGCGGCATTGTGAAAAACCGGCGTAAGAATGGCGATCACTACTGGGTGAGGGCCAACGCGGTGCCGATGGTGCGGGAAGGGCGAGTGACCGGGTATATGTCGATTCGCACCCGGGCAACTGACGAAGAGATTGCGGCAGTAGAGCCTTTATATAAGGCGCTGAATGAAGGACGTTGCAATCGACGTATTCATAAAGGTTTGGTGGTACGCAAAGGCTGGCTGGGTAAACTCCCGGCACTGCCGATTCGCTGGCGGGTACGCAGCGTGATGGCATTAATGTTTGTCGTACTGGCGACCGCATTGCAGCAAATGGGCGCCGAATGGCCGTTACTGTTGATGAGTGCGTTGGTAATGCTGCTGGGGACGGCTATTTTCGAATGGCAAATTGTGCGTCCCATCGAGAATGTCGCGCGTCAGGCGTTGAAAGTGGCGACCGGTGAGCGCAACAGCGTGTCGCATCTTAACCGCAGCGATGAACTGGGCTTGATGCTGCGAGCGGTGGGGCAACTGGGGTTAATGTGCCGTTGGCTCATCCATGATGTCTCCAGCCAGGTGAGTTGTGTGCGCAGCGACAGCGAAACGCTGGCGAAAGGCAGTGATGATTTAAACAAGCATACGCAGCAGACCGTAGAGAATGTGCAGGAAACGGTGGCCACCATGAATCAGATGGCGGCGTCGGTGAAACAAAATTCTGAGACCGCCGCCGCAGCCGATAAACTCTCGATTGCTGCCAGCAGCGCGGCAACGCACGGCGGCGAGGCGATGGATACCGTCATCAAAACCATGGATGATATTGCCAACAGCACTCAGCGGATCGGCACCATTACCACGCTGATTAACGATATTGCTTTCCAGACCAATATTCTGGCTTTGAACGCCGCCGTTGAAGCCGCGAGGGCGGGCGAGCAGGGCAAAGGCTTCGCCGTAGTGGCGGGAGAAGTGCGTCATCTTGCCAGTCGTAGCGCCAGTGCAGCCAATGATATTCGCAAGCTGATTGATGCCAGCGCCGATAAGGTGCAGTCCGGCTCCGATCAGGTGCACGCCTCGGGGCGCATGATGGACGATATTGTGGCGCAGGTGCAAAACGTCACTCAGTTGATCGCCCAAATCAGCCACTCAACGCTGGAACAGTCCGATGGTCTTTCCAGCCTGACTCGTGCGGTGAATGAACTGAGCAGCATTACGCAGAAAAATGCCGAACTGGTTGAAGAGAGCGCCAAGATTTCCGCGATGGTGAAACATCGCGCGGGTCGTCTGGAAGATGCGGTCACGGTGCTGCATTAATCTTAACCACAGCAGGCGCAACGCCGGACACGGGTTCCGCCTGCTGCGCAGATTAATCTAACTGAGTAATGTCCAGCGCGGCGCGATCGATAATACCAATGATTTTTTTGATCTGCGCCTCGCTGGTATCACCATGATTGACGCGTAGGTCCAGCACAGCTTTGAAGTTCTCCAGCGCGCGTTTCATCTGTGGATTTTTACGTAATTCAAAACCCACACAGCGGGCTTTAATACGTTCGTGGATATGTTCCAGATGTTCGCGGTTCTCATCCAGCCACTGCAGACCTTGAGTCGTGATGGCAATTTGCTTACGCCCGCCTTCCTCGTCGCTGATGGCGATCAGGGCCTGATCCTGCAACAGATCCAGCGTCGGATAGATAACGCCCGGGCTCGGGGTGTAGTTACCCTGGGTCAGGGTTTCAATCGCTTTAATCAGTTCATAGCCGTGGCTGGCGTCGCGGGTCAGGATATCCAGAATCACCAGGCGTAATTCGCCGTGACCGAAGAAGCGCTGGCGACGACCACCACCTCCGCCGCGACCATGGCGGCGTCCGCAACCCTGTTCGTGGTGATGTTCCTGGTGACAGCCTGCGTGGCGATGCTCTTCACTTTTGCAGCAGCCTGCATGGTGCTCACTGTGGCGGCTTTCGTGGTGATGTCCTTCACCCTTGCAGCAGCCTTCGTGTTGGTGCTCTGTATGTTTACAGCAACCTTCATGATGGTTTTGCATCATCGTCTCCTGATGTTGTTTAGATATATCTAATTTATATCTAAAGTTTATCGGCTTGCAAGGCTATAAAATAATTTTTTGTTTAATTTGATGATTATTAATGGTTTTCATGGATTGCTGATAGCTGTTTAATCACAAGCTGACTATATCAAAAAAGTGCTTGCAATCTTTTTGATTAGCAATCATTATCATTTAAAAATAAATTTAGATATATCGTATTATCTTCACGAAGGCGAAAAAATGACAAAAAACACCTCACGCTACCCACAGCGCGTTCGCAATGAACTGCGCTTCCGTGAACTTACCGTCCTGCGCGTAGAACGTATTAGCGCGGGTTTTCAGCGCATCGTACTGGGCGGTGACGCGCTGGACGGTTTTAGCTCGCACGGTTTTGATGACCATACCAAGGTCTTTTTCCCGGAGCCGGGCAGCCATTTTGTGCCGCCTGTTGTCACCGATGAAGGCATTGTCTGGGCTGACGGCGTACGTCCGCTCTCCCGTGACTACACGCCGTTGTATGACGAAGCGCGCCATGAGCTGGCGCTGGATTTTTATATTCATGACGGTGGCGTGGCGAGCACATGGGCGATGAATGCTCGTGAGGGTGACAAGCTGACGATCGGTGGACCGCGCGGTTCTTTGGTGGTGCCAGAGGATTATGCGTATCAGGTTTACGTGTGTGATGAATCAGGAATGCCCGCGCTGCGCCGACGGCTGGAGTCGCTCAGCCGTTTAGCGGTACGCCCGAACGTAACGGCGCTGGTAAACGTGCAGGATGCGGCGTATCAGGACTATTTTGCCCATCTCGACGAGTTTACTATTCAGTGGTTTATCGGCCATGACGAACAGGTGGTGAACGAACATTTATCGCGGCTGAACGTGCCCGCAGACGATTATTTCATCTGGATTACCGGCGAAGGCAAGGCGGTAAAAAACCTCAGCGTTCGCTTTGAAACCGAGGCGTTCGATCAGCAACTGGTGCGCGCAACGGCTTACTGGCATCAACGCCGTTAATCAGTAATTCGATGGCGGCACGCCAAACGCCTGGCGAAATGCATAGCTAAATGCCGCGGTGCTGGAATACCCCACATCCAGCGCCACGGCAGTTACGCTTTTATTTTTTTTCAGCATTAATACCGATTCCAGAATACGCATTTTTTGCTTCCAGACGCTGAAGGGCAATCCGGTTTCTTTTTTGAAATGGCGTGAAAAGGTACGGGCTGACATGCCCAGATGCTGTGCCCAGTATTCAACCGAATGCTCCAGGGCCGGGGATTCCTGAATTGTCCGGCACACTTTGGTTAATTCGCGATCGTGTGGCCAGGGTAATACAAAAGCGACTTCCGGGAGCTGCAGAATAATATCGACCAGAACACTAACCAGCTTACCCTCTTTTGACTGGCTATCATAATGGCCCGAAATTAAATTGGTGGCGTAATGAATAAACTCTCTGGCGAAATCACTGATCGCCACCACTTTACATTCATTGATGCTCTCTTCAAGAAAACCCGGCTTAATATCCAGATTCTCTAAATACACATCATCCAGTGCCCAGACCGCATGCTCGGTATTATTGGGGATCCAGATGCCATAATGCGCTGGAATTATCCAGCATTTGCCGGCGACATCAATTCGCATGCTGCCTTTACGGGCGAAATGAAACTGCATAAAAGAGTGCGAATGCAGCGGAACATGATGGTTGGCTTCCAGGACATAAGAACGGAAGTACACGTCCTGCGGCAGCTCCGTAATGGAGTTATCGGGAAATGAATTCCACTGTTTTTGCGCGAGAGTCTCCATAAATAAATCGTCAATGCTCCCGGTGATGTGTCCGCTATTCGATAGATCTTGTCCGCAGATCATAATACATGCATTCAGTTTTCCATAATAATCTTGCGTAACGATTTTTAGCCCACTTTGGTAAATACCATGAACACGCTTTGTTCAGATGCTGTCATCGTCAATGAAACAAATGATAACTGGACCCGAATGGGGAAAGAGCTGCTTTCGCAAGCGGATATCCAGATTAATGGCTCTCGTGCCTGGGATATTCAGCTTCATCATGCCGGTTTCTTTAAGCGGGTACTGCAACAAGGCTCGTTAGGGCTGGGTGAAAGCTATATGGAAGGCTGGTGGGACTGCGAGCGGCTCGATATTCTGTTCTGCAAAATTCTCAAAGCAAAACTCGACCAGCAAATGCCGGGCAACCTGAAAGATATTTTACGCATTGCCAGCGCCCGCCTGTTTAATTTGCAGTCGCGGAGCCGCGCGTGGATTGTCGGTAAAGAGCATTATGATATTGGGAACGATCTTTTTGCGCTGATGCTGGATCCGCACATGCAATATTCCTGTGGTTACTGGAAAGACGCCACCACATTAGACGAAGCGCAAAATGCCAAATTGAAAATGATTTGTGAGAAGCTACAACTCAAACCGGGTATGCGTTTACTCGATATCGGTTGTGGCTGGGGCGGACTGGCGGAATATGCAGCGCGTCATTATGGCGTGGCGGTCGAAGGCGTCACTATCTCTAAAGAGCAGCAGAAAATGGCGCAACAGCGCTGTGAAGGGCTGGACGTTAACATTCTGCTGCAGGATTATCGTGACCTCGATAAACACTATGATCGCATTGTTTCCGTGGGGATGTTCGAACACGTCGGGCCGAAAAACTACGACACCTATTTCAGCATCGCCGACCGTTGTTTAAAACCGGACGGGCTGTTCCTGCTGCATACCATTGGCAGCAACAAAAAGGGGATGAGCGTCGATCCGTGGATCAATAAATACATTTTCCCGAACGGTTGTTTACCGGCGATTTCGCATATTGCCGAGGCCAGCGAATCGCGCTTTGTTATGGAAGACTGGCATAACTTTGGCAGCGATTACGATAAAACGCTGATGGCCTGGCATGAGCGTTTTAATCAGGCATGGCCGGAGCTGTCTTCACGTTACTCCGCCACCTTCAGAAGAATGTTTAATTACTATTTATGCGCCTGCGCTGGGGCTTTCCGCGCCAGAGATATTGAGCTTTGGCAGGTACTGTTTAGTCGCGGCGTAGAGGGCGGCATCCGCGTTTACCGTTAACGTTCTGCCTGATGCGCGAAGCGCATCAGGCATTTATCACTTAACCCAATTCACTCTCTGCCAGCGCTTTAAATACCATTGCGACGGCATGCGCGCCGGGGTCCATATTACCCAACAAGCTTTCGCTGCTCAGATACGATGCGCGACCTGCATTGGCTTTGCTCGACAGGCAGGTTCGTTCGGCTCCGGCTTGCGCGGCGTCAAAAGCGGCATGCAGGTTGTGCGGCTGCGCCAGCAGTGAGGTCAGTGCGGGTTGCAGGGCATCTATCATGGTGCGATCGCCTTCGTCTGCGCCGCCGTAGAACTTCATCTGCGCCAGACCTGTATTCAGCGCTTCGGCAACGTTAGCTCCCTGCTCCAGTTTCTGCCCGGCGGCAGTAAAGAAAATAGACATCAGCACGCCGCTGGAACCGCCCATCACCACGGTCAGACGTTCGCCAATCAACGCGAACAGCGTGGCAAGGTCATCCAGCGGAAGCTGCTGACGCTGCAGCAGACTGGCAATTTCACGCGCGCCGGCGGCAAAGGTTGAACCCGTATCGCCATCGCCGACTTTGGCATCCAGCGCGTTGAGATGTGCTTCCAGATCGGAAAGCGTTCCGGTGATAAGCTCCACAATCCCGGCGACCAGCGCGTTGGCAGAGGGCTGGAATTCCACGCGCGCGCTGCGCTGGGATGATGGTGCGTAGCTGATTTCACGCGGTGGGACGGGAGTCGGCCAGTTGCTGGTTTCCACTTCGGTCAGCAGCGCTTTTTCGATGCTCTCTTCGAGCACGATGGCCGTCAGTGAGAATCCTTTCATATCCAACGCGGTGACCAGCGAAGCCGGACCAATCAGCCAGTCGATACGCGGGTACAGCGGACTGCTTGCCAGTTCGCGGGTGATAATAGCCATTTCCGCAACGGACACGCCGCCAAGATTGTTAATCATCACCGCCACTCTGCCGGTTTCAGGCAGGGCCGTCAGCAGTTTATCCACCATCAGATTCACCACCTGCGCACTGTTTTGCGTATCGATAACCGAGGCTCCCGGTTCGCCGTGAATCCCCATGCCCAGCTCTGAATGACCCGGATGATGGCGCGGCGCGGCGTCGGTTTCTTGCGGCAGATGGCAGCTGGAAAGCGCAACACCCAGGCTGAAGGTGTTGTTGGCTGCGTACTGCGCTTCACGCAGGACGGTGGCGAGGTTGTAGCCGCGTTCAGCGAAATAGCCGGCGATTTTATGCACCAGGATGGTTCCCGCAATGCCACGCGGATGTTTGTTATCCGGCAGGGAGATATCGTCACCGACTATCAGCATTTCAACGTTGTAGCCCAGGCGTCGCGCTTTCTCGGCGGCGAGACCGAAATTAAGACGGTCACCAGTGTAGTTCTTCACGATCAACAGACAGCCAGCCTCACCGGTCACTGCCTGAATAGCGGTCAGTACCGCATCCACGCTCGGGGAGGCGAACACGTCGCCGCAGACCGCCGCGGTCAGCATTCCTTTGCCGATAAACCCAACGTGCGCGGGTTCGTGTCCTGAACCGCCGCCGGAGATCACCGCCACGTTATTTTTGTTAAGGTCGCGGCGAACCACGATGCGAATGGCCGGATCGCTCTCCAGACGCGCCAGGTTATTCCACGGGCTGGTGATAATTGTACCGTCGATCACGTCGCTAACGAGATGGGGGCGTTGATTAAAAAAGAATTGAGACATAACGGCTCCTCGAGGTTGAGTGTAAGACAAACCCCCGAATGCATGTTCATGGTGCGGAGGCGATAGAGAGATTCTGGCGAAGTCAGCCTGGAAAAAAACAACGCGAAAATGAGTTTCATTACGAAACGTGATTGCTGTTTTTTGTTCCGAAATGAAACTTAATTAGGCGAGAAATCATCACAATGCGAACCAGCTCGACTTTTTTCTCCTGCGATCAGAGCAGGCCACACGGCGCAGTCAGTCTTTTTTGCGGGGTTTTACGCAGGATGGCGCGTAATTGGGGAAATTTATCATCGTGTTTGTCGGTGATTTCGCGGTAAAGGAACGGATCGAGATCGCAAACCTCATTATTTTTGTGGTTAAGTGTTCCAATATGAAACGCATGTCATTTTTATCTGTTCCATATCAGAACAAAATGACGAAAGATTTTTTTGTGCACGCCTCGCCATACAGTTATTACATCGCTCCGGTACGTCCGCTTTCGCCGTCAACATCAGGCTAAACGGGTTAACGCCAGGGCTCACCATGTAAAAACATGTACTTATTTGAGGATGAAAGGAATGCTAAAAGTTATTCAATCTCCAGCCAAATATCTCCAGGGTCCTGACGCTTCTACCTTATTTGGTCAATACGCTAAAAATCTGGCTGACAGCTTTTTCGTGATTGCGGACGACTTCGTGATGAAGCTGGCGGGAGAAAAGGTACTCAATGGTCTGCATAGCCATGACATTAGCTGCCACGCGGAACGCTTCAACGGTGAATGCAGCCATGTTGAAATTAATCGCCTGATTGCCATTCTGAAAAAACACGGTTGCCGTGGTGTGGTTGGGATTGGCGGTGGGAAAACGTTAGATACCGCCAAAGCGATTGGTTATTACCAGAAGCTGCCGGTAGTAGTGATCCCAACTATCGCATCTACCGATGCGCCAACCAGCGCGCTGTCCGTTATCTATACCGAAGCGGGTGAGTTTGAAGAGTATCTGATCTACCCGAAAAACCCGGATATGGTGGTGATGGATACCGCAATTATTGCCAAAGCGCCGGTACGTCTGCTGGTGGCCGGGATGGGCGATGCGCTCTCGACCTGGTTTGAAGCGAAAGCCTGTTATGACGCTCGGGCGACCAGCATGGCGGGCGGGCAGTCCACCGTGGCGGCGCTGAGCCTGGCGCGCCTGTGCTATGATACCCTGCTGGCGGAAGGCGAAAAGGCACGCTTAGCCGCCCAGGCTGGTGTGGTGACCGATGCGCTGGAACGTATTGTCGAAGCCAACACCTACCTCAGCGGTATCGGTTTTGAAAGCAGCGGACTTGCGGGGGCACATGCCATCCATAACGGCTTTACGATTCTGGAAGAGTGCCACCATCTGTACCACGGTGAAAAAGTCGCCTTTGGTACGCTGGCGCAGCTGGTGCTGCAGAACAGCCCGATGGAAGAGATCGAAACCGTGCTGAATTTCTGTCAGAAAGTGGGCCTGCCGGTAACGTTAGCGGAAATGGGCGTAAAAGATGACATTGATGGCAAGATCATGGCCGTGGCTAAAGCCACCTGCGCAGAAGGTGAAACCATTCACAATATGCCGTTCCCGGTGACGCCTGAAAGCGTACATGCCGCTATTTTGACGGCAGACCTGCTGGGACAGCAGTGGCTGGCGCGTTAATCGGGCATAGGTAAATTTACCCAGCATCTTCTCCCCCTCTGACAGTCTCTGCCGGAGGGGTTGTCTATGGCAAAACAGCGGAAATGGATATGACGGCGCACACGCAAAGCATCGGGCAGGAAGTCTCTTCGGTTCTCGCCCAGTCATGGCATCGTTGCAGCAAGTTTATGCAGCGGGAAACCTGGCAGGCGCCGCATCAGGCGCAAGGGTTGACCTTTGAGTCGATTTGTCGTCGTAAGACGGCGCTGCTCACGATTGCGCAGGCCGCGCTGGAAGATGCCTGGGAGTTTATGGACGGTCGTCCGTGCGCGCTGCTGATTCTGGATGAATCGGCCTGTATTCTCAGCCGTTGCGGCGATCCGCAGACGATAGAACAGCTGGCGGAGCTTGGGTTTCGCGACGGCAGCTATTGCGCGGAAAGCATTATCGGCAGCTGTGCGCTGTCGCTGGCGACAATGCCGGGCCAGCCGACAAAAACCTCTGGCGCTCAGCATTTTAAACAGGCGCTGCATCCGTGGTCGTTCTGCTCGACGCCAGTGTTCGATAACCATGGGCGTCTGTTTGGCTCCATCTCATTATGCTGTCTGGTAGAGCATGAGTCCGTTTCTGATTTATCCCTGACGCTGGCGATTGCCAGAGAAGTCGGCAATTCATTGCTGACCGACAGTCTGCTGGCAGAGTCCAACCGCCATCTGAACCAGATGTACGGGCTGCTGGAGAGCATGGATGATGGCGTGATGGCCTGGAATGAGCAGGGAGTGTTGCAGTTCCTCAATGCGCGCGCGGCGCTGCTTTTGCATCTCGATGCGCAGGCCAGCCAGGGCAAAAACATTCACGACCTGCTCAATATGCCCATGCTGCTGCGTCGGGCAATTAAACATGCCCGCGGTCTGAATCACGTCGAAGTCACTTTTGAAAGCCAGCACCAGTTTGTTGATGCTGTTATCACCCTGAAGCCGATTGTTGAGGAGCAGGGCAACAGCTTTATCCTGCTGCTGCACCCGGTGGAGCAAATGCGTCAGCTGATGACCAGCCAGCTTGGTAAGGTGAGCCACACCTTTGAGCAGATGTCGACGGACGATCCAGAAACCCGACGCTTGATCCATTTTGGTCGCCAGGCGGCAAGGGGGAGTTTCCCGATCCTGCTGTGTGGGGAAGAGGGCGTCGGGAAAGAGCTGCTGAGCCAGGCCATTCACAATGAAAGCGAACGCGCCAGCGGGCCGTATATCGCCGTGAACTGTCAGCTGTATGCCAACAGCGTGCTGGGGCAGGATTTTATGGGCAGTGCGCCCACCGATGATGAAAATGGTCGGTTGAGCCGCCTTGAGCTGGCGAACGGCGGCACGCTGTTTCTGGAGAAAATTGAATATCTGGCGCCGGAGCTGCAATCCGCGCTGTTACAGGTGATTAAGCAGGGGGTGTTAACCCGTCTTGATGCCCGTCGGCTGATTCCGGTGGATGTGAAAGTGATCGCCACCACTACGGTTGATCTCGCTAACCTGGTGGAGCAAAACCGCTTTAGCCGCCAACTGTATTACGCGCTGCACTCTTTTGAGATTGTTATCCCGCCGCTACGAGCGCGGCGTAACAGTATTCCCTCGCTGATTTATACGCGACTGAATAGCCTGAAAAAACGCTTTTCATACAGCCTGAAGATCGACGATGACGCGCTGGCACAACTGGTGGCTTATTCGTGGCCGGGCAATGACTTCGAGCTGAACAGCATTATCGAAAACATCGCCATCAGTAGCGATAACGGGCATATTCGGCTGAGTAATTTACCTGATTATCTGTTTGCCGAGCGCCCCGGTCTGGAGACCGCATCTTCCCTGCTGCCAGCCAGCCTGACGTTTACCGCTATCGAAAAAGAGGCGATTATCCATGCCGCCCGTGTCACTAGTGGGCGAGTACAGGAGATGTCGCAACTGCTGAATATTGGTCGCACCACCTTGTGGCGTAAGATGAAGCAGTACGACATCGACGCCAGCCAGTTTAAGCGCAAACATCTGGAGTAGTTTCTTCGATTCTGGCCATGGAGAACAGCGCATCCGACAGCCGGTTGATATAACGCTTGGGTTCATCGCGTAACGTCAGCGTTCTGTCCATCGCGATGAGGATCCGCTCCAGCCGCCGTGCCAGGGTGCGCGCAACGTGTAGCTGTGCCGATGCCAGATTTTTCCCCGGAATGACAAATTCTTTCAGGGGGCCGCTCTGCGCCATATTGCGGTCAATAAGTTGCTCCAGCGCCTGAATATCCTCGGCGTTAATCGTCTGCGTTAAGCGGGCGAGACCTTTCTCATCGCTGGCGAGTTCCGCCCCCAGCACAAACAGCATCTTCTGGATGGCATGCAGATCCTGGCGTAATTCTGCCTGGCGCGAGCTGGCATAGCAGACGCCAAGCTGGGAAATCAGTTCATCCACCGTACCGTAGGCGTTAACGCGGATGTCGTCTTTGTCGATACGACTGCCGCCAAACAGCGCGGTCGTGCCTTTATCACCGGTTCGGGTATAGATGCGGTACATTTATTTTATCTCGCTAAAGGGAAGCACTTTGACCAGTTGGCCAGCATTGGCGCCGAGTGTGCGGATGTGGGCTATCCCGGCGGCGATATGCCCGCGGACCAGCGCCCGATCCTCGGGTAGCTGGGCGTGGGTTAGGGCAATATCACCACTGGCGCTGAGGCCGAGACCCACGCGTAGCGTTGAGCTTTTAGCCGCCAGCTTGCTGAGGGCCAGCGCGCAGTCATGCTCGTCGCAACAGATTGTCCGGCAAGGGACGCCTTGCTCTTCCAGCCCCCAGCATAGTTCATCAAGCTCGCGCGTATCCTGCCAGCGTGAGTGATAAAACAGATGTACGCCCGGTGATGAAAGTGACATTGCGCCCCCTTATTGATCAGAATGCCTGACGGAAGATCTCGGCAATTTCTTTCTCGTTCCCTTTACGCGGGTTGGAGAAGGCATTGCCGTCTTTCAGCGCCATTTCCGCCATATACGGGAAATCGGCTTCTTTGACGCCCAGCTCGCGCAGATGCTGCGGAATACCGATATCGGCAGAGAGGCGAGCGATGGCGCGAATCGCCAGCTCAGCGGCATCCATGGTGGACAGACCGTCGGTGTTCTCACCCATAAACTCCGCGATGTCGGCAAATTTCTCCGGATTAGCGATCAGGTTATAGCGTGCCACGTGCGGCAGCAGGACGGCGTTTGCTACGCCGTGCGGCATGTCGTACAGACCGCCAAGCTGATGCGCCATCGCGTGAACGTAGCCAAGGTTGGCGTTGTTGAAGGCCATACCCGCCAGCAAAGAGGCATAGGCCATGTTCTCGCGAGCTTTCAGGTTGCTGCCCAGCGCTACGGCCTGGCGTAAGTTGCGGGCGATCAGACGAATTGCCTGGATCGCGGCGGCGTCGGTAACCGGGTTGGCATCTTTTGAAATATAGGCCTCAACGGCGTGGGTCAGGGCGTCCATTCCGGTTGCCGCAGTCAGTGGCGCAGGTTTGCCGAGCATCAGCAGTGGGTCATTGATGGAAACCGACGGCAGGTTGCGCCAGCTGACAATCACAAACTTCACTTTGGTTTTGGTATTGGTCAGCACGCAGTGGCGGGTGACTTCGCTGGCGGTACCGGCGGTGGTATTCACCGCGACGATCGGCGGCAGCGGATTGGTCAGAGTTTCAATCCCGGCATAGCTATAGAGATCGCCTTCGTGCGTCGCTGCGATGCCGATGCCTTTACCGCAGTCATGCGGGCTACCACCGCCGACGGTAACGATGATATCGCATTGCTCTTTACGAAAAACTTCCAGGCCGTCGCGCACGTTGGTGTCTTTAGGGTTTGGCTCGACGCCGTCAAACACCACCACGTCAATACCGGCTTCACGCAGATGTTCGAGGGTTTTATCAACCGCGCCGTCCTTAATGGCTCGCAGACCTTTATCAGTCACCAGCAGCGCTTTTTTACCGCCCAACAGTTTGCAGCGTTCGCCAACGACGGAAATAGCATTCGGGCCAAAAAAGTTCACATTTGGCACCAGGTAATCAAACATACGATAGCTCATAATTTACCTTCTTAGATTTAAATTATAATTCAGAGAAACAATTCAGTGCGGTTTGCGCTAATAACATGTCTTGTTCGACAGTACCGCCACTTACGCCGACAGCACCGATTAATTTATCGTTTAACATGACAGGTAAGCCGCCGCCAAAAATAACGATCCGCTGTTGATTCGTTAGCTGTAAACCATATAGTGACGCACCCGGTTGTACCGCGTCGGTAATTTCATGGGTCCCCTGCCGCAGACAGCAGGCGGTATACGCTTTATTAAGAGAAATATCACAGCTGGTGACGAACGCGTCGTCCATGCGTTGCATCAGCAGCGTGTTGCCGCCGCGATCCACCACGGAAAAGACTACCGGCACGTTGATCTCAAGCGCTTTAGCCTCGACGGCCTGCGCCATTTTTTTCGCCGCCGCCAGCGTAATGGTGGCGATTGGTTGGCTCTTATTCACAGTCTCTCCTGAAAATGTTGTAGGGCTGAGGTCACGAAAATATCGCGATACAGCTATTTTTTATCATTGGGTTTGGCTTTATTTTCTCGCCGCGCGTTATTAAGTCAATAGGGTGAAAATTTAAAAAAATATTAATATAATTTTGTGTGTTGGTGTTTATTGATAATGATCATTTAACTTCGTCACAATTCGCTCCGGATATTCCTGAGAACCGTTTCAATATGGAACGATGAATTTTTATTACGTGCCAAATTGGAACGAAATTAATTTTATTTTTTTATTGCTGTGCTCATTTAGAGTTCGGCCATTGCTGATGAAAGGCGAATGCCGGGTGGTGTGTCCCCGGCAATACGGCCCGGCGTCCCTATTTTTTATCTTTTGAGTCCATAAACTATGAGAAGATCAAAACGATTCGAAGTGCTTGCGAAGCGCCCTGTAAATCAGGATGGGCTGATTGGCGAATGGCCTGAAGAGGGGCTGATCGCCATGGAAAGCCCCTACGATCCGGCTTCGTCGGTGAAGGTAGAGAATGGTCGTATTGTTGAGCTGGACGGCAAGAGCCGCGCCGAGTTCGACATGATTGACCGTTTTATTGCCGACTACGCGATTAACGTGGCTGAAACTGAACGGGCAATGCGGCTCGACGCGCTGGAGATCGCCAGAATGCTGGTGGATATCCACGTCAGCCGGGAAGAGATTGTTGCTATTACCACCGCCATCACCCCGGCGAAAGCGGTGGAGGTGATGGCGCAAATGAACGTGGTGGAAATGATGATGGCGCTGCAAAAAATGCGCGCCAGGCGCACGCCATCCAACCAGTGCCATGTCACTAACCTGAAAGATAACCCGGTACAGATTGCCGCCGATGCGGCTGAAGCGGGGATCCGTGGTTTTTCAGAACAGGAAACCACGGTCGGGATCGCCCGCTATGCGCCGTTTAACGCCCTGGCGCTGCTGGTCGGTTCCCAGTGCGGTCGTCCTGGCGTGCTCACGCAATGTTCCGTTGAGGAGGCGACGGAGCTGGAGCTGGGGATGCGCGGGTTAACCAGCTACGCCGAAACGGTATCGGTATACGGTACAGAGTCGGTGTTTACTGACGGCGATGATACACCGTGGTCCAAAGCGTTTCTCGCCTCGGCCTATGCGTCTCGCGGACTGAAAATGCGTTACACCTCTGGCACCGGTTCGGAAGCGCTGATGGGCTATTCCGAGAGTAAATCGATGCTCTATCTGGAGTCGCGCTGCATCTTTATCACCAAAGGCGCGGGCGTACAGGGGCTGCAAAACGGTGCGGTCAGCTGTATTGGCATGACCGGCGCGGTGCCGTCGGGGATCCGCGCGGTGCTGGCGGAAAACCTGATTGCCTCAATGCTCGACCTTGAAGTGGCCTCCGCCAATGACCAGACCTTTTCCCACTCTGATATTCGCCGTACCGCCCGTACCCTGATGCAAATGCTGCCGGGCACCGACTTTATCTTCTCCGGCTATAGCGCCGTACCGAACTACGACAACATGTTTGCCGGGTCGAACTTCGACGCGGAAGACTTCGATGATTACAACATTCTGCAACGCGATCTGATGGTTGACGGTGGTCTGCGTCCTGTAACCGAAGAAGAAACCATCGCCATCCGCAACAAGGCGGCACGCGCCATTCAGGCGGTGTTCCGCGAACTGGGCCTGCCGCTGATTAGCGATGAGGAGGTTGAGGCCGCCACTTATGCTCACGGCAGCAAAGATATGCCCGCGCGCAATGTGGTGGAAGATCTGGCTGCCGTGGAAGAGATGATGAAGCGCAATATCACCGGGCTGGATATCGTCGGCGCGCTAAGCCGTAGCGGCTTCGAAGATATCGCCAGTAACATTCTCAATATGCTGAGACAGCGCGTCACCGGTGATTACCTGCAAACGTCGGCCATTCTGGATCGCCAGTTTGAGGTGGTAAGCGCCGTTAACGACATTAATGATTATCAGGGACCAGGCACCGGCTATCGCATCTCTGCCGAGCGCTGGGCGGAAATTAAAAATATCGCGGGCGTGGTTCAGCCAGGCTCAATTGAATAAGGTGGTACACCGTGGAATGCACAACTGAATGTAAGCCGGTTTTCACCTTGCAGGTAAGCGAAGGCGAAGCGGCTAAAGCGGACGAACGCGTAGATGAAGTGGTGATTGGCGTCGGTCCGGCCTTTGATAAGCACCAGCACAAGACCCTGATTGATATGCCGCATAAGGCGATTCTTAAAGAGCTGGTGGCGGGGATCGAAGAAGAGGGGCTGCGTGCGCGGGTGGTCAGAATTCTGCGCACCTCGGATGTTTCTTTTATGGCGTGGGACGCGGCAAACCTCAGCGGTTCCGGCATTGGGATTGGTATCCAGTCGAAGGGAACCACGGTGATTCATCAGCGCGATCTGCTGCCGCTGAGTAACCTTGAACTGTTCTCTCAGGCTCCGCTGCTGACGCTGGAAACCTATCGCCAGATCGGTAAAAACGCCGCGCGCTATGCACGCAAAGAGTCGCCTTCGCCGGTGCCGGTGGTCAATGACCAGATGGTGCGCCCTAAATTTATGGCCAAGGCCGCGCTGTTTCACATCAAAGAAACCAAACATGTGGTGCAGGATGCTGCGCCTGTCACGCTGCATATTGTACTGGTGAGGGAATGACCATGAACGACAACATCATGACCGCGCAGGATTACCCATTAGCTACCCGCTGCCCGGAGAAAATCCAGACGCCTGGCGGGAAACCGTTAACCGACATTACCCTTGAGAATGTGCTGGCAGGCAAGGTCGGGCCGCAGGATGTGCGTATTTCTCAGCAAACGCTGGAGTACCAGGCGCAGATTGCCGAACAGATGCAGCGTCACGCCGTGGCGCGCAATTTCCGTCGCGCGGCGGAACTGATTGCCATCCCGGATGCTCGTATTCTGGAGATCTACAATGCGCTACGTCCGTTTCGTTCTTCATTCGCGGAGCTACAGGCGATTGCCTATGAGCTGGAGCACACCTGGCATGCCACGGTGAACGCTGCCTTTGTCCGCGAGTCGGCAGAGGTGTATCAGCAGAGAAACAAGCTGCGTAAAGATAGCCAGTGACGGAGGGAGGTATGCCGTTAATCGCCGGGATTGATATCGGCAACGCCACCACCGAAGTGGCGTTGGCGCAGCATGGGCAGTTTATCGCTAGCGGGATTGTCGCCACCACGGGCATGAAAGGGACGCGGGACAACATTGCCGGGGTGGTCGCTTCTCTGCAGCAGGCACTGGATAAAACACCGTGGTCGCTTCAGGACGTGGCGAAAATCTGCATCAATGAGGCCGCGCCGGTGATTGGCGATGTGGCGATGGAAACCATCACTGAAACCATCATTACTGAATCGACAATGATTGGCCATAACCCGCAAACGCCGGGTGGCGTCGGCGTGGGGATGGGAACCACCATCAGCGTGGATAAGCTGGCATCACTGAGCGAGGATTGCTTTGCGCAGGGCTGGATCCCGCTGGTGGGCGAAGAGATCGATTTCCTTGAAGCGGTCTGGCTTATCAATGCGGCGTTGGATCGTGGGATCAACGTGGTGGCGGCGATCCTGAAAAAGGATGATGGCGTATTGGTCAACAATCGCCTGCGTCGGGCAATGCCGGTGGTTGATGAAGTCACCTTACTTGAGAAGGTGCCGGAAGGCGTGCTGGCGGCGGTGGAAGTGGCGGCCGCCGGGCAGGTGGTGCGGGTATTGTCGAATCCTTACGGTATCGCAACCTTTTTTGCCCTGACGCCGGAGGAAACGCAAACCATCGTCCCCATCGCCAGAGCGCTGATTGGTAACCGCTCCGCCGTGGTGCTGAAAACGCCGCAGGGGGATGTGCAGTCGCGAACGATCCCGGCGGGTAAGATCTTTATCCGTGGCGAAAAGCGCGGCGGTGAAGCCGACGTAGCGCAGGGCGCGCAGGCCATTATGCAGGCGATGAGCGCCTGTGCGCCCGTGTGCGATATTCGCGGTGAACCAGGTACGCACGCGGGCGGGATGCTTGAGAGGGTTCGTAAGGTAATGGCCTCACTGACCGGTCACGACATGAACGCCGTGCATATCCAGGATCTTCTGGCGGTGGATACGTTTATTCCCCGCGCGGTGCAGGGTGGCATTGCCGGGGAATGTTCAATGGAGAACGCCGTTGGCATTGCGGCGATGGTGAAATCCGATCGCTTACAGATGCAGGCTATCGCCAGCGAGCTAAGCGCCCGGTTAAATACCCCAGTTGAAGTCGGTGGTGTGGAAGCCAACATGGCCGTGGCTGGCGCGTTAACGACGCCTGGATGCGCCGCTCCGCTGGCGATCCTCGATTTAGGCGCAGGATCCACCGATGCCGCCATTATTAATAGCGACGGCGTAGTGAAGGCGGTACATCTTGCCGGGGCGGGGAATATGGTCAGCCTGCTAATTCAAACGGAACTGGGCTTAAGCGATCCGTTTTTGGCAGAGGAAATTAAAAAATACCCGCTGGCCAAAGTGGAGAGCCTGTTCAGCATTCGCCACGAGAACGGCGCGGTGGAGTTTTTTCGTGAACCGCTCAGCCCGTCAGTATTTGCCAAAGTGGTGTATCTGAAAGAGGGCGAGCTGATCCCGGTCGATAACCAGACCTCGCTGGAGAAGATTCGTCTGGTGCGCCGTCAGGCCAAAGAGAAAGTCTTTGTGACCAACTGTCTACGCGCGTTACGTCAGGTCTCGCCCGGTGGCTCGATTCGCGATATCACTTTTGTGGTGCTGGTAGGTGGCTCATCGCTGGATTTTGAAATTCCGCAGATGCTCACCGATGCGTTGGCGCAGTACGGCGTTG
This sequence comes from Citrobacter sp. wls714, assembly GCF_005281025.1. Taxonomy (NCBI): domain Bacteria; kingdom Pseudomonadati; phylum Pseudomonadota; class Gammaproteobacteria; order Enterobacterales; family Enterobacteriaceae; genus Citrobacter; species Citrobacter sp. wls714. The sequence goes on along the minus strand of NZ_SZWZ01000105.1, from coordinate 63,204 downwards.
TCGCTGGGCAGGGTAATATCCGTGGTACTGAAGGCCCGCGCAATGCGGTGGCGACCGGGCTGGTTTTAGCCGGAGAAGCCAAAAAATAGTGCAGAAAACAGCCGCGCAAGCGTTTAGCTGCGGGGTAAGTCAAAGAAAGGCGATGTTCTCTTTGATATCCCGGCGGAGTTGGGTACATAGTATCAAGGTGTCTCTCACGTGGTTAATTTTAAGGATAAGAGCATGCCAACAGCAATTGAAAAAGCCTTGGATTTTATTGGTGGTATGAACACTTCGGCGTCAGTACCCCATTCAATGGACGAAAGTACCGCTAAGGGAATCTTAAAGTATTTGCATGACTTAGGTGTGCCAGCGAGTCCGGAAGTTGTGATGGCACGGGGTGAGCAGGAGGGATGGAATCCTGAGTTCACGAAAAAAGTGGCCGGATGGGCAGAAAAAGTCGCCTCCGGTAACCGCATCCTTATCAAAAACCCAGAGTATTTTTCGACCTATATGCAGGAGCAGCTCAAAGAACTCGTGTGAGCTGACTATCGAATAAAACGCTAACGGACGTTTCCATCTAAGGATGGCGGCGTCCAGAAGGGTTGCCACATGCTGCTGTTTAAACTGGCCCTCTTGTGATATTTCTGCAATTGTCATCTGGCAGGTTCTTTCCTGCAGTTATTCCACATTTTGATGTATATCCTTAAATGCCTGCTGGATCATAAAACATTCCATAGCGCTGACGTTACCCAGGGCTATCTCCACTTCTCCGCCGACGAGCTATTGGAGCCCGCGCAAAAGGTTGAACGGAGGCGGGGTTGGTGGAGAAAAAGGACCAGCTTGATGCGCAACTGGTGGCGCTGATGGGGACCATGAGTGATAACGATAAGCGGCGCATGTTGTTTGCGCTGTTGAATCCGCCGGAGGGCGAAAGAAAAGCACAGTGATGGTTAAGGACGGCCGCGAATTGGGATTAATTTAGCGGCCGTCATAATCTCCCTATTTAATTTATGATTGCAGCATGTTGCTTAGCTTTTGCAATAGCTTGCTTATCAAATATGTAATGTTCATAACCAGCGGTTACATTCGTCACTCTGTATATTTTCCACTTGCCCATCTCTCTTTTTAAGTAAACTCCAATTTGATATGTCTGATTATTTTGCCGACCAAGCCAAACATCAACGTATTTACCACCAAAAGAGTTTTTCGCTTTTCCAACTTTTAATAAGGGGATCCAATCTGCTGAGTAATCTTGCGCATATGTATAGTAATCGGTATCGATAATCTCCTGCTCATAAATATGAGAGATAGTATTTAGTTGGGTTAGTGTATCCTTCGAAATATATTCATCCATCTTTTCAGGCGCAGGCTTTATTTTTCCTTCACTATTTGCAAATATGTTTAGATAGTAAGTGTAGAAATCTAAAACGCGCCTTTCTGCGTTATCGCGTCCTGAGCTGCACGCGGTAATTGCAAATATCATGAGAACAACATAAAGGGCTCTCATCAATCCTTCCTGTACATTTGATACGCTGGTTTTGATGAACGGTAGCCAGGGCCGCCCCAAAAATCCCGCTGTTTAAAGTCCGAATACCAATCCTGGCCGTCGTAAATAGCCATGTGACCGGCGGCGTGTCCTCCAGCGTAAGGCTGAATCACTACCACGTCGCCAGTTCTGGGGGGTTGCGTTGCAGATATTTTTCTAAACCCCGCAGCCTCCAGCATTGGACCGTAATCTTTGGCGTTTTGCGTATTTGTTACGGTCACGCCCCCTGCCTTTATGGCCTTGCGTACATACAATGCACAGTTACTTGTGGGCCCCGGTTCGGCGTGATTTTTCGCCCAGTTTCCGGCGCTTCTTGTGTCCCATCCCATGATTGTTATCCATTCCAGTTAAAAGGAGTTGCTAATAGATACCCAATTAATTAGGGAGGTTAATCATTTAGTGCTGCAGAAAGCGTGACGTGGTGTGTAAGGCAAGTGCATTTGGCACTGAGAGTAGGTGGAATCAATCGCGAGGAGATAGCCTAAACGAATTCCGAAAATAAAAGGGCGCGGGTATATTTCCGTACATGCCGGGTACAAAATTAAAATTTAATGAAAGGCTTTAACATGAAAAAAATAGCATTTTGCTTTTTGGGAGGGGCTTATTGGCTGTACCATTCATAAAAAAATGATTCCCGTAGAAGGGAGTAAGGCCGATGGAACAATTATAATGGGTTACAGTTATGGCGTGTTTGGAAATCCGAATATAGATCTGACCCAAGTTCACTCACAGGCGTCTCAAAAGTGCAGGGTATGGGATTATAACGGTGCTGAGGCGTTCTGTGGGCAAGTAATGAGGCATTCTCTGATAACGAGTGATGGAGAGGCGATCGACCTCCACGAACAGGAGGGGGTGCGACTGCTGGGCGTGGTGGCGTTTTTTATAAATCAGGCGCAGAGGTTGCATAAAAAGTGAGGGGCGCATTTTTCTACGGTATCCCCGAAGTATCCCCAGAAAAACAAAAGGACCCACGTTTTTAGCGTAAGTCCTTGTTTTGTTTGGTGGCCCCTGCTGGACTTGAACCAGCGACCAAGCGATTGCGAGTCCCTATCTTTACTATTAAAAAACAATAATATACTTAATTTTCATAAAGTTGTTTCGTAGAACAGTGAAGAATATGACAGCATAGTGATTAGGTATGCTGCTATTTTGCTACCATTTTATACCCTGCTGACGGATATCGGCGCGGCGAAACTGGCAAGCGCCGCCGCGCTTGGTGTCCCGTTGAAAATTACCCATATGGCGGTGGGTAGTGGTGGCGGTGTGCTGCCCACACCGAACGCGCAACAGACCGCATTAGTTGCTGAGGAGCGCCGCGCAGCGCTGAATATGCTGTATATCGACCCGCAGAACAGCATCCAGATTATTGCTGAGCAGGTGATCCCGGAAAATGAGGGCGGGTGGTGGATTCATGAAGTCATCATCCTGTTTGATGAAACCGGCGCGCTGATTGCTGTGGGAAACTGCCCGGAGAGCTACAAGCCGAAGCTGGCAGAGGGCAGCGGACGCACGCAGACCGTACGTATGGTGCTGATTACCAGCAGCACCGATAATATCACCCTGAAAATTGATCCTGCTGTGGTTCTGGCAACCCGCAAATATGTGGATGACAAGGTGCTGGAGCTTAGGGTGTATGTGGATGACCTGATGGCAAAGCATCTTGCTGCTTTTGATCCTCATTCGCAGTATGCACCAAAAGACAGTCCGACTCTGGCAGGCATGCCTAAAACGTCAACGCCGCCGGCAGGAAACAATTGCACCCTGATTGCCAGCACCGCCTTTGTACAGGCTACTATTATTGCGCTGACCGGAACGCCGACGGCACCCACTGCTGCGCAGACTCTCAACAATACGCAAATTGCCACCACTGCTTTTGTTAAATCAGCTCTGGCTGCGCTTGTTGGCTCATCACCTGCGGCGCTTGATACCTTGAACGAGCTGGTTGAAAAGTTAGGAAACGATCCTAACTTTGCAACCACCATGACAAACGCCTTGGCAGGAAAGCAACCACTTGATAGCACACTGACAACTTTGTCTGGAAAGACAGCTGATGGGATTATCGAACATCTTAGTTTGGGGGCTGCCTCAAAAAGGAATGTTGGCACCGGGGGGAATCAAATTCCTAATATGAATTCATTTACAAGCGATTTTAGTTCAAAAGGATACGCCTCAGTCCCTGGGACTTATTCTTCAATGGGGCGGAGATAGTAGGGCGTCTCAATATACACCATCATTTAAAGTACCATTTCCTAGCAGATGTATTCAGATCGTTGCGTCAGTAGATGGTGGGAAAGATGGTGTAGATATCAATAATCGTTCAATGGTTGAAGTAGGCGATTTAACTAAAACAGGCTTCTCCGCGTCGGTATTTAATTCTTCCGGAAGTTCTCAACAATTATCAAACAGAGCTATCCACTGGATTGCATTGGGGGTGTAGATATGGGGAGTTATGCTTATAGTGCTCTAACAAATTCTTTTTACCCTGTCTCATTAAAGCATCTTTATGAAAATGCGGGGACGTGGCCTGAAGACGCTATTGCTATTAGTGACGAAGATTTCGAACATTTTACAGGAGTTCCACAACTTGGGATTGGGCAAGAAATTATTAGTGCTGAGAACGAAAGACGAAGGTTACTCTTTTTGGCGCAACAAAATATAAGTTTTTGGCAAACTAAGCTATTAATGGAACGTAAGCTAACAGAAAATGAAATGCATCAGTTAAATCTCTGGGTAGATTACATTGATGCTGTCTCGGTTCTTGATGTATCTTCATCGCCAAACATTGTTTGGCCTGTGTCACTATAAAGTAAAATGGTCGCTATAAAAACTATAGCGACCATCAGGGGTTATTGTGATGGTATTTCTTTTAACCCAGAGGGTTTACGGTTAATAATATATGCAGACAGCATTCGTGATAGTTTAATGCAATTGTTGTCAATACCTTTCGAGAATATGAAAGACAATAAATATACGACGAATAAGGATGTGACTATCGATGATAAGGCGATAAAGTCATAGTTGCTACTTAATCTTTGGAAGAATGATTTCAGTATTGGGACAACTATATAGAATGTAGGGATTTGAATAAGATATGCCGAAAATGAAAGTTTTCCTAATAGGGAGGAAAAATTGCATTCAACTACGTATTTAATTGCTGTGCTTTTGACTGCAACCAAAACCAATATAAAACCAGAAAGTAAAGGTACGAAGTAGTACGTGTTGTTTTTCCCGCCGGGAAGATTTGTATATAAAACATCATTGAGCCAAATATACCATTCACTCAGTTCCTTGAAACCCGCCAAATAAAGTCCGACTAATAATAAAATCACAGATAGTAATTTGTTTTTTATTTCACTAACCCAGTAAATTGATGCCCCTAAAAAGACTGAAGCATAGCTGATTCCTGTTTTTGTTGGTTGGCATAAGATAAATATTATGCCAATGGTTAGGCAAGTCAATCCACTGTGTTTTAATTTGCAAATGATAGGTAATGCGCACAGCAGTAAATATGAACCTAATAACTCTATCTGCATTGTCCATATAATCCAATTGTACTTGTTGTCAGACAGAAAAACAGAAGAGAACAAGCCATTATATATGGCGTCCATTAGACCATCATTTTTTGTGACGGAATGGCCCCACGATGAGATCCACGGAAGGCCGGATGTGTTGTTGGGTATGTATTTTATAACGGTATAACAGATTATTACAGATGCGAGAACGGGTAGGACAAGCCTAATATATCGTGCTAGAATCATCTTGGTTGATGATTCTAATACATTTTCATTTTTAGCACAGGCATATGTAAGGATATATCCGCTAAGACAAAAGAAAACAAATACAGCGGAGGTGCCAGCATAGAAAAAACCAATTGGATAGCTAGCTATAAATTTATCTAGGGTAGATTTAATTAGTTGTGGTTTTTGCCCATGTAAATACGGATAGAATATTAAAGATAGGTGCGAAAGAAGAACTGCAAGACAAGCCAATCCTCTTAAACCCTCAACCGATTTAACTTTTCCTGACATCTTTAGAACCTTAGCCTGAATGATAATTATGTTTAATTTCCGGACATTATACCATCATAACCAGCCCTGACTAAAATGTAAAAAATAGACATGGCGTTGGCTTAGGATGCGGGGGAGATTGTTGGAATGAGGGGACAAAAAGGGGACAGTAACTATTCAAAACAAAAAGCTACCTTGTTAAATATGGATTAATTCTATGATTTTAAAGCTAAAGTTTGGTGGCCCCTGCTGGACTTGAACCAGCGACCAAGCGATTATGAGTCGCCTGCTCTAACCACTGAGCTAAGGGGCCGTGGCGGTGGATTATAAAGTAACTCCGCGTCGCAATCCAGCCATAAGCGTACGGATGCTGATTTTATAAACAATGTATTTTCAGTCCGTTATACTGTTACTCTGACGTATTGTTCGGAGTAATTATGGTTAAGGACATACTGGCACCGGGGCTGCGGGTGGTGTTTTGCGGCATCAATCCGGGGCTATCTTCCGCAGGTACGGGGTTCCCCTTTGCGCATCCCGCCAATCGCTTCTGGAAGGTCATCCATCAGGCGGGATTTACCGATCGCCAGCTCAAACCAGAAGAGGCGCAACACCTGCTGGACTTCCGCTGTGGCGTGACCAAGTTTGTCGACAGACCGACGGTGCAGGCTAATGAAGTGAAGCTACAGGAGATGCGTAGCGGTGGCCGTAAGCTTATTGAAAAGATTGATGACTATCAGCCCGCCGCGCTGGCGATCCTTGGCAAGCAGGCGTTCGAGCAAGGCTTCAGTCAGCGCGGAGCGCAGTGGGGAAAGCAGACGCTGACCATTGGCGCGACGCAGATTTGGGTATTGCCAAATCCCAGCGGATTGAGCCGGATTACACTGGATAAGCTGGTGGAGGCGTATCGCGAGTTGGATGACGCGCTGGTCATGCGCGGGATGTAAATAAAAACGCCACCTTGCGGTGGCGTTTGAACTTATACGGCGAGATTAATCGTCCAGGAAGCTACGCAACACTTCAGAACGGCTCGGGTGGCGCAGTTTACGCAGCGCCTTCGCTTCGATCTGACGGATACGTTCGCGGGTAACGTCGAACTGTTTACCCACTTCTTCCAGCGTGTGGTCGGTGTTCATATCGATACCGAAACGCATACGCAGCACTTTCGCTTCACGGGCGGTCAGGCCAGCCAGCACGTCGTGCGTTGCGGCACGCAGGCTCTCGGTGGTCGCAGAGTCCAGCGGCAGCTCGAGGGTGGTATCCTCGATGAAATCACCCAGATGCGAATCTTCATCGTCGCCGATCGGCGTTTCCATGGAGATAGGCTCTTTGGCGATCTTCAGCACTTTACGGATCTTGTCTTCCGGCATCAGCATGCGTTCAGCCAGCTCTTCCGGCGTCGGCTCGCGGCCCATCTCTTGCAGCATCTGACGGGAGATACGGTTGAGCTTGTTGATGGTCTCAATCATATGCACCGGGATACGGATGGTGCGCGCCTGATCCGCGATAGAACGGGTGATCGCCTGACGGATCCACCAGGTTGCGTAGGTGGAGAACTTGTAACCACGACGGTATTCAAACTTATCTACCGCTTTCATCAGACCGATGTTGCCTTCCTGAATCAGATCGAGGAACTGCAGACCACGGTTGGTGTATTTCTTGGCGATAGAGATAACCAGACGTAAGTTCGCTTCAACCATCTCTTTTTTCGCACGGCGGGCTTTCGCTTCACCGATGGACATGCGACGGTTGATGTCTTTAACCTGCTCAATGGTCAGGCCGGTTTCTTCTTCAATCTGCTGCAGTTTCTGCAGACCGCGGTGAACGTCATCTGCCACGTCGTGCAGTTTTTCAGACCACGGTTTGTTCATCGCGATGGCCGCGTTGAACCACGTTTCGCTGGTTTCGTTGCCAGTGAACAGGGTGATGAAGTTTTTCTTCGGCATTTTGCACTGCTCAACGCAGAGCTTCATGATCAGACGTTCCTGAGTACGCACGCGGTCCATCATGACGCGCATGCTGTTTACCAGGTAGTCGAACTGCTTCGGCACCAGGCGGAACTGTTTGAACACTTCAGACAGCTTCTGAATTTCTTCCTGCGCGGCAGCATGGCTGCGGCCTTTGGCCTTGATCGTGTCGCGGGTGATTTCGTACTGGGTACGCAGTTCAGCGAATTTTTCACGCGCTAATTCAGGGTCGATGCTGTTGTCGTCATCGCTGCTGTCGTCGTCATCTTCTTCATCTTCGTCTTCATCTTCATCCATCTCTTCTTGAGAGAGTTCAGAACCGACGTGGGTCGCCGTTGGCGCCATGTCTTCTTCCGCGTTCGGATCGACAAAGCCGGTGATGAGATCGGACAGACGCGCTTCTTCAGCTTCTACGCGATCGTATTGCTCAAGCAGATAGGTGATGGCTTCCGGGTATTCGGCTACGGAGCATTGAACCTGGTTAATCCCGTCTTCGATGCGCTTAGCGATGTCGATTTCGCCTTCACGGGTTAACAGTTCAACGGTACCCATTTCACGCATGTACATGCGGACCGGGTCAGTTGTACGGCCGATTTCGGACTCAACGCTGGACAGAACCTGGGCAGCTGCTTCTTCCGCGTCTTCATCGGTGCTGTTGGAGGTTTCAGCAAGCAGCAGATCATCGGCATCAGGTGCTTCTTCCATCACCTGAATACCCATGTCATTGATCATTTGGATGATGTCTTCGATTTGATCTGAATCGACGATATCTTCCGGCAGATGGTCATTGACCTCGGCATAGGTCAGATAGCCTTGCTCCTTACCACGTTGGACAAGAAGCTTCAGCTGTGACTGCGGGTTTTGCTCCATAAGACGGTATCCACACTTAATTCGTTTGATTGGTGTTGGGCGGTAAAACCGCCAACGGCAAAACGAGGGCATACTTATATTTTGCCGCTGCCTCTCCGTGCGGCTGTCGGGGGCTTCCCGATCGATATTCGGCAGTTAAGCCGTTAAATACTTTTGTCTTTCAGCTATTTCTTGGCCAGTTCCTGGTTCAGCGTCCAGAGTTCCCGGCGTTCTTCGCTGCTTAAACCGTGTGTGCGCTCACGAGCTATCAACTCTTCCTGGCGCAGTTCAAGCATCGAATCAAACATATGGTTGAGTGAGTCGGTGAAGGTTTTTTCTGCGATATCTTTATCTGCTATATCGTCCCACATCGACAGTTTTTCAAGGGTTGCAGCATCATTTGTGCCACGATAGTGCTCTAACAGTTGGCCGGTGGTCAGGCCTGGCTGAGCCAGACAAGTGTTGACCAGTTCTCTGAATAAGCCAAGTCCAGGCAGTTTATTACTGTCCAGTGCGCCTAACGGCGGAACCAGTGGAGCAAGGTCCGGATTCTGCACCAGCAACCCTATAAGTATACGCATGGTCGTACGTTTTAGCTGTGGAACAGGGCGGGAAGCGCCATTTTCTGCCAGTTTTGGCATTAAACGTTCAAGCTGACTGTCATCCAGAATGCCGAGCTTGTTTCCCAACTCCTGTCGCAGGTAAATGCGCAACGTTTCGCCCGGCACCTGAGAGATCAGCGGCAGCGCCAGCGTGCTGAGCTGTGCGCGTCCGTCCGGGGTACTCAAATCCACCTGTGGCAACAGGCTATTAAATAAAAACGCGGAGAGCGGCAACGCCTGCTCCATCCGGGCTTCAAAGGCCTCTTTCCCTTCTTTACGCACTAACGTATCGGGGTCTTCGCCATCAGGTAAAAACATAAAGCGTAGCTGGCGGCCGTCTGTCATATAGGGCAGTGCGGTTTCCAGCGCGCGCCATGCTGCATCGCGTCCGGCACGGTCGCCGTCGTAGCAGCAAATCACGTTGTTCGTCGCGCGAAACAACAGCTGGATGTGATCGGCGGTGGTTGACGTCCCAAGAGATGCTACGGCGTAGTTAATGCCGTATTGCGCCAGCGCTACCACATCCATATAGCCTTCCACCACTAACAGGCGCTGCGGATCGGCGTTATCCTGCTGGGCTTCATAAAGGCCATACAGTTGGCGACCTTTATGGAAAATATCGGTTTCCGGGGAGTTCAGATACTTCGGCAGGGCATCGCCCAGCACGCGTCCACCAAAACCAATGACCCGACCACGTTTGTCGCGGATGGGGAACATCACCCGTTCGCGAAAGCGATCGTAACTACGTCCCTGATCGTTGGTGACCAACATCCCCGCATCGACCAACGATTTGCGATTCTCAGCATTGCCGCCAAACCGTTTCAGGACGTTGTCCCAGCCGGGGGGCGCAAAACCAATAGCAAAACGGGTGATAACGTCGCTACTTAATCCTCGCTTTTCCAGGTACTGGCGCGCAGGGGTAGCGGCGGGCTGCATCAAAGACTGTTGATAAAAAGTGTTCAGGCCGTCCATCAATTGATAAAGGCTTTGCCGTTGATGGCGCTCTATCTGACTGGGGCCACTGCCTGCTTCATAGGGCACTTCAAGGTTGTGCATTGCGGCTAGTTCTTCGACGGTTTCCACAAACTCGAGCTTGTCGTAGTTCATGAGAAAGTCGACGGCGTTGCCATGCGCGCCACACCCAAAGCAGTGATAAAACTGTTTTTCACCGTTTACGGTGAAAGAGGGGGTTTTTTCGTTATGGAACGGACAGCACGCGTGATAATTTTTGCCCTGCTTTTTCAGCTTTACCCGCGCGTCGATGAGATCGACGATGTCGGTTCTTGCCAGCAGGTCATTAATAAAAACGCGAGGAATTCGTCCAGCCATAAGCCCCTGTTTTTTGATGACTCATATACACAAAATCATTCAGGATGCATCAAGGCGGCAAGGAAGCGAATCCTCAGGAGCGTACAGCAAGTACGTGACTGGGGTGAGCGACTGCAGCCAACACTGAGGCAGCTTGAATGATGACGTGTATAAACGAAAATAAGCCGCGCATTCCTTCCGGAAGCACGGCCTTACAACTACAACTCAGTCTGAATTGAGAGCCTTAGCTCTCAATGGATTAGTACAGACGAGTACGGCGTGCGTTTTCGCGAGCCAGTTTCTTCGCGTGACGTTTCACAGCAGAAGCTTTAGCGCGCTTACGTTCGGTAGTCGGTTTTTCATAGAACTCACGACGACGAACTTCCGCCAGAACACCTGCTTTTTCGCATGAACGCTTGAAGCGACGCAGTGCTACGTCGAACGGCTCGTTTTCACGTACTTTAATTACCGGCATGTAACTCTCACCTTTAATAAATTCGGTTTGCCGCTGGCATCAACGCCAGCTTATTTCAAAATGGTGCGGAATTTTACTGCAATTGCTGCTGCTTTGTAAAGCACCCACGCGATTTTGAAAGGGACTTTTATAAGGACAAGGAGTATACACGAGGCATGCGCCTGGGGCGAACAAAGTTTTACATCAACCCGCATTGGTCCTACACTGCGCGGTAATAGAGCGAGGTAAAACAAGTCATGCGTGTACTGGGTATTGAAACATCCTGCGATGAAACCGGCATCGCCATTTACGACGATGAAAAAGGTCTTTTAGCCAACCAATTGTATAGTCAGGTGAAATTACACGCTGACTACGGCGGCGTAGTGCCAGAACTGGCCTCGCGCGATCACGTACGTAAAACCGTACCGTTGATTCAGGCCGCGCTGAAAGAAGCGGGACTCACGGCGAAAGAGATCGATGCGGTGGCGTACACCGCAGGTCCGGGTCTGGTTGGCGCGCTGCTGGTCGGTGCAACCGTAGGACGTTCACTGGCGTTCGCCTGGGACGTGCCGGCAATTCCTGTGCACCATATGGAAGGGCATCTGCTGGCGCCGATGCTGGAAGAGAATCCTCCTGCTTTTCCGTTCGTCGCGCTACTGGTTTCCGGCGGGCACACGCAATTGATCAGCGTCACCGGTATCGGTCAGTATGAATTACTGGGCGAATCGATTGATGATGCGGCAGGTGAAGCGTTCGACAAAACCGCCAAGCTGCTGGGGCTGGATTATCCTGGCGGCCCAATGCTGTCTAAGCTGGCGTCACAGGGTGTGGAAAAACGCTTTGTCTTCCCGCGTCCGATGACCGACCGTCCGGGACTGGATTTCAGCTTCTCCGGCCTGAAAACCTTCGCCGCGAATACGATTCGTAATAACGAAAATGACGATCAAACGCGTGCAGATATTGCCCGAGCGTTTGAAGATGCGGTGGTTGATACGCTGATGATCAAGTGCAAACGCGCGCTGGATCACACCGGTTTTAAACGTCTGGTGATGGCGGGGGGCGTGAGCGCTAACCGCACGCTGCGCGCGAAGCTTGCCGAAATGATGCAAAAACGCCGCGGCGAAGTGTTCTATGCACGCCCGGAATTTTGTACCGACAACGGGGCGATGATCGCCTATGCGGGTATGGTGCGTTTTAAAGCGGGCGCAACGGCGGATCTTGGCGTGACCGTACGTCCACGCTGGCCGCTGGCGGAATTACCGGCGGCGTGAGTTTTTTGCCCGGTGGTGGCTTTACTTACCGGGCCAACAAAACCGTAGGCCGGGTCAGGCGAAGCCGCCTCCCGGCGATAAACTACGCTACACCCGCAACATTCCTTTCTCTTCCAGAAACGCAATAATCGTCGCCAGACCTTCGCCCGCCTTCAGGTTAGTAAACGTCCACGGACGCTCGCCGCGCATGCGCAGGGTATCGCGTTCCATCACCTCCAGCGAAGCGCCCACGTAAGGGGCCAGATCGGTTTTGTTGATCACCAGAAAATCGGATTTGGTGATCCCTGGCCCGCCTTTACGCGGGATCTTCTCGCCTTCGGCAACGTCGATCACATAGATCGTCAGATCCGCTAATTCAGGGCTAAAGGTGGCGCTCAGGTTATCGCCGCCGCTTTCCACAAAAATCAGATCCAGGTTGCCGAATTTCTCGCTCAGCGCTTCTACCGCGGCCAGATTCATCGACGCATCTTCGCGGATGGCGGTATGCGGACAACCGCCAGTTTCCACACCAACGATTCTGTCCGGTTCCAGTGCGCCAGCCTCGGTGAGAATGCGCTGATCTTCTTTGGTGTAGATATCGTTAGTCACGACCGCCAGTTGATAGCTGCTGCGCATGGCTTTGCATAACGCTTCCAGCAGCGCCGTTTTGCCGGAGCCAACCGGGCCGCCAACGCCCACGCGCAGGGGATGCTTGTAATCACTCATTTTTTCTCCTCAGGAACGGAATAAGCGGGAATATTGGGTTTCATGCCGGGCAGACGCGATGGCGGCTAACGGCGTTGCGGATCCGAGGCAGGCGTCAGGACACGCCAGCGCTTGTGCCAGACCTTGCGCATAACGATCGCTAAGCGAAATAATCAATCGCTGAGCCGCCTGCTGGCCAAAGGGAACCAGTTTGACGCCTGCCATCACGGCGCTCTCAATCCAGCTGTAGCCGAGGCTTAACGCCAGATTCGTCAGGGGGATTTTCCAGCGTACGCCCAGCCAGGCCATACCGCACAGCTGGCTATCGGCAAAGAGCGTGCGCCAATCCTGGGAACAGTCTGGTTCCCAGTCGGTGACCAGCCGCGTAAAGGCGAGGCCCCGGCTGCGTTCTTCATCCCGCAGTTCGCGGGTTTCCCGGCAGGCCAGCAGGTAAGCGGTCCAGCGGCGCGCGGCGGCGAGATCGTCCTGCTCACAGGCGCGATACAATCTCGCCAGCAACGGTAGGTCAACGGTAAAAAAGTTGTGCTCCATCTGCTGGATTTGCCAGCCAGAGAAGTCATCGACGCTTTTCACCCAGCCGATTTCTACCGCCCACTCCAGCCCCTGAGACCAGGTAAACGATCCTACCGGGAGACTGCTGCTGGCGAGCTGCATCAGGCGCAGCTGTTGGGTGCTATGCATCAGTGTGCATGGCCGTGATGATGCCCGTGTGACTCGCTCGCATAGGCACCCGCTTCCGGCTCAAACGGCAACTGGGCAAACGCCACATCGAGGTTGAACTGGCGCAGCATATCGTCCAGCACATGATCGTGGTGGTAGCGCAGCTCATCGGGCAGGATCTGCAACGGTACGTGGCGATTACCAAGGTGGTAACAGGCTTTGGCGAGCAGGAAAGGGTCAGCGCAGCGCACGACGGAAACCGACTCCGGCGCGGCGATCACTTCGATCACCTCGCGACCATCGTCGGTAGTCAGCAGATCGCCGCCGCGTAACAGTAAACCGCGCGGTAGCATTAAGCCGGCTTCGCGGCCATCGCTCAGCGCCACTCTGGCGCGGCTTTTTACTCGAACATCAATGGGTAGCGTGACGCTTGCGGTGACGCGGTGGGCGTGGTCAAGGCGTTGGGTCAGGTAGATCATCCTCACTCCTTAAAACAGGAAATAGCGTTGCGCCATCGGCAAAACGTCTGCCGGGTCGCTGGTAATCAGTTCACCATCAATGCGTACCTCGTAGGTCTGAGCATCGACGGTGATATTGGGCTGTAGACCGTTGTGGATCATGTCAGCCTTTTTTACCGTCCGGCAGCCTTTGACGACGGCGATAGCGCTTTGCAAATTAAGTTGCTGCGGGACGTTTTGCGCGTCGGCAGCCTGTGAAATAAAGGTCAGACGGGTGTGATGCCGCGCTGCGCCAAGCGCGCCGAACATCATGCGGTAATGCACCGGTTGCGGGGTGGGGATTGAGGCGTTGATGTCGCCCATCGGCGCGCAGGCGATCATCCCGCCCTTCACGATGGTCGCCGGTTTTACGCCAAAAAAGGCCGGCGACCACAGCACCAGATCGGCCAGTTTGCCTGGCTCAACGGAGCCGACTTCGTGGGCGATACCGTGGGTCAATGCCGGATTGATGGTGTACTTGGCGATGTAGCGTTTAACGCGCAGGTTGTCATTGTCGCCCGTTTCTTCCGCCAGCGAGCCACGCTGAACCTTCATGCGGTGCGCCACCTGCCAGGTGCGCAGGATCACTTCGCCCACGCGCCCCATCGCCTGTGAATCGGACGAGGTCAGGGAAAACGCGCCAATGTCATGCAGCACATCCTCGGCAGCGATCGTTTCCCGGCGAATGCGCGATTCGGCGAAGGCCACGTCTTCAGCGATATCCGGATCGAGATGGTGGCAGACCATCAGCATGTCGAGATGTTCATCGATGGTGTTGACGGTATAAGGCAGCGTCGGGTTGGTGGAGGAGGGCAAAATATTCGGATGTGCGCAGGCGGTGATAATATCCGGCGCATGGCCGCCGCCTGCGCCTTCGGTATGGAAGGTATGAATGGTGCGATTGCCAATCGCCGCCAGCGTATCCTCAACAAACCCGGACTCATTGAGCGTATCGCTATGCAGCGCCACCTGGATGTCCATCTCGTCGGCCACGGTCAGCGCGCAGTCGATTGCGGCAGGCGTGGCGCCCCAGTCTTCATGGATCTTCAGGCCAATGGCGCCGGCGCTGATTTGCTCGCGCAGGGCGTCAGGGTTTGAACCATTGCCTTTGCCCAGCAAACCGATGTTAACCGGCAACGTGTCTGCTGCCTGCAGCATGCGGGCGATGTACCACGGGCCCGGCGTGCAGGTGGTGGCGTTAGTGCCTGCGGCCGGACCCGTACCACCGCCGATCATCGTCGTCACGCCGGAAACCAGCGCTTCTTGCGCCTGCTGCGGGCAGATCCAGTGAATATGCGTATCCACGCCGCCCGCGGTGACGATCTTGCCTTCTCCGGCGATGACTTCTGTTCCTACGCCTATCGGGATCGTGACGTCGGGCTGAATATCGGGATTACCCGCTTTGCCGATGGCGAAGATCCTGCCGTCTTTGATGCCGATATCCGCTTTGACGATCCCCCAGTGATCAACGATCAGCGCGTTGGTTATCACCAGATCCACACACGCCTGGGCGCGCATTTGTCCCTGGCCCATACCGTCGCGGATCACTTTTCCGCCGCCGAATTTGACCTCTTCGCCGTAGGTGGTGAAGTCTTTTTCCACCTCGATCCACAGATCAGTATCCGCCAGGCGCACTTTATCGCCGGTGGTTGGGCCAAACATGTCGGCGTACGCCTGGCGGGAAATGTTACTCATTATCTGCCTCCAGCGCGCCCATCACTTCACTGCGAAAACCAACCATCCTTTGTGCGCCAGCGACGCGCACCAGTTCGACTTCGCGCTTTTGCCCCGGTTCAAAACGTACCGCTGTACCTGCGGCAATGTTCAGACGGAAGCCCCGCGTAGCCGCCCTGTCAAAGCGCAGCGCCGGGTTCACCTCGTAAAAGTGATAGTGCGATCCCACCTGGATGGGTCTGTCGCCGTGATTTTCCACTACGATCGTGCAGGTTTCGCGCCCCTGATTGATCGCAATGTTGCCTGCTGAGATCTGATACTCACCTGGGATCATTGCCGCTCCTTAGACGATCGGGTTGTGGACGGTGACCAGTTTCGAACCGTCCGGGAATGTGGCTTCAACCTGAATATCCGGGATCATCTCTGGTACGCCTTCCATCACCTGATCGCGGCGCAGCACGTGACGCCCGTTTTCCATCAGCGCGGCCACGGTTTGCCCGTCGCGCGCCCCTTCCATAATGAAAGCGCTAATCAGCGCCACTGATTCCGGGTAATTCAGCTTCAGCCCGCGGGCCAGGCGACGTTCTGCCACCAGCGCGGCGGTAAACAGCAACAGCTTGTCTTTTTCTCTGGGGGTCAGTTCCATAATGGGCCTCTTAGGTTTGCCAGATTCGCGGTAGCATGGGCGCTTTGTGTGTCATTAGCGGGCGCAGAAATTGCCAGATGTCACGCATAACGCGCTGAACAATCAGGTTGTCGTTCGCCAGAAATCGAATTGTCAGCAGCGAGTCGTTAAGCGTTGCCCCGGCATAATCCCCCAGTGGCGTAAGCCGCTCGCGCGTCCCCTCCAGCATGTGTTCGCTGGCCGGGTAACACAGCAACGTACCGACCCAGGGATGATGTGCGATCCCATGCAGATCCCCTGCCTGCACCTGCAAACGCTCTATCAGCAGCGGTTGCCCATCCCGCCACACTTCCAGACGGTTTTGTAGCGTGCCGTGGCTGAACGTTTCCTGCATGACAGGGCGTCCGAGACACAGCAGATCCCAGGCCAGCAAATGGCTTGCGGACGTCAGATGAAATACGGATTGGACGGTGGCATTAGCGCCGGGAAAGAAGATCGTATCCTGCGGCAGCCACTCCAGTGTGGCGTGTGGGGCGAGCGTGAAATGCTGGCGTAGCAACGCCTGCGGCCCACGGCTGCGATAAAATTTTCCCGCGCCGGGCTGAGTGATTAACGCATGGCTGTTTTCATCAAGTGATACGGAAATATGTAGCTCATCCCCGCCGACGATCCCGCCAGGTGGATGAAGCAAATAGAGGTGACATACCTCTTCTTCGGGATAAAACGGACGTTGAACCGTCAAAGGTCCATAGTGACGCGCCGAGGCGAGCACCGTTTTGTGTCCGGTGCGGGTAAAGTGCAGATCCAGTTCGGCCTGCCAGCCTCGTGTGAGTGTCTCGTGCGCCAGCGTGTCCAGAGCGTTTCCCTTATCAGCAAGAGGGTGTTTGCATACAAAAAAGTATGCCTCAGCGCATCGGGAAATCGATCATATGAGAAGCTTATGGATAAAGGGGCGACAAGAGGTCGCCCCAATGGGGTTTTACAGTAAAACGAGGGGCATCCAGACCAGACCGGTGATCACCAGTAGCACGAGGAAAATCAGGCCAAAAATAGCGCCCAGCCGCCAGTAATCGACCGTTGGCAAATAGCCGCTGCCGTAGTAGATAGGGCTTGGGCCGGTGGCGTAGGGAGTCAGAATACTGCCCAGGCCAATAGCGGCACCGACCATCAGGCAGAAGACCGGCAACGGGATTTCCGGCATCGCCAGCGCGGCGGCGATCATCATCGGTGCGAGGGCGGAGGTATACGCTGTGGCGCTGGCAAAGAAGTAGCGCAGTAAATAAAAGACCACGATAAGCGCCACCATCACCATGATCGGTGAATAATCGCTCAGCCCGTTTGCCAGCAGCTTGCCGAACCAGGTAATAAAACCGGTGTTATTCAGCCCGGTCGCCAGGGTTATTAACGAGGCCAGCCAGAAAAAGACGTTCCATGCGGCTTTATTACTGACGATGTCATCCCAACTAATGATGCGCAGCACCAACATCAATGCCACCACGCTGTAACCGACCATCGCGGCGTCAATATAATCGCCACCGAAGATCCACAACACCAGCGCGCCGACCATCAGCCCCAGCATCTTTTTCTCACGTGCGCAGAGCGGTCCCATCGCTTTTAACTCTGTATCCGCCCAGCGAGGCACCTGATCGCCGGATTTCAGCACTGGCGGGTACAACACATACGCCAGCCAGGGCACGATCAGCACCAGTAAAATGCTCAGCGGCAGCATACCCAAGAACCAGTCGCCCCAACTGAGCGCCGTATGAGATGCGCCTTTCATCAGGCCGATCAGCAGCAGGTTCGGCGCCATCGCCGTTAAGAAAATCGCGCTGGTGACGCAGTCGGCGACAATGCCCATCCACATGATGTAGGAGCCAATAGAACGTGAACTGGCGTCATTGGGCTGGGAGTTATACAGCGGCGGCAGGTTGCGGATAATCGGGTAGATTATTCCGGCCCCGCGCGCGGAGTTGGAAGGCGTAACGGGGGCGAGGATCAGCTCAGAGAACATCACCGCGTAGCCGAGGAATAACGTCCGGTGCCCCATCTTTTTTACTAACATTAGCGCGATACGCCGACCGAGGCCGGTTTTCTCATAGCCGGTACCAAACATAAAGGCCGCGAAAATCAGCCAGATAACCGAGTTAGAAAAGCCAGACACAGCCCACGACAGTGATTTGGCGGTAAATTTAAAACCGTCCTGCGCGAGCTGTTCCGGGCTGAACAGGATCCACGGTGAAAGCACGGCGATGATCGAAATACCAATCATCGCCACTACCGCGCCGGGTACAGGTTCCAGAATGAGCCCCACAATCACACCGGTAAAGACGGCAAAATAGAGCCAGGTGTGGCTCTCAAGACCGGTGGGAACGGGTAAAACAGCAATAATGGCGATGACCACCAGCGGAGCCAGGTATCGCCACCAACCAGCTAAAGGTGCCATTGTGATATCCCTGCGAATGGGGAGAGGCTCTGCGCCTCTCCGGAAGGATTATTTGATGTAATGCACGTGCTCGCAGATCTCTTCCACGATGGGATCGCGGCGTTCAGCAAACAGCTTTTTGTTTTCGGCGATCAGGTTGTTGCCGTGGGTGTCGATGGACACAATCAACGGGCCGAACTCTTTGACCCGACACACCCACAGGGATTCCGGCATGCCCAGCTCCGTCCAGTGCACTTCTTCAATCTCTTCAACCTGAGTAGCCGCCAGTACGGCGCAACCTGCCGGGAAGATGACGTGCAGCGCTTTGAACTGCTTGCAGCCTTCTTCTGTCAACGGTCCCATACCACCTTTACCGACCACCAGTTTGACGCCCGTCTGCTCGATAAACTCTTTCTCAAAGGCTTCCATACGCATACTGGTGGTTGGACCGACGGAGACCATTTCCCATTTATCACCGTTCTTACGCACGATTGGGCCTGCGTGGAAAATAGCCTTGCCGTTCAGGTCATAAGGAATTGGGCGCTTCAGTTCGATCAGGCGACGGTGGCACACGTCGCGGCAGGTCACCAGCGTACCGCTCAGGTAAATGACATCGCCAACGCGAATATCTTCCAGATCTTCGGCTTTAATCGGGGTTGTGAGGATCTTTTTCATAACGCGCTCCGGGTGTGAGACAGATTTTCGAAGGAGAGATCAGCATGAACCAGCAGCGTGCCGCGACGGTGCGCCCAGCAGCCGGTGGAAACAGCAACGCCGATAGTCGACGGATGGCGCGCGGCGGATTCGATATGCACGCCCATCACGGAGCTATTGCCGGTCAACCCTTGCGGACCAATACCCAGGCGGTTAAGTCCTTCTTCAAGACGCAGTTCCAGTTCGGCCGCTTTGGGGTTGGGATGACGTGAGCCGATAGGACGCAGCACCGCTTTACGGGAGAGTACTGCGGCAGTTTCTACTGAGGTGGCAATGCCTACGCCCACCAGCACCGGCGGGCAGGCGTTAACGGCCAATGTGGAGATATTTTCGAAGACAAATTTCACTACGCCTTCGTAGCCTTCTGAAGGCATTAACACTTTCGAGCGTCCTGGCAGGGTACAGCCGCCGCCAGCCATGTAGACTTCGATTTCCGCGTCATCATTATCAGGAATGATGTCCCAGGTGACCCACGGCACACCGGTGCCGGTATTTTTGCCGGTATTCACTTCGTCAAAAATTTCTACCGCGTTATGGCGCAGTGGCGCTTTGACCGTGGCGTCTTCAACGGCCTGTTTCAGGATGCTTTGCAGTTCACCCAACAGCGGAAAACGGGAACCGACCTTTACAAAGAACATAATCTCGCCGGTGTCCTGACAGGCCGGACGGTTCAGATCGATTGCCTTCTGCATGTTGTCAAACATGGTGTGGTAGATGATTTTACCCATCGGCGAGTCTTCGCCTTCACGCAGCTGTTTTAATTTATCCACTACGTCGTCGGGCATACGGGTAGAAATCATGGCGGTAAAATTCGCGACAATGTTTGTCAGCGTATTTATCGCATTTTGGTTATTTTGATTGCTCATCTTGTAAACTCCAGTTCTTTTATTTTCTGGAAATAAATTCTCCGCCACAAACTACCACTAAAAATAGGGGTTTATATTATTTGCCACTGTGAATATCCAATTAACAGTTCGTGAATGATGTCCAAATAAGGCAATAAAAATTGCGCAAAGGCAGGGTTTAATACGCGTGAGAGAATTACACTGCGGTTAACAACATTACGGATATACCGACCATGCTGAACACGTATCCCCTGGCGAAAGACCTGCAGGTGCTGGTTGAAATTGTTCATAGCGGCAGCTTTAGCGCCGCTGCCGCCACGCTGGGACAGACGCCAGCGTTTGTGACAAAACGTATTCAAATCCTCGAATCCACGCTGGGGACGACGTTGCTTAACCGCTCTGCGCGCGGCGTGGCGTTAACTGAGAGTGGTCAACGTTGCTATGAACATGCCCAGGCGATCCTCGCGGGCTACCAGCATCTGGTTGATGACGTCACGCAAATCAAAACGCGCCCGGCGGGGATGATTCGTATCGGCTGTAGCTTTGGTTTTGGGCGCAGCTATATTGCGCCGGCCATTACCGAACTGATGCATAGCTACCCTGAATTACAGGTGCATTTTGAGCTTTACGATCGGCAAATTGATTTGGCGCAGGATAATATCGATTTGGATATTCGTATTAATGATGAAATTCCTGATTATTATATTGCGCATTTGTTAACGAAAAACAAAAGAATATTGTGTGCGGCCCCGACCTATTTACAAAAATATGGCGAGCCGATGACGCTACAGGAATTAAGTCGGCATGATTGCCTGGTCACCAAAGAACGCGATATGACCCACGGAGTGTGGGAGCTGGATAACGGCCAGGAGAAAAAATCGGTCAAGGTAGCTGGGCACCTTTCATCGAACAGCGGTGAGATTGTGTTGCAGTGGGCGCTGCAGGGAAAAGGGATCATGTTGCGTTCCGAATGGGACGTACAACCGTTTTTGGCAAGCGGTGGACTGGTGCGTGTACTTCCGGACTATGCACAAAGCGCCAATATCTGGGCGGTTTATCAGGAGCCGCTGTATCGCAGCGTGAAGCTTCGCGTCTGTGTGGAGTTTCTGGCGACGTGGTGTCAGCACCGATTGGGTAAGCCAATTGAAGGGTATCACGTCCCTCAGGCCGGATAAGACGCTTAAGCGCCGCCATCCGGCAGTATCGTCACTCAGGATCTTTTTCGCGTTTTTTCTTCAGTTTGGTCCAGATTTTCGGCTCCTGACGGCGCCACAGACGCTGAATGTTGTCATGGTGACGTAGCAGAATTAAGCACGACAACATGGAAACCGGGAAGGTGAACTGGGGATTGAACCACCAGACATAAAAGGGAGCAATCAGCGCGCTGACGATAGCGCCCAATGACGAATAGCCGCTGAGTAAGACAGTCAGCAGCCAGGTTCCCGCCATTACGCCCGTTAAGTCCCAACCAATTGGCGCAATTGCGCCAAAGGCGGTGGCAACGCCTTTCCCACCTTTAAAGCCGAAGAATACCGGCCAGATGTGTCCCAGACAGGCGGCGATCGCTATCAATCCCAGCCAGAAGGGGCTGACGCCTAGTGCATAGGCACCCCAGACGGGCAACATGCCTTTCAGTACGTCGAAAATCAGTACGGCGACGGCGGCTCCCTTGCCACCTATGCGTAGCACGTTTGTCGCGCCCGGATTCCCAGAGCCGCTGTCACGCGGGTCCGGCAATCCAGCGAGGCGGCATACCAGAATGGCACTGGAAATAGAGCCGCAGAGGTACGCGAAGATAATCATTCCAGGCGCGATTGCACTCATAAGCTGTTCCGTTTTGAAAATGTCGTGTAAAACGCTACTTCTGTGGATAATACGCATATTTCGCCGGAAGTGGTATCCGGGTTAGCCAAAAAGCAGGCGGGTCGTGATGGATATTGTATTTATAGAGCAACTTTCAGTAATCACCACCATCGGTGTTTACGACTGGGAACAGACAATCGAGCAAAAGTTGGTGTTCGATATCGAAATGGCATGGGATAACCGTAAATCGGCTAAAAGCGATGATGTCGCTGATTGCCTGAGCTATGCTGATATTGCTCAAACGGTTGTTAATCATGTGGAAGGCGGGCGTTTTGCACTGGTAGAGCGCGTAGCGGAAGAGGTGGCTGACCTCCTGCTTAGTCGCTTTAATTCCCCATGGGTGCGTATCAAACTCAGTAAACCTGGCGCGGTGGCGCGTGCGGCAAACGTCGGGGTTATCATTGAGCGTGGCAGTAATCTGAAAGAAAATAATTAATTTAATAATTTCTAAAACAAACGGGTATAAAAGGGTCCTTTCGTCGGCTCTTTTTTGCCGTGGTTTCTCTATCTAGGGGTTTATTAATGAGTGATATGCACTCGCTGCTGGTGGCGGCAATTTTGGGTGTGGTCGAAGGATTGACGGAATTTTTACCCGTTTCCAGTACCGGCCATATGATTATTGTTGGCCACCTGCTGGGTTTTGAGGGCGATACCGCAAAAACATTTGAAGTGGTTATCCAACTGGGTTCTATTCTGGCCGTCGTAGTGATGTTCTGGCGACGTCTGTTTTGCCTGATTGGCATTCACTTTGGCAAGGTCCAACACGAAGGGACTGGCAAAGGTCGGTTGACGCTGGGACATATCCTGCTCGGGATGATCCCGGCCGTTGTCCTCGGTCTGGTTTTCCACGATACCATCAAATCACTGTTTAACCCGATCAACGTGATGTATGCGCTGGTGGTAGGGGGCGTGCTGCTGATAGCCGCAGAATGCCTGAAGCCGAAAGAGCCGCGCGCGCCGGGGCTGGATGATATGACTTATCGTCAGGCGTTTATGATTGGCTGTTTCCAGTGCCTGGCGCTGTGGCCGGGTTTTTCCCGCTCTGGGGCGACGATTTCTGGCGGTATGCTGATGGGGGTCAGCCGTTACGCGGCATCTGAGTTTTCTTTCCTGCTGGCGGTGCCGATGATGATGGGCGCAACGGCCTTGGATCTCTACAAAAGCTGGTCGTTCCTCAGCGCGTCAGATATTCCGATGTTTGCAGTCGGTTTCGTGACGGCGTTTATCGTGGCGCTGGTAGCGATCAAAACCTTCCTGCAACTGATTAAACGCATCTCGTTTATTCCGTTTGCGATTTACCGCTTTATTGTGGCGGCCGCCGTCTATGTGGTTTTTTTCTGATCGCTATTAAATGCCGGATGGCGCTACGCTTATCCGGCCTACGGGCGCGATATGTAGGCCGGATACGGCATTTATGCCGTCATCAGGTAACGTCAGTTTACTGGGCTGGTTTCGGACAACGCTGCTCTTTCCAACTGGCCACCGCCGCAATTCGCCGTTTCGTCAGCTCCTCCCGAATTTCCTGACCTTTAAATCCGGCCTCAACGACGTCTTTCGTTGGCACCGCCTGCGCAACCAGCCAGGCTTCACGCAGTAGTCTCCCTTGTGGATAATCCGCCGCTTCAAAGCCGGTACGCCCACGCACGTCGGCCTCGCTGGTCAGGGCGATTTGCTCTACACGCTGCGGTTTACGCCAGGCATCGATGGAATCAAACAGCTTCACGATGGTTTTTGGCTGCAGGATGGGGAAGGTATGAATGAGATCGTGGAACTCGGCCACCAGTTTGGCTAAATCACGGATGTCATTTGGCACGCGCAGGCGCTGACACAGTTGCTCGACCAGCTTGACGCCCGCCGGACCGTGACCGTGATGGCGTGGCCACAGCGCTTTGGGCGTTAATGCTTTGCCAAGATCGTGGCACAGCGTGGCAAAGCGCACGTCGACCTCGGGGCTTAACATGGCGGCCATCGACAGCGTCATCAGGGTATGAATACCGGTATCGATTTCCGGGTGCCACTGCGCGGGCGCTGGAACGCCAAACAGGGCATCCACTTCCGGGAACAGGACGCGCAATGCGCCGCAGTCGCGCAGAACCTGAAAGAATACCTGTGGATTACGGGTGGTTAAGGCGTTTTCCGTTTCTTTCCACACCCGCTCTGACGTCAGATGCTCCAGTTCACCGGCAGCGGTCATGTTGCGCATCAATGTCATGGTTTCGTCAGCGATACGAAAACCGAGGTGCGCATAGCGGGCAGCAAAGCGCGCCACGCGCAGCACGCGTAGCGGATCTTCGCTAAAGGCGGGAGAAACATGGCGCAGCAGGCGGTTTTCCAGATCGCTGCGTCCGTTATAGGGGTCGATAATTTCCCCGTCGTCATCGCGGGCCATCGCGTTGATAGTCAGGTCGCGACGCTGAAGATCGTCCTCCAGCGTGACATCCGCTGCGGCGTAGCAGGTGAACCCGGTATAACCCGAACCAGATTTACGTTCGGTACGCGCCAGCGCATACTCTTCCCGGGTTTGCGGATGGAGAAACACGGGAAAATCGCGGCCTACCTGCTGGTAGCCCGCGTCAAGCATCTCTTGCGGCGTGGCGCCGACAACAACCCAATCTTTATCTTTAACCGGTAGCCCTATTAACGCGTCCCGAACAGCACCACCGACCAGATAAATCTTCACGCCACTTTCCTTCTGAAAAAAATCATCCCTTAATCATATGTCAGTGTGGCGGAGAAGGCGATTCAGTTCATCCAGCGATCTTTGCGTTTACGGCTTGGGATCATGTGTGGCAGAACCAGACCGAGCAGCAGACCAAGACCCAGCACGCCGCCGCCATACATAAACCACTGCATGATGATGGTGCGCTGTTTGTCATCAAGCTGCAGATTGGCTGCGCTGACCTTCTTTTGCGCCACGATAAGTTCGTTTTTCAGCTTCTGATTTTCTTGTTTCAGGCCGTCGATCACACTGTCGCTTTGCGCCACTTTTTGCTGCATATCGGCGGTGCGCTGATTCCACGTGGTATCGATATTATTGAGCTTATCTGTCAGCGTCTTAACCTGGTTTTCCAGATCGGGAACGCGGGTGCGCAGGCTCGGCGTACTGTTCAGCTCTTTCAGCGGGATCCAGGCGGTACGTCCGGTGCTGTCTTTCACCTGGGCGTAGTTGGTGTTGGCGTCAGTCTGTAAAAGCGTGACTTCCTCGCCGGCGTTAACCGTACCCACGAGGCGATAATTATCTCCCGGACCGCTGCGGACCCAGGTGTTCAGTTCGTCAGAGACATAGCGCTTTTCTTCGGCATGTGAGACTGCAGTGGCGCTAAGTGCGAGTAAAGTTAATCCAATCAGGCGTAATTTTGGCATCAGGCTGTCGTTATTGTCATAGAAAGTGGAACGATAGTAGTGGCATCAGTGTCTCTACGCAAAGCATTCGACATCAATCGGAATCATCTGTGTCCTTTTTGCCACCACCCGAAACTTTTACGCCCGTCAAATTGCTCGTTGCATGGCAATTTGGCGCAAAATACTATCTACTTGACCATTAAGAACGAACTTAGTTCGCAGTCAGTTTTCTCAACTGTGACATAACCCATAAGTACAAGACCATGGCCCAGGAAATCGAATTAAAATTTATCGTCAATAGTGATGCTGTAGATGCGCTACGTGAGCGTCTGAATACGCTGGGAGGAGAGCATCACGCGCCCAGCCAGTTGCTGAATATCTACTACGAAACGCCGGATGCCTGGTTGCGTGGTCACGATATGGGACTGCGTATTCGCGGTGAAAACGGTCATTATGAAATGACCATGAAAATTGCCGGACGGGTAACGGGCGGTCTGCATCAGCGACCAGAATATAACGTTGCGCTGAGCACGCCTGAGCTGGATCTCGCCCTGTTTCCCGCTGAAGTCTGGCCGGATGGCAAGCTACCCACGGAACTCGCTTCTCAGGTGCAGCCGCTGTTTAGCACCGATTTTTACCGTGAGAAATGGTGCCTTGATGTCGACGGTAGTCGGATTGAGATAGCCCTCGACCTTGGGGAAGTGAAAGCGGGCGAGTTTGCTGAACCTATCTGTGAGCTTGAACTGGAACTGCTAAGTGGCGATACCCGTGCGGTACTGAAGCTGGCAAACCAGCTGGTTTCACAAACTGGTTTACGGCAGGGTAGCCTGAGCAAAGCGGCGCGCGGCTATCATTTAGCGCAGGGGAATGCGCCGCGTGAACTCAAACCGACGCGCATTTTACGGGTTCCCGTGAAGGCGAGCATCGAGCAAGGTCTGGAAGCGGCGCTGGAGCTGGCATTATCACAGTGGCAGTACCATGAAGAGCTGTGGGTACGTGGCGTCAAGGGGGCAAAAGCCGAGGTACTGGGGGCAATGGGCCTGGTGCGCCACATTCTGATGCTGTTTGGCGGTATTGTGCCACGAAAAGCGAGTGCTCACTTACGAGATTTACTGACCCAGTCGGATGCGATCATGGCGTCGGACGTTTCTGCCGTTTCGGCGGTTTACAGCACACAAACAGCGATGGCAAAACTGGCGCTGACCGAGTGGCTGGTAACCAAAGGATGGCAGCCGTTCCTTGATGCGAAGGCGCAGGGTAAAATTGCCGACTCCTTTAAGCGTTTCTCAGATATTCATCTCTCGCGCCATGCCGCTGAACTGAAAACCGCGTTTGCTCAGCCGCTGGGCGATCAGTATGCCGATCAGCTTCCACGCCTGACGCGCAACATTGATAGCATGCTGATGCTGGCGGGATATTATGACGAAAATGTCGCCTCGGAATGGATCGCCAACTGGCAGGGCCTGCGTCACGCCATTGCGGCCAACCAATATATTGAAATTGAACACTTCCGCAATGAGGCAATCGCGCTGGAACCGTTCTGGCTGCACAGCGGAAAACGATAATCAGGACTGAGGCCGCCATCTGGCGCCATTCAAAGGATAACTCATAAATGAAGCAGCTCTCTTCACCGTTACAGCAGTACTGGCCGACCGTTGTTGAGCGGCTGCCAACAACAATATCTGAGTCCTCGCTTAGCGTGCAGGCGAAGTCAGTGCTTACATTCAGTGATTTTGTCCGCGACAGCCTTATTGCCCATCCTGAATGGCTGCTGGAGCTGGAAAGCGCAGCGCCTCAGGTGGACGAATGGCAACATTATGCCGCCTGGTTACAGCAGGCTTTGACCGAGGTCAGCGACGAAAACACGCTGATGCGTGAGCTACGCCTGTTTCGCCGTCGTATTATGGTGCGTATCGCGTGGGCGCAGACGCTGTCGCTGGTGACGGAAGAGAGTATCTTGCAGCAGCTAAGCCATCTGGCTGAAACGCTGATCGTTGCCGCGCGTGACTGGTTATACGCCGCTTGTTGTCGCGAATGGGGAACGCCTTGTAATCCAGAAGGTGTTGCGCAACCGCTGCTGATTTTAGGCATGGGGAAACTGGGCGGCGGCGAGCTGAATTTTTCCTCCGATATCGACCTGATTTTTGCCTGGCCGGAGCACGGCAGTACGCAGGGCGGGCGACGCGAGCTGGATAACGCGCAGTTCTTTACCCGTATGGGCCAGCGGCTCATCAAGGTCCTGGATCAGCCCACAATGGATGGCTTTGTTTATCGGGTGGACATGCGCCTACGCCCATTTGGCGACAGTGGTCCGCTGGTGCTGAGCTTCTCTGCGCTGGAGGATTATTACCAGGAACAAGGCCGCGACTGGGAACGTTATGCAATGGTCAAAGCCCGCATTATGGGCGATGCTGATGGCTCTTACGTCAATGAACTCCGCGCCATGCTGCGACCGTTTGTCTTCCGTCGTTATATCGATTTCAGCGTGATCCAGTCTCTGCGTAACATGAAAGGGATGATTGCCCGTGAAGTGCGCCGTCGCGGACTGAAGGACAACATTAAGCTGGGGGCGGGCGGTATTCGTGAAATCGAATTTATCGTGCAGGTATTCCAGCTTATTCGCGGCGGACGCGAGCCGTCGCTGCAATCCCGTTCACTGTTACCGACGTTGAGCGCCATCAATGCGTTAAACCTGTTGCCAGATACCGACGCGGAGCAATTGCGCGCAGCCTATCTCTATTTACGCCGTCTGGAAAACCTGCTGCAAAGCATCAATGATGAACAGACCCAGACGCTGCCGGGTGATGAACTGAATCGTGCGCGGCTGGCGTGGGGAATGAACGTTGATGACTGGCAGCAGTTGACCGATGTGCTGGCTGGCCATATGCACAATGTGCGTCGGGTATTTAACGAGTTGATTGGCGATGACGAAGCCGAAACACAGGAGGAGTCACTGTCAGAACAGTGGCGCGAATTGTGGCAGGACGCCTTACAGGAAGATGACAGCACGCCGGTGCTGACGCATCTGGCGGATGACGATCGGCGACGCGTCCTGTCGCTGATCGCGGATTTCCGTAAAGAGCTGGATAAACGCACCATTGGCCCGCGCGGACGCCAGGTGCTGGATCATCTAATGCCGCATCTGCTGAGCGATGTCTGTTCGCGTGACGACGCCTCAGTTCCGCTGTCGCGCATTACGCCGCTGCTGGTGGGCATTGTCACCCGTACAACCTATCTGGAGCTGCTGAGCGAATTTCCCGGCGCGCTCAAACACCTGATTTCACTGTGTGCCGCCTCGCCGATGGTCGCCAGCCAGTTGGCGCGGTATCCGCTGTTGCTCGACGAGCTGTTGGATCCGAACACGCTGTATCAACCCACGGCGACAGATGCCTACCGTGATGAGCTGCGTCAGTATTTACTGCGCGTGCCGGAAGATGACGAAGAGCAACAGTTGGAAGCGCTGCGTCAGTTTAAGCAAACCCAGCTGTTACGTATTGCCGCGGCTGATATCGCCGGTACGTTGCCGGTGATGAAGGTGAGCGATCACTTAACCTGGCTGGCGGAAGCCATTATCGATGCGGTAGTCCAGCAGGCGTGGACGCAGATGGTCGCTCGCTACGGGCAACCCACCCATCTTGGCGATCGCGAGGGACGCGGTTTTGCCGTGGTCGGCTATGGCAAGCTGGGCGGCTGGGAGTTGGGTTATAGCTCGGATCTCGATCTGATCTTCCTGCACGATTGTCCGATGGATGTCATGACGGATGGCGAACGTGAGATTGACGGGCGACAGTTCTATCTGCGTCTTGCGCAGCGCATTATGCACCTTTTCAGCACCCGTACCTCCTCTGGTATTTTGTACGAAGTGGATGCGCGACTGCGTCCGTCCGGTGCGGCGGGGATGCTGGTAACATCAGCGGATGCTTTCGCCGATTACCAGCGCAACGAAGCCTGGACATGGGAACATCAGGCGTTGGTGCGCGCGCGCGTAGTGTACGGTGACCCGCAGTTGACCTCTCAGTTTGACGCGGTGCGTCGCGATATCATGACCCTCGTCCGTGACGGAAAAACCTTGCAAACCGAGGTGCGCGAAATGCGTGAGAAAATGCGTGCCCATTTGGGCAATAAGCATCGCGATCGTTTTGATATCAAAGCGGACGAAGGCGGCATCACCGATATTGAGTTCATTACGCAATACCTGGTGCTGCGCTATGCCCATGAAAAACCGAAGCTGACGCGTTGGTCGGATAACGTGCGCATTCTGGAATTACTGGCGCAAAACGACATTATGGATGAGCAGGAGGCGCTGGCGCTTACCCGTGCTTATACGACGCTGCGTGATGAACTTCACCATCTTGCCTTGCAGGAGCTTCCGGGCCATGTGGCGCCAGAGTGCTTTGAGGCTGAACGCACGCTGGTGCGCGACAGCTGGCAGAAGTGGCTGGTTGCCGAGTGAAGTGTGCTATTATCGCGCGCAAATTTTAAGACCCTCAGAGAATCTCTCAGGAGACAGGAATGAAAGTAACGCTGCCAGAGTTTGAACGTGCAGGAGTAATGGTTGTCGGTGATGTGATGCTGGATCGCTACTGGTACGGTCCTACCAGCCGTATTTCGCCTGAAGCGCCGGTTCCGGTGGTGAAAGTGGATACCATCGAAGAACGTCCCGGTGGCGCAGCAAACGTGGCGATGAACATTGCCTCCCTGGGAGCGAATTCGCGTCTGGTGGGCCTGACTGGTATTGATGACGCGGCGCGTGCGCTGAGCAAAACGCTGGCGGATGTGAACGTAAAATGTGATTTCGTCTCCGTACCGACCCATCCGACGATTACCAAACTGCGCGTGCTTTCCCGTAACCAGCAGCTGATTCGTCTGGATTTCGAAGAAGGTTTTGAAGGTGTGGATCCGCAGCCGTTGCACGAGCGTATTAATCAGGCGCTGGGTTCTATCGGCGCGCTGGTGCTCTCTGATTACGCCAAAGGCGCGCTGGCAAGCGTCCAACAGATGATTGCGCTGGCGCGTAAGGCCGGAGTTCCGGTGCTTATCGATCCGAAAGGAACCGATTTTGAACGCTACCGTGGCGCCACGCTGCTGACGCCGAATTTGTCTGAGTTTGAAGCGGTTGTTGGTAAGTGCAAACGCGAAGATGAGCTGGTGGAACGCGGCATGAAATTGATTGCTGATTTTGACCTTTCCTCTTTGCTGATCACGCGTTCCGAGCAGGGGATGACGCTGCTGCAACCGGGTAAAGCACCGCTGCATATGCCGACCCAGGCGCAGGAAGTGTATGACGTGACCGGCGCGGGCGATACGGTTATTGGCGTGCTTGCGGCGACGCTTGCGGCGGGTAACTCTCTGGAAGAAGCGTGCTACTTTGCTAACGCCGCAGCCGGTGTTGTCGTAGGTAAACTGGGGACTTCCACCGTTTCTCCCATTGAACTGGAAAACGCCGTACGCGGTCGGGCAGATACTGGCTTTGGCGTGATGAGCGAATCTGAGCTGAAACAGGCCGTTGCCAGCGCCCGCAAACGCGGTGAGAAAGTCGTGATGACCAACGGGGTGTTCGACATCCTGCATGCGGGGCACGTCTCCTATCTGGCAAACGCGCGCAAGCTGGGCGATCGCCTGATCGTAGCGGTAAACAGCGATGCTTCGACCAAACGTTTGAAAGGCGAAACGCGTCCGGTCAACCCGCTGGAACAGCGGATGATCGTACTGGGTGCGCTGGAGGCCGTCGACTGGGTGGTCTCTTTTGAAGAAGATACACCGCAACGTCTGATTGCGGGCATCCTGCCGGATCTGCTGGTAAAAGGCGGCGATTATAAGCCAGAAGATATTGCGGGCAGCAAAGAGGTGTGGGCGAACGGCGGTGAAGTGCTGGTGCTGAACTTCGAAGACGGCTGCTCAACGACCAATATCATTAAGAAGATCCAGAAAGACAGCGATAAGTAACACCTGGAAAGTTTGCCGGATGGCGGATAAAACGCGTAAGCGTTGCCATCCGGCATTTCTATATCTTATTCTTCAGTCGTTTTCTCAACAGGCTGTGGGCTGTTTTTCAGCGGTTCGGCCAGCGCCGACAGCGAACCGCCGGACAAACCTATCTCATTTAATAGCGAATCAATCAGCGGCGCTTGTGTGCGATAGGCAAGAGCTGCGGATAATGCCTGCTCCGCCAGATTCCCACCGTTTACGTTACCTGCGGTCACTTCACCGACTGCACCGCCGCGATTGAGACCATCAACCTGAATAATCTTGATCCCATCGATAGACTTCATTGGCTCAACGGATTTCTCAATCACTGCTGGCAGGGACTGCAGCAAAGCCAGCTTAAATTTCAGGCTGGTCTGTTCGTCAGAAAGCACGTTAATCGCATCGTTCAATGCGCGTTGTGCTTCGGCTTCCGCGAGACCTTTTTTCCGCGTGGCTTCGGCCAGTTCAACAATTGCGGCTGCCTGCAATTCTGCCGCTTCTTTCTCTGCTTTCGCACGTACGGTCAGTTCAACGGCCTGTGTTTCAGCATCCTGCGCGGCGGCAATCAGCGCCACCTGTTTGGCACGATCGGCTTCTGCGGTCTGGCGAGTGGTTTCTACGTTCTGTTGAGCGCGAACCGCCTCGGCCAGCGCATCATTAGCACGCGCTTCTGCCTGGGACTGCTGTTCGGACTTGGCGGCGATGGCGATGGACTTGGTCTGGTTAGCAATCTCAGTAGCCTGCTGCTGTTCGATCTCTTTAATGCGAACTTCGCGCTCCGCTTCCACTTTTCTTGAACGAACGGCTTGCTCGCGTTCGATTTCCGTTTCCTGAATCTGGCGTTCAGCAAGGATACGCGTCTGTTCAGCTTCACGATGACGTTCGGCTTCAAAGGCGGCAATTTTGGCATTTTGCTCGGCCGTGCGGGTTTTCACCTGCTGTTCCTGCTCGAGCGTCATGAAGGCTTCCTGCTGTTCGATCTCCAGCTTGCGCGACAGCGCATCACGGTTTTTCTCACGAACGGCAACTTCTACGTCCTGCTCGACTTCGTTACGTTCGCGACGACGACGTTCCGTCTCCTGGGTCAGCTTAGTCAGACCCTCGGCATCAAAGGCGTTGTTGGGGTTGAAATGGATTTTTTCGGTCTGGTTAAAGTTGGTTAACGAAACGCTTTCCAGTTCCAGCCCGTTCTTGGACAGGTCTTCCGCCACGGTGTTTTGTACACCCTGAACGAAGTTCTCTCGCGTATCCTGCAGTTCATGCATGGTCATCTGCGATGCTGTGGCACGTAGCGCATCGACAAACTTATCTTCGATTAACACACGTAAATCTTCTGGCGACAACGTACGCTGACCCAACGTCTGTGCGGCGGTAGCAATCCCCTCCACAGACGGTTTTACACGCACGAAAAAGGCGACGACGACATCCACGCGCATACGGTCTTTGGTGATGAGACTGTCGACAGTTGAACGGCTCACCTCAAGTTTGAGGGTGTTCATATTGATTGGAATAATTTCGTGGAAAATCGGCATGACAATTGCGCCGCCGCTCATCACCACTTTTTGCCCGCCAAGGCCGGTACGCACAAACGCCTGTTCAGCAGACGCGCGGCGATACAGGCGGGCAAAAATAATCCCGATAATTACTAAGACGACCACCGCAACAATGGCGGTAAACATCCATGAAGGTAACATGCCAAAAACATCATCCATCTATGAGATCCCTCTGTATAAAATTATAAAATAGTCGGCCAGGGGTTTAGCTCGGCCAGGTAACGCGTTGCAGAGAGTCGGCAAATAATCAGCACCTTGTCTCCTTTTTTGAATTCTTTGCCCGCTTCAGGCTCCAGCAGCACATAGTGGGTCTGCCCAAACTTGTCGGTAAATTTGCCTTCGCATGGGGTACCGGCAATCGCAGAATGTCCGGTAATAATCGCCATGCTGCCGATAAACTCATCCTCGGCGAGGGCGGTGGTTTCATCTCGTGGTAGCCATGGAGCAATAATTTTTCCGCTGTAATGCACAGCGAAGACGGCGAGAATAAAACTTACCGGGACAAGTAGTAGATTACTCAGCGGTGCTTGCCACAACGTGACCCAGCCATGCTGGATGAGGATACCGAAAAGTCCAAAGAAGCCAGCGAGTAAGCACAGCACGATCAGCGCCGGGATCCGCCCGATATTGAGATAGTGAAGCGCCTGGCCAATATTGCCGGAGGTCAGGGCATCGTAATGTTCGAGATGCGCATCAAGCGTGCCAGAAAGGTAATGACCGAAAATAAGAGAGATGATTTCCAATAGGCCAATCAGTAGTACAAATGAAATAGCAAACAGGTAGGGGCCGTTATATTCCGTAAATAAAACCAACTTTTTCCTCCTGCGACTACGTTCCCTGATAGTGTCAAAAGTAACGGTTTTACCTGTTACTTTTACATAACGTTACAATAGCATGCCGAGCCATTATCCTTAAATCCGAAAGGGGACTTATTGCCCCCTTATATTTCGTAGGAAAGTGTGAGCCTGGGCTATAAATTTGCGCACATTATGTACAAAACCATTTCGTGTATAGGGAAATACTGAAATCAGAAAAAGCATATGGCCTTAGCAGATATTCAATAACTGGAGGGTATGCTCATGCACAGCAACATGTATTCAATGAACAATTTCGATTTCCTGGCCCGCAGTTTTGCCAGGATGCAGGCTGAGGGACACCCTGTTGATATCCAGGCCGTCACTGGCAATATGGATGAGGAACATCGTAGCTGGTTTTGTAAACGTTATGCGCTGTACTGCCAGCAGGCGACAGAGGCGAAGAAACTCGAACTGGAACACTAACAAAAAACGGGCCTTGCGGCCCGTTGTCGTTTTTACTCTTGCGGATCGACTGAGGGGATTGCAGGGGCAGGCTTAACTTCTGCCGTTTTTTCACGCGCTTCCAGCTCAGTCAGGCGTTGTTCAAGCAGCGCCAACTTTTCACGGGTACGCAGCAAAACCTGAGTCTGCACATCAAACTCTTCACGGCTTACCAGGTCCAGACGGGTCAGTTGTGACTGCAGCGTTTGACGAATTTTCTTCTCGACGTCTTCCCCAAACTCCCGGATCCCTTTCGGCATCGACTCGTGAACCTGACGAGCAATTTGCTCAATTTTTTTCGGGTCAATCATTATGGTTTCCCTGAACTGGTACGTGTTGCTGCTTATTGTAGTGCGAATGGGCGCAGGCATAAACCAGAATTGTGTGAAGCTAAGTCGAGTAAAGGCGTTGATGAAGGTAATCAATAGCGTTATAGTTAACCCGCTTATTCTCAGGGCGGGGCGAAATTCCCCACCGGCGGTAAATCAGCTTAATGCTGAAAGCCCGCGAGCGCTTTGGGTGCAAACTCAAAGGTCAGCAGATCCGGTGTAATTCCGGGGCCGACGGTTAGAGTCCGGATGGGAGAGAGTAACGATCCAGTCGGGCATGGACCCGCTCACGTTATTTTTTTGCCGCTTAGACGGTACTCCTAAGACTGCCCTGATTCTGGTAACCATAATTTTAGTGAGGTTTTTTTACCATGAATCAGACGCTACTTTCCTCTTTTGGTACGCCTTTCGAACGTGTTGAACATGCGCTTTCTGCGCTGCGTGAAGGACGCGGTGTGATGGTGCTTGACGACGAAGATCGTGAAAACGAAGGCGATATGGTTTTCCCGGCGGAGACCATGACCGTTGAACAGATGGCGCTGACCATCCGTCACGGTAGCGGTATTGTTTGCCTGTGCATCACTGAAGACCGACGCAAACAGCTCGATCTGCCAATGATGGTGGAAAATAACACCAGTGCTTACGGTACCGGTTTTACCGTGACCATTGAGGCCGCAGAAGGCGTGACTACCGGCGTTTCCGCTGCAGACCGTGTTACTACGGTACGTGCGGCAATTAAGGATGGCGCAAAACCTTCCGATCTGAACCGCCCGGGACACGTTTTCCCGCTGCGAGCTCAGGCAGGCGGTGTGTTGACTCGCGGCGGTCATACTGAAGCCACCATCGATCTGATGACGCTGGCAGGCTTTAAACCAGCCGGTGTGCTGTGCGAACTGACCAATGACGATGGCACCATGGCGCGCGCGCCGGAGTGCATCGAATTTGCCGGCAAGCATAATATGGCTGTGGTCACTATCGAAGACCTGGTGGCTTACCGTCAGGCGCATGAGCGTAAAGCCAGCTAATTGCTCATAACCACGCTTGTTGTGGTAGGGATAAAAAAACCGAAGTCAGTTTTCTGGCTTCGGTTTTTTGTTATCGAGGCCTGCTTATATTTAAAATGTTCCGCAATTAAATGGCATTGCCGAAAGTAGAGTTTAAATAATTCTGTTTATTGGCCGGGAAAGAGATGAATTATCAGGGATTAGCGATTTTATCACTTTGTCTTAAGTGAGCTGAGGATATTTACAGAATAATAAATATTATTTAGAAACAGGCTTGTTTCTACATTGTTTTATTTTTAATACACGTTTGTCATTCCCTGCACAGTTGGGTTATATGATCGAAATCATATATTTGTTTCTGTGTTATGCCACTATAGGGGTAGGTCAGAATAAGTTAGTGTAAATTTTTAACGTTAAATGTTTAATGATGTTAAATATTAAGGGTAAAAGAATGTTTATTGCCTGGTATTGGATTGTATTAATTGCACTCGTTGCGGTGGGTTATTATTGTCATATGAAGCGTTATTGTCGTGCGTTCCGCCAGGACAGAGATGCGCTGCTTGAGGCGCGTAACAAACTCTTTCGTCGACCTGGCGAAGATAACGGCGCGGTTAAGGGACAGGAATAGTCCTTCGCGTTCTGCTATGGATGAGCGGATGCTGTTAAACTTGTAGGGTGGCATCCGCCCTCTGGATTAGCCGATTCCCATAGACTGGAGAATGACGAGACTTAACCCCATCACCGACATTCCGCACAATACCCCATAGCTGGGATTATTATTGGGGTCGATCTCTTTTGCCAATGGCATCAATTCATCGACGGACAGCGCGACCATAATACCTGCAACGGCCGCCATTATCGCCGCCATTACTACCGGCGAAATCAGACTACCGAGAATTAACCACGCCAGTACGCCACCCAATATTTCCGCCATGCCCGAAATCCCGGCCCAGAATATCGCGGTGCGTTTAGATCCCGTAGCCGCATAGACTGGACCCGCCACGGCTAATCCTTCAGGAATATTGTGTAATGCGACGGCAAGGGCAATACCAAAGCCCAGTTCGAGGTTGCTGCTGGCAGTAACAAATGTCGCAATTCCTTCCGGGAAGTTGTGCAGGCTGATGCCGAGCGTTAATAAAATCGCGGTACGCCGGATGGAACCGGGTAAAGGCTGCGTGGTTTTTTGCACCAGATCCTGAGGGTGAGCATGCGGCAGTATACGGTCGAGGCCAAAGTAGCCCAGCAGGCCTACAATAAACATCCCGTAACCCAACACCGGCGACATGCCGTCAGCGGCCAGCGCAGCAGGTAGCATCTCCATTAGAGAAATCAGTAACATGATCCCGGCGGCGAAACCTAAAGAAAAGGCAAGAACGCGATTAGAGGGTTTTTGCCCCAGCACGCCGAGAAATGCGCCGATAAACGTGGCGGCGCCTGCCAGTAAAGTCAGAAGTAAAGGTACTGACATCGACAAATCTAACTCCTTATCAATCTGCTGTCCGGGCCAGATCGTCAAAATAACTGATGATCTTCATCATGGTTATCTGAGTTCTTCATTAACCGAAAAAGCGTATTGTGATGGTATCAAAATGACTCCCTCAGTAAGGATATCATCATGTCTTCAGCTCGTATGCCAGCATTGTTTTTGGGCCACGGTAGCCCGATGAATGTTCTGGAAGATAACGTTTATACCCGTGCCTGGCAGCAACTGGGGGAAACGTTGCCGCGTCCGAAAGCCATTGTGGTGGTGTCGGCGCATTGGTTTACCCGTGGAACAGGCGTGACGGCGATGGAAGCGCCAAAAACAATCCATGATTTTGGCGGTTTTCCGCAGGCGCTGTATGACACGCATTACCCGGCCCCCGGTTCACCTGAGCTGGCGCAGCATCTGGTGGATTTGCTTTCCCCTGTGCCCGTCACGTTAGATAGAGAAGCGTGGGGATTCGACCATGGCTCCTGGGGCGTGCTGATCAAGATGTATCCGAATGCGGATATTCCGATGGTGCAACTGAGCATCGACAGCACCAAACCCGCGGCCTGGCATTTTGAGATAGGCCGTAAGCTGGCGGCGTTGCGTGATGAAGGCATTATGTTGGTGGCCAGCGGCAATGTGGTACACAATCTGCGTACTGCGCGTTGGCACGGTGAGAACACGCCATACCCGTGGGCGATCTCATTCAACGATTATGTGAAGGCCAACCTGACATGGCAGGGACCGGTTGAACAGCACCCTCTGGTCAACTACCTCAATCATGAAGGTGGATCGTTATCGAACCCGACGCCGGATCACTATCTGCCGCTGCTGTATGTATTGGGCGCGTGGGATGGCAAAGAGCCGGTGACTATTCCTGTCGACGGGATTGAGATGGGAAGTTTAAGTATGTTGTCTGTACAGGTTGGATGAGAAATGCCGGGTGGCAGCTTCGCCTCACCCGGCACAACGATTATTCGACAAAAATATGCGGATAGAAGCGCGAGAGATCCTGCGTGATCAATGCTCTGTCTTCACGAATGCCGATGCCAGCAGGTTGATCGTTAATCAGCCAGCTGCCGATCAGCATATAGCTGTCGCCAAATTTCGGGAGCTGATGGAACTGCTGTACGATCATACCTTCTTCGCCATACGGCCCTTCAACGGCTTCGATCGTTTTCCCGTTCTCAATGATGGAGACATTAGCCCCCTCGCGCGAGAAGATCGGTTTAACGACGAATTTATCCATCTGCGGATGGTCGTCTTCGGCGAAGTACGCTGGCAGCAGGTTCGGATGGTTCGGGAACATTTCCCACAACAGCGGTAATAGCGCTTTGTTGGAGATGATGCTCTTCCAGGCCGGTTCCAGCCAGCGAACGCCCGCGTCTTCAAGCTTGGTGGAGAACATTTCACGCAGCATGAATTCCCACGGATAAAGTTTGAACAGGTTGGCAATAACCTGATCCTGCATATCCGTGAACTGACCTTTTTCACCAAGGCCAATATCTTCGATATAAAGGAATTCAGTGGCGATCTCAGCCTCGGCAGCGCAATCCTGCAGGTACTGGATCGTTCCGCGATCTTCGACCGTATCACGACAGCAGGTCAGATGCAGCAACTGAAAACCATACTGTTCACGCAGCTCGGTGAAGCGCTCGATCAGCTTTTCCTGCAGACTGTTGAACTGATCGCTGCCTTCCGGCAGGTTGCCGGCATTGAGCTGATCTTCCAGCCAGATCCACTGGAAAAACGCGGCTTCGTACAGTGACGTTGGCGTATCGGCGTTGTTTTCCAGCAGTTTGGGTTCACCCGTGCCGTCCCACGCCAGATCCAGACGCGAATAAAGTGACGGCTGCTGTGTCTGCCAGGACTGACGAACAAAGCCCCAGGTATGCTTTGGAATGCGAAACTTGGTCATTAGCTCATCGCTGGCGATGACCTTTTCCACCACTTTGAGGCACATTTGATGCAGCTCTGCGGTGACCTCTTCCAGCTTTTCAACCTGGGCAAGCGTGAGCTTATAGTACGCGTCTTCACACCAGTACGGCTCGCCGTACATAGTGTGAAAGTTGAAACCGTATTCGGTGGCCTTATCGCGCCAGTCCGGGCGCTCAACAATACTGACTCTTTCCATGACCATCAGCCGCCCATTGAACGTGTGGTGGTGCCGCTGGCGCTACGCTGCATAGTGCTCTGTTTAGCCACAGATTCGCCAAATCCGCCGCGGGTGACGGTAGTGGTGGTGGCTGGTTTCGGCGCCATGGCGGTTTTCGGCACGGTCATGGTACGACCCGGCGTCGCTGCACCGTAGTTTTTACCGCTGGCATCAGTGTATTTGCCGTATGCTGGGCTGGCCGGATTTTTCGAGCTGAACAGCGGCTGCTGCGCGCCCATACCGCCGCCCATCAGTCGGCCCATCATGTAGCCTGCCATCAGCGGCATCCAGAAGCTGCCGCTGCTTTGGTTCTGCGCCTGAGCCTGGCCTTCGCCGGTCGGCGCCATACCCGCTTGCGCAGGTGCCTGTTGGCACTGGCCTTCGCCGAATTCGGCGATACAGTCTTCGCGAGTGGCATATTTTGGCGCGGTGCGTTCCGCTTCTTTCAGCGCATTGTTGAACGCGGTAGTACATTCGGCGCTTTTACCCGGATTCGCTGCCGAGCAGTCGTCCGCGTTTTGATAAAGCGAAACCGTTTCGTCGCTCTTTTCACAGCCCGCGAGCATAAACACAGCGGTAACTGCCAGGGCGACAGGAGTCAGGTGGCGTGCGCTCCAGCTTTTGCGGAACGAGGCGTGATGTATCGATTTTGTCCGTTTCATTTATGTCTTCCAGGACCCAGTGGTAAATACTGCTCAGAATAGAGGATGACTGGTCGAAATTGAAGCGGGAAGAGGCGAGAATGCGTAGGAAGGGGCGGATCTTTACGTTGTCTTACGTTCAGACGGGGCCGAAGCCCCGTCATCAGCATCAATTACGGAACGGGTTGGTGCCGTTGCTGCTGGTTGTACGTGCTGCTGTCGGCTGCGCCGCCGGCGTCGTGCTGTTGGACGTATAACCATCCGCTGCGGCGTCTTGCTGCGCGTTTTGCGGGGCGATCGTATCCGGGGTAGTGGATACCGGTTTACCCAGCGTATTGTTCAGGGCCACCAGATCCTGCTCGTTCAGCGTACCGAGCGCGGATTTGACGTTTAACTGATTGATAAGATAGGTATAACGCGCATTAGCCAGCTGTTGCTTGGCATTATACAGCGTGGTAGTGGCATCCAATACATCCACGATGGTACGTGTACCAACGGAATAACCGGCTTCCATCGCATCCAAAGAACTTTGCGCAGAAACAACCGCTTGTTTGTACGCGTTGATGCTACTGATGGACGCATTAATGTTGTTAAACGAAGAACGAACGGTCTGCACCACGCTGCGGTGTGCGCTTTCCAGTTGTTCACTCGCGCCAACAAAGTTGTACTGCGCTTGTTTCACCTGCGAGTTAACCATTCCACCCTGGTAGATAGGCAGCGAGAAGGTCAGACCGATTTTGTTCTGGCCCATGTTGCTGTCGTCATACTGGGCGTTATTGTTAGTTTTGGAACCGTTGTAAGAGGTGTCAGATACGCCAGTAGATGCGGTCAGGTCCAGAGTTGGTAAATGACCGTCCTGCGCCAGGCGAATCTGTTCACGCGCCAGATCCTGGCTTAAACGCGCCTGCAATAAGGTCAGGTTGCGGTTTTCTGCTTCTTTCAGCAGTGCGTTCACCGCCTGCGGTTTGTTGGTTTTAAAGCCGTCAACGTTCAGCGAAGCCAGTTCCGGGTAGTAGTTACCGGTCACCTGGCGCAGCTGTTCCACCGCGTTATCCAGATTGTTGCGCGCGGTAACTTCGTTCGCCAGCACGGTATCGTATTGTGAACGGGCGTTCTGTACGTCAGTGATGGCAACCAGGCCAACGTTAAAACGCTGAGTGGTCTGATCTAACTGACGGTAAACCGCATCTTTCTGTGCCTGGGTGTAAGACAGCACGTCAATCGCGTTCAGTACGTTAAAATAGGCGGTGGCGGTATTCAGGATCAGCGTTTGCTGATCGGTCTGATAGGTCACGTCCTGGATGCCCGCTGATTTTTCTTGCAGCGTCAGGGCACGCCA
This sequence comes from Citrobacter sp. wls714, assembly GCF_005281025.1. Taxonomy (NCBI): domain Bacteria; kingdom Pseudomonadati; phylum Pseudomonadota; class Gammaproteobacteria; order Enterobacterales; family Enterobacteriaceae; genus Citrobacter; species Citrobacter sp. wls714. Next base: position 22,117 of record NZ_SZWZ01000105.1, on the reverse strand, counting down.
TTTTGACATATCAAAAATGGACTGAGTTAACTGCAGAGATGCGCTGGTGGCGTTGGAGTTGACGCCATTTGCATCACGGTAGCCATTGCTGTAGGTGTAATCGGCACCTAATCCCAGTTGCGGCAGTAATGGGCTACGCGCTTCGTTAATTTTTTCGAATGCAGCATCGCGATCGGCGGCGGATTTACGCAATTCCGGGTTGCTCAGGCGTGCTTGCTGATAAACCTGCATCAGGTTTTCTGCCTGGCTCAGAGTACTGAACCCCGACAGGCTCAGGCCGATAAGGATGGGGAGCAATTTCTTCATTTGCATTCCTTGTTGTGAAGCAGTATTTAGCGCTGATCAAATTGTAAAAATATTTGCTGATTCTAGCAGAATCCGCCACTGCAAAAAGTTGGCGTTACGTGCCATACGGCGTTAATTTGCATCAATTTAACACAAGGGCGTTGAAACATCAGTCAAACGACCTTGAAATTCACATTTTAAACACTATTGGTTTCAGGACAGCACAATGCGTAAACCAGACAACTTGCCAATGACTTTCACTAAAAATGATGTAGAAATTATTGCACGAGAAACGCTATACCGCGGATTTTTTTCACTGGATCTTTATCGATTCCGCCATCGCCTGTTTAACGGCGGGATGAGCGGTGAGGTAAAGCGCGAAATTTTTGAGCGCGGACACGCGGCAGTCTTGCTACCCTTTGACCCTGAGCGGGACGAAGTTGTGCTGGTCGAGCAGATCCGCATCGCGGCGTTTGATACCAGCGCCAGCCCATGGCTACTGGAAATGGTGGCCGGGATGATCGAAGAAGGCGAGAGTGTGGAAGATGTCGCGCGCCGTGAAGCCATGGAAGAAGCTGGGCTTAACGTTAAACGCGTAAAACCGGTGCTAAGTTATCTGGCAAGCCCGGGAGGCACCAGCGAACGCTCATCGATTATGGTGGGTGAAGTGGACGCCACGACCGCGAGCGGAATTCATGGTCTGGCTGATGAAAACGAAGATATTCGTGTTCATGTGGTGAGCCGGGAACAGGCTTATCAATGGGTAGAAGAGGGGATAATCGACAACGCGGCTTCTGTCATCGCCTTGCAATGGTTACAGCTGCACCATCAAGAGTTAAAAACTGAGTGGAAAAAATGAAGCGTTACACACCTGACTTCCCTGAAATGATGCGCCTGTGCGAAACCAATTATTCGCAATTGCGCCGCCTGTTGCCGCGTAATGACGCAGCCGGTGAAACAGTGAGCTATCAGGTAGCAAACGCACAATATCGGTTAACGATCGTTGAATCGACCCGATACACTACGCTTGTCGCGATCGAACAAACGGCACCGGCTGTGACTTACTGGAGCCTGCCGTCGTTAACCGTGCGTCTGTATCATGATGCGAGGGTCGCTGAAGTGTGTTCAAGTCAGCAGATCTTTCGCTTCAAAGCGCGGTATGATTATCCAAATAAAAAGTTGCATCAACGCGACGAAAAGCATCAAATTAACCAGTTTCTGGCCGACTGGTTACGGTACTGTTTAGCACATGGAGCGATGGCGATTCCGGTTTATTAGCGTCGTGAAACCTAAGGACACCATTTGGAAAGCCTGTTAACCCTTCCTTTGGCTGGTGAGGCCAGAGTCAGGATCTTACAAATTACAGACACTCACCTGTTTGCCGAAAAGCATGAAACGCTGCTGGGTGTGAACACCTGGGACAGCTATCAATCCGTACTGGATGCAATACATGCTGAGTCGCCAGAGTACGATCTGATCGTCGCGACTGGCGATTTGGCGCAGGATCAATCCGCTGCGGCTTATCAGCATTTTGCTGAGGGCATCGCAAGTTTTCGTGCGCCCTGCGTTTGGCTCCCGGGTAATCATGATTTTCAGCCTGCAATGTACAGCTCGCTGCAGGAAGCTGGCATTTCCCCGGCTAAGCGCGTCTTCATTGGCGAACAGTGGCAAATCTTGTTGCTGGACAGTCAGGTGTTTGGCGTTCCCCACGGCGAGTTAAGCGAATTTCAGCTCGAATGGCTGGAGCGTAAACTTGCCGATGCGCCTGAACGCAATACCTTGCTGCTTCTGCATCATCATCCTCTGCCTGCGGGCTGCAGCTGGCTCGATCAGCACAGTCTGCGCAATGCCGCCGAACTGGACAACGTGCTGGTGAACTACCCGCGCGCGAAGTATCTGCTCTGCGGGCATATTCATCAGGAACTGGATCTGGACTGGAACGGTCGCCGCCTGTTGGCGACGCCGTCGACCTGCGTGCAGTTTAAGCCGCATTGTTCTAATTTCACGTTAGATACCATCAGCCCCGGTTGGCGTACGCTGGAGCTATTTGCTGACGGTACGTTGCAGACTCAGGTGTGTCGTCTGCAGGGTAATCGGTTCCACCCTGATACCGCTTCAGAAGGCTACTGATGTCTACACTTCTCTATCTCCACGGATTTAACAGTTCTCCTCGTTCGGCGAAGGCATGTTTGCTGAAAAGCTGGCTGGCGGAGCACCATCCGCACGTTGAGATGATCGTACCGCAGCTGCCGCCGTATCCTGCTCAGGCCGCAGAGATGCTGGAATCGATCGTTCTTGAGCATGGCGGCGAGTCGCTGGGGATTGTCGGTTCCTCGTTGGGCGGCTATTACGCCACCTGGCTGTCACAATGTTTTATGCTGCCAGCGGTGGTGGTGAATCCGGCGGTCCGGCCTTATGAACTGCTGGTCGACTATCTCGGTCAAAACGAGAACCCCTACACGGGGCAGCAATATGTGCTAGAGTCACGCCATATTTACGATCTTAAAGTCATGCAGATTGACCCGCTGGAAGCGCCGGATTTAATCTGGCTGCTCCAACAAACGGGCGATGAAGTGTTGGACTACCGCCAGGCGGTGGCGTATTACGCCTCCTGCCGCCAGACAGTTACTGAGGGCGGAAACCACGCATTCACGGGCTTCGAAGATTATTTCAACCAGATTGTCGATTTTCTTGGACTGCACAGTTTCTGACGATCAATTCGAATTGCTTATTTAAACCATGACGCAAACTTATAACGCTGATGCCATTGAGGTACTCACTGGGCTTGAGCCGGTACGCCGTCGCCCGGGGATGTACACCGATACAACCCGTCCGAACCACCTTGGGCAGGAAGTGATTGATAACAGTGTGGATGAAGCACTGGCGGGCCACGCAAAACGTGTGGACGTGATCTTACATGCTGACCAATCTCTGGAAGTCATTGATGATGGCCGCGGCATGCCAGTAGACATTCACCCTGAAGAAGGTGTTCCGGCGGTTGAGTTGATCCTCTGCCGTTTACATGCGGGTGGTAAGTTCTCCAATAAGAACTATCAGTTCTCTGGTGGTCTGCATGGGGTGGGTATCTCCGTGGTCAATGCTCTGTCTAAGCGTGTGGAAGTGAACGTGCGTCGCGACGGACAGGTGTACAACATCGCGTTTGAGAACGGCGATAAGGTGCAGGATTTACAGGTTGTCGGGACCTGCGGTAAACGCAATACCGGAACCAGCGTGCACTTCTGGCCGGATGAAACCTTCTTCGACAGCCCGCGTTTTTCCGTTTCGCGCTTAACGCACGTACTGAAAGCTAAAGCGGTATTGTGTCCGGGTGTTGAGATCACTTTTAAAGATGAGGTCAACAATAGCGAACAGCGCTGGTGCTACCAGGATGGTCTGAATGATTATCTGAGCGAAGCGGTGAATGGCCTGCCGACGCTGCCAGAAAAACCGTTTATCGGTAATTTTAGCGGTGAGACAGAGACCGTTGACTGGGCGTTGCTCTGGCTGCCGGAAGGCGGCGAGCTGTTGACCGAAAGCTATGTAAACCTGATCCCAACCATGCAGGGCGGTACGCATGTTAACGGTCTGCGTCAGGGCCTGCTGGATGCGATGCGCGAGTTCTGCGAATACCGCAATATCCTGCCGCGCGGCGTGAAGCTGTCGGCGGAAGATATCTGGGATCGCTGCGCTTACGTGCTGTCGGTAAAAATGCAGGATCCGCAGTTTGCCGGGCAAACCAAAGAGCGTCTCTCCTCGCGTCAGTGCGCGGCTTTTGTCTCTGGCGTGGTGAAAGATGCTTTCAGCCTGTGGCTGAACCAAAACGTGCAGTCAGCCGAACTGCTGGCTGAGATGGCGATTTCCAGCGCCCAGCGTCGCCTGCGCGCGGCGAAAAAAGTGGTGCGTAAAAAGCTGACCAGCGGTCCGGCGCTGCCAGGGAAGCTGGCGGACTGTACCGCACAGGATCTCAATCGCACCGAACTGTTCCTTGTCGAAGGTGACTCTGCGGGCGGATCGGCCAAACAGGCGCGCGATCGTGAGTACCAGGCGATCATGCCGCTCAAAGGTAAGATCCTCAATACCTGGGAAGTCTCTTCCGATGAAGTGCTGGCCTCGCAGGAAGTTCACGATATTTCGGTGGCGATCGGTATCGATCCGGACAGCGACGATCTGAGCCAATTGCGCTACGGCAAGATCTGTATCCTGGCGGATGCGGACTCCGATGGTCTGCACATCGCCACGCTGCTGTGCGCACTGTTTGTAAAACACTTCCGCACGCTGGTGAAACACGGTCACGTCTACGTGGCGCTGCCGCCGTTATACCGTATCGACCTCGGTAAAGAGGTCTATTACGCACTGACGGAAGAAGAAAAAGCGGGCGTACTGGAGCAGCTAAAACGCAAGAAAGGCAAGCCGAACGTGCAGCGCTTTAAAGGTCTGGGCGAAATGAACCCGATGCAGCTGCGCGAAACCACGCTGGATCCGAACACGCGCCGCCTGGTGCAGCTCATCATTGATGATGAAGACGATCAGCGCACCAACGCGGTAATGGATATGCTGCTGGCCAAGAAGCGTTCTGAAGATCGTCGTAACTGGTTGCAGGAGAAAGGCGACCTGGCGGATCTCGAAGGGTAATCGATCCTTAAATGCCGGATGGCGGCGTAAAACGCCTTATCCGGCAAATCGACAATCTTAAATGCCAGATTCCAGAATACGAATATTCATCTCCAGCACATCACCTTTCACGGCTTCGCTGTAGGCTTTCATATGCGGGGTCTGCAAATGCGCTTCAAGGTGGGCAATACTTTCCCACTGTTCAATCATGACGATAGAATCCGGGGCTGTAGTCTGAAAACTGACGCCAGCAGCATGATCGACCATCGGCGCGTAGCCGTGGCAGCCTTCTTCTTTCAGTACGGTCGGAACGATTTTAGCGAACTGATCCAGTACCGCCTGGCGATGATGTTGACCTGGACGTGTACGGATTTCTGCAATAACGGTAAGCATGGTTAACTCCTTCTAATTCCAGGTTACCAGTTAACCAAAAATTTCGTTCAGATGCTTGCGATATTCTGCGATATAACGCGGGACGTCCGGCATTTTAATCACGTCATTGGTGATAAAGGTCGGCAGCGCTTCCATTCCCAGGAACTGGTTTGCTTTATGGAACGGGAGATAAACGCCATCAACGCCAACGCCATGGAAGAACTGATCTTTTTCCGTGAAGGCTTCCATCGGCGCGTTCCAGGTCAGAGACAACATGTATTTTTTGCCCTGAATCAGCCCGCCGGAACCGTATTTTTTAGAGGCATCTGAACGTGTACGGCCATCGCTGGCATACAGCGTACCGTGACCTGCGGTAAACACGTCATCGATGTATTTTTTCACGGTCCACGGTGCGCCCATCCACCAGCCAGGCATTTGCCAGATAACCGCATCGGCCCAGACGAAGTTCTGCACTTCTGTTTGAACGTCATAATCGCTGTCAGCGCGTACGACTCTAACATCATGCCCGAGGTCGCGCAGGATACCGTCCGCGACCTCGGTCAGGGTGTCATTCAATTGCCCATTAGAATGGCCGAATTTTTTCGCACCGTTGATAATCAGGATGTTGCTCATTTTGTGTCCTCAAAGAATAACGTTTGAGGCCGATTCTACGCTGATGAGCGGTACGGTGAAATTAGCAAAATGTGCAAAGTCTTTTGCATTTATAGCAATAGTTGGGTGTCGTGGAGAAATTACGTAAAGTGTGTAAATGAATTCTGAATTTTCTGTAACAGATAAATGGAGTGATTTTTTATCACAGTGAAGGAATAAACTGTCTGTAGCTGAGTTATTCAAAACACCAATATAAAGGGTTTTATAATGGCCAATATTATATATGCGACAGTTATCGGTGAAAAGCAGGGCATGATTTCTGCTGATTGTGGAACATCTGCTTCTATTGGTAATAAATATCAACTAAACCACGTTGATGAAATTTTTGTCCTGCAATTCGACCATTCCATGAGTCGAGATCATAATGTTTTACATCATCCTGTGAAATTTTATAAGCCAATAGATAAGTCATCACCTTTGTTAAATGCCGCGATTTCTGAAAATGAAAAATTATCGGTTTTATTTGACTTTTATAGAACAATTTCTGGTGGTGGTATTGAACGGTTTTACTCTATTGAGTTACAGGATGCTTATTTGTCTAACATTTCATCCTGCTATCCTCATGTGTTAACACATGCAGGTAATCAGCCAGAGGAAGTCATTATGCTGAGCTATAAAAATATAACGTGGAAACATCTTATAGCCGGCACTGAGTCATATAGCTTCTGGGAAGAAAGGATTTTCTAACGATGAAAAGCGATTTTATGCTGAGGAACCGTTTCTGTACCATCCCACAGACAAAATTCCGGAAATGGGATGAAATTGATGTTTTGTTTTGGAAGTTAGGCAAAAATGATGCCCGTGGATTTTCAGGAGCATTTTATTTGAATGCCTATAAAGATGCATATGTGCAATACAACAGAGATAAAATCATTAAACATGCTAACGCTGCGGGGATACGCTCCGACCTGCTTGGCGCAGTAGCATGGATTGAATCAGGAGGAATGCCTGAAAATTTTAAATTTCAGGTGTTTGAGGTTAAAAGGATGATTGGGTGGGGGAGCAAACCTGCAGATAAAACATCATTTGGTTCTGTAGCTGCACAAATACGCGTTGCGGCTGTTACACTTGGCCTGGATCCTTCGGAGCTTACTACCAGGGATCAGTTGGAGTTAGCAACTTGTCTCATGGAGGATGACTTTAACTTGCGCGTAACAGCAAATTATTTGAGAGATCTCATTCTCTATGATTATCCTGATGTAGCAACACTTTATATGACCGATGAGCAATACATAATGGCGGGTGTGAGGTATAATCGGGGAGTTCAAAGACGTTTAGAAGATTTCACCCAATTAATAAGTAATGTACCCAAACGAGGTACGGAAGACTATAACTATATATCCTATGGTATGAGATTGCTGGAAATAAGAGAACATATCAGAGCATTACTTAGAGAGTAATTGTATATGTTAAAAGGAAAAGTAGTATCTATACTTGAAGTGTCTCTATATATAGTCCTTGCGTATTGGTTAACCGATACATTTTTTGCCTTCAATAAATATAGTTGGATGCTTGAGCCGAATGACTCAATTTGTAGTATACCTGTCGTCTCAAACGATAATCGCGGTTTGCAGGCTGCCGTTGCAGCATTTTTTCTGCTCACGCCGCTTATTATTATCCTAGTCAGAAAACTCTATGACCGAAGAATGTTTGAGTTCTGGTTATATTGTCTCGCGGTAGCCACCTGCCTTTTCGTTGGCTGGTGGCTTTTTTGGGGGCGTTATTTATATTGCCACTGATTTAGGCCTACCAACTGATCTTAGCTTCAAACCCTCCTTCCGGAGCATTTCCAAACGAGGCCGACATTCTGTGTAAGGACGCGATGCGACGGACAATTGACAACCCCAGACCGCTGCCGGTCACGCTTTGCCCTGGTGGGCGATAAAAGCGTTCTCCAATGTGCATCAGAACTTCCGGCGCAATACCTGGACCATTATCTTTGACGCTAAAATTGCGGGCGTTGAGCGTCACTTCCACAATGCTTCCCTGGGGACTATAGCGAATCGCATTATCCAGCAGATTTCGCACCATCAGGCTGAGTAACAGCGGTTGCCCGGTACATGTGATGCCATGCGCGTTAATCTGCAAACGTACGTCAATATGCGCCTGCTGGGCCGAATGGTAGATATCCATCACCGAAGATTGCAGCAACTCCTCCAGCGAGATTTCCGCCACATCCTGAAGATTGTCGAGGGAGTCAAGGCGCGAAAGCGTCAGTAACTGATCAACCAGACGCGTGGCGCGATCGATCCCGGCCTGCATCTGCATTAAGGCTTTTTGCCTTGCCTGCGGGTCATCGTCAGACAGTTGTGCCACTTCGGTTTGCACTTTTAGCGCCGTCAACGGACTACGCAGCTCGTGAGCGGCATCTGAAGTAAAGCGCCGTTCACGTACCATGGTGGTATGAATACGGGTGAAAAGTTGGTTGAGTGATTCAACCAGCGGGCGAACCTCGCCAGGAATGCCTTTCAAACTGAGCGGTTCTTCTGATTCCGGGTCGCGTAAACGTAGCGCCTGCGCCAGTTTTTTCAGTGGCTTAAGTTCAAGACTTAACAACACAATCAGGATTAACAGCATCAGCGGCAGAGCGACCAACCACGGCACCAATTGTGCTGTCACAATCGCTAAAGCCATATCTTCACGATATTCCCATTCCTGGCCGACAACAATTCGATACTTTTTATCTGCGGAAGTCAGCCACACAAAACGCCATTTATCGTTGTCGCCATTCAGATAGCCATCGTCAAAACCTTCCCGGCGATAGCTATAGGGAATGTACTGGCCATTGTCGCCATCGTGAAGAACCATTTTCCCTTCTGGCGTGTAGGCCGCAAAGGTCAGTACATCGTCGTCAATATGACCATGTTTGAATTTTTTCGGGGTATGCGCGATACGTTCAGAGGCTTTGAGTTCATCAAGATCCAGCGTGACAAGACGCTTGGCGAACAGCATTTGCTGCGTGTCGAACATCTCATTCACGTTATCGGTGGTTTGCTTCCAGGCGACAAAGCTGGAAATCAGCCAGGTCACTAAAACCAAAATCATGAAGATAAGCGTTAGCCTGACGCGCAGGCTGAGGCGTTGTGCGAATTTCATGCGTCACCCAGGGTGTAGCCAATGCCATGCACGGTACGGATAAAGTCGCTGCCGAGCTTACGGCGTAAGTGATGGACGTGTACTTCAACCGCATTGCTGGAGACGTTTTCGTCCCAGGTATACAGTTTTTCTTCAATCAGTTTACGGGGCAGGACGCGGCCCTTGTTGCGCATAAGCAGCTCCAACAGCGCGAACTCTTTGGGCTTAAGAGACAACGGTTCGCCCGCCGCCGTGGCGACCAGCGCGCCGGGATCGAGCGTCACCTCGCCATGGCGCAATGTGTTGCTGGCCTGGCCGCTGGCACGACGCACCAGCGCCTCCAGCCTGGCGGCAACTTCGATCAACGCGAAGGGCTTACACAGATAGTCATCCGCACCCAGACGTAAGCCTTCAACGCGTTCCGCCAGCGCGTCGCGGGCGGTCAGAATCAGCACCGGTTCCTGCTTCCCGTTGGCTCGCCACTCGCGCAGGATGTCTCGTCCGTCTATGCCTGGCAGCGTCAGGTCGAGGATTACCGCATCATACGGGGCACTGTAGAGTGCTTCTTTCCCCTGACGTCCTTCGGTAAACCAGTCGATGCTAAAACCCATTTTACTCAGACCGGTTTTAAGGCCATCGCCAATCAACGTATCATCTTCAACCAGTAAAATGCGCATATATTCTTCCCTGCGAAAACTCTCTTTACCGTCAGTAAACCTTGTCGCTGCCGCATCTGTACAGCAAAAAAGAATCTTTTTTTTCCTTAAGAAGTTGTTAAGGATTAACTTATTTAATAGTCGTAAACCAACATGAAAGGGAGACATGACGATGAAAAAATTAGCTGCAATGGTTGCCGTAATGGCACTGTGTTCCGCACCTGTTCTGGCAGCGCAGCAGGGCGGCTTCTCTGGGCCAACGACGACCACACAAAGCCAAAGCGGTGGGTTTGTCGGCCCGAACGGCAGCATCACGACGGTAGCAAGTGCTAAATCGCTGCGTGATGACGCGTGGGTTACCCTGCGTGGGAACATCGTTGAGCGTATTTCCGACGATCTGTATGTGTTTAAAGATGCGACCGGCACGGTGAATGTGGATATTGACCATAAGCGCTGGAACGGCGTAACCGTAACCCCGCAGGATGTGGTTGAGATCCAGGGCGAAGTGGATAAAGACTGGAACTCCGTTGAAATCGACGTGAAACAGATTAGCAAAGTTGCTAAATAATCCCCATCAGGGCCGCATTCGCGGCCCTTTTCTTTGTGACTCAACACGCCAGATAGGGTAGTATCTGCGGCAATATTGCCCTTCAATAGAGGGGTACAAAGTTGAGGAACCACGATTAATGAGCGATATGGCAGAGCGCCTGGCGCTGCATGAATTCACGGAAAACGCCTATCTGAACTACTCCATGTACGTCATCATGGACAGGGCGTTGCCATTTATTGGCGATGGTTTGAAACCCGTTCAGCGTCGCATTGTGTATGCAATGTCCGAACTGGGGCTGAATGCCAGCGCCAAATTTAAAAAATCCGCCCGTACCGTCGGTGACGTGCTGGGTAAATACCACCCACATGGCGACAGCGCTTGTTATGAAGCGATGGTACTGATGGCGCAGCCGTTCTCTTACCGTTATCCGCTGGTTGACGGGCAGGGGAACTGGGGGGCGCCGGACGATCCCAAATCCTTCGCGGCGATGCGTTATACCGAATCCCGTCTGTCTAAATATGCGGAAGTCCTGCTGGGTGAACTCGGTCAGGGAACGTCGGACTGGGTGCCAAACTTCGACGGCACCATGCAGGAGCCAAAGATGCTGCCTGCGCGTCTGCCAAATATTCTGCTGAACGGTACGACCGGTATTGCCGTGGGTATGGCGACGGACATTCCGCCGCATAACCTGCGTGAAGTGGCAAAAGCAGCGATTACGCTGATTGAGCAGCCGAAAACAACGCTCGATCAACTGCTGGATATTGTGCAAGGGCCGGATTATCCGACCGAAGCCGAGATTATTACTTCGCGTGCGGAAATTCGTAAGATTTACGAAAACGGACGCGGCTCCGTGCGTATGCGCGCGGTATGGACCAAAGAAGACGGTGCGGTAGTGATTTCCGCGTTGCCGCATCAGGTTTCCGGGGCAAAAGTGCTGGAGCAGATCGCTGCTCAAATGCGCAATAAAAAGCTGCCGATGGTTGATGACCTGCGTGACGAATCGGATCACGAAAACCCGACCCGTCTGGTGATTGTCCCGCGCTCCAATCGCGTGGATATGGAACAGGTGATGAACCACCTGTTTGCCACCACCGATCTGGAAAAAAGCTACCGTATCAACCTGAACATGATCGGCCTCGACGGTCGCCCGGCGGTGAAAAACCTGCTGGAGATCCTCACCGAATGGCTGGCGTTCCGCCGTGATACCGTGCGTCGTCGCCTGAACTATCGTCTGGAAAAAGTGCTTAAGCGCCTGCATATCCTTGAAGGTTTGCTGGTGGCGTTCCTCAACATTGACGAAGTGATCGAGATTATTCGTCATGAAGATGAACCTAAGCCTGAGCTGATGTCGCGGTTTGGCATTTCCGAAACGCAGGCTGAAGCTATCCTTGAGCTGAAATTGCGCCACCTTGCCAAACTCGAAGAGATGAAAATCCGCGGTGAACAGGATGAGCTGGCGAAAGAGCGCGATCAACTGCAGGCCATTCTCGCTTCCGAGCGTAAAATGAGTAACCTGCTGAAGAAAGAGCTGCAGGCTGATGCTGATGCTTATGGCGACGATCGTCGCTCTCCGCTGACAGAGCGCGAAGAAGCGAAGGCGATGAGCGAGCACGACATGCTGCCGTCTGAGCCGGTGACCATTGTATTGTCTCAGAGTGGTTGGGTGCGTAGCGCCAAAGGCCACGACATTGATGCGCCAGGATTAAGCTATAAAGCGGGCGACAGCTTTAAGTCGGCAGTGAAGGGTAAGAGCAACCAGCCGGTGGTGTTCGTTGACTCGACCGGACGCAGCTACGCCATCGACCCGATTACGCTGCCGTCGGCACGTGGCCAGGGCGAACCATTAACCGGTAAGCTCACGCTGCCGCCGGGTGCGACGGTTGAGCACATGCTGATGGAAGGCGACGATCAGAAACTGCTGATGGCATCCGATGCGGGCTACGGTTTTGTCTGCACCTTCAATGACCTGGTGGCGCGTAACCGTGCGGGTAAGGCATTGATTACGCTGCCAGAAAATGCGCATGTCATGCCTCCTGTGGTGATTGAAGATGAAACTGATATGCTGCTGGCCATTACCCAGGCAGGTCGCATGTTGATGTTCCCGGTGAGCGATTTGCCGCAACTGTCGAAAGGCAAAGGGAACAAGATTATCAATATCCCTTCAGCAGAAGCGGCGAAAGGCGAAGATGGCCTGGCGCTGCTCTATGTGCTGCCGCCACAGAGCACGCTGACTATCCACGTCGGTAAGCGCAAAATTAAACTGCGTCCTGAAGAGTTGCAGAAAGTGACCGGCGAACGTGGTCGTCGCGGCACGCTGATGCGTGGTCTACAGCGTATCGATCGCATTGAAATTGACTCGCCTCGACGCGCCAGTCAGGGCGACAGCGAAGAATAACGTGACTGCCCGGCTCTCCCTGCTTTCGCTCAGGGAGAGCCAACGTTAAAATTTCCCGTAAAACCGTTGTTTATTCGTGCGTTGCGATTAACAATACGCTTTTCCAGAGAGCCGCCTTAACAAAGCCCTAACCTGATGCAGAGTTATGTATCCGGTGACGTAAAATGCCAGGCTCTTAGGCCTTAGAGGTTGTTATGTTATATATTTTTCGTTTAATCATTACTGTTATTTACTGCATTCTGGTCTGTATTTTCGGTTGTATATACTGTCTGTTCAGCCCACGGAATCCAAAACACGTCGCAACGTTCGGTCATATGTTTGGCCGCCTGGCTCCCCTGTATGGCCTGAAGGTCGAGTGCCGCATGCCGGCAGACGCGCAGAATTATGGTAATGCTATCTATATTTGTAACCACCAGAACAACTATGACATGGTTACTGCTTCGAATATCGTTCAGCCGCCGACGGTAACGGTGGGTAAAAAAAGCCTGCTGTGGATCCCGTTCTTCGGGCAGCTGTACTGGTTAACCGGTAACCTGTTGATCGACAGAAACAACCGTGCTAAAGCGCACAGCACCATCGCAGCCGTGGTGAACCATTTCAAAAAACGTCGTATTTCTATCTGGATGTTCCCGGAAGGGACGCGCAGCCGTGGTCGCGGTCTGCTGCCGTTTAAAACCGGCGCGTTTCATGCGGCGATTGCGGCGGGCGTCCCGGTTATTCCGGTGTGCGTTTCAACAACTTCAAACAAAATAAAACTCAACCGGCTCAATAACGGTTTGGCGATTGTAGAGATGTTGCCGCCGGTGGATATTAGCCATTTTGGTAAAGATCAGGTTCGTGAACTGGCAGCGCATTGCCGCACGCTGATGGAACAAAAAATCGCAGAGCTCGATAAAGAAGTTGCAGAGCGGGAAGCCGCCGGTAAGGTTTAATCCGCGCAATTCGGTTTTTTTACAGGAAAAGATTTCCTGCGTGTTAATCGCCAGTTTTTCATGGAGTTTATATGTCATTCAGTCGGCGTCAGTTCATTCAGGCATCGGGGATCGCACTGTGTGCAGGTGCTGTTCCGCTGAAGGCTAATGCTGCCGGTCAGCAACAACCGTTACCTGTGCCTCCACTGCTGGAGTCTCGTCGGGGGCAGCCGTTATTTATGACGCTGCAACGCGCGCATTGGTCATTTACACAAGGCACACGCGCGCCTGTCTGGGGGATTAACGGCCGCTACCTGGGGCCGACAATCCGCGTCTGGAAAGGGGATGACGTCAAGCTTATCTACAGCAACCGTCTGACAGAAAATGTCTCGATGACCGTCGCCGGATTACAGGTACCTGGTCCGCTGATGGGGGGCCCGGCGCGCATGATGTCACCTAATGCGGATTGGGCGCCAGTGCTGCCGATCCGCCAGAATGCCGCCACGCTGTGGTATCACGCCAATACGCCAAATCGTACTGCCCAGCAGGTCTATAATGGTCTTGCCGGGATGTGGCTGGTTGAAGATGAGGTCAGTAAATCCCTGTCTATTCCCAACCATTACGGCGTAGATGATTTTCCGATCATTATCCAGGACAAGCGTCTGGACAACTTTGGTACGCCGGAATACAGCGAACCTGGCAGCGGCGGTTTTGTTGGGGATACGCTGCTGGTCAACGGGGCGCAAAGCCCGTATGTCGAAGTCTCCCGCGGCTGGGTACGCTTGCGTTTGCTGAACGCGTCAAACTCGCGTCGTTACCAACTGCAAATGAGTGATGGCCGTGCACTGCATGTGATCTCCAGCGATCAGGGCTTTTTACCTGCGCCTGTTTCATTGAAACAGCTCTCGCTGGCGCCAGGCGAACGTCGTGAGATCCTGGTGGATATGACTAACGGTAATGAGGTCTCTATTACCTGTGGCGAGGCGGCCAGCATTGTCGACAGGATCCGCGGATTCTTTGAACCATCGAGTATTCTTATCTCCACGCTGGTGCTGACTCTGCGACCAACTGGCCTTCTGCCGCTGGTGACTGACAGCCTGCCAATGCGCCTGCTGCCTACGGAGATCCTCAGCGGTTCGCCGATTCGCAGCCGTGATATCAGCCTGGATGACGATCCGGGGATCAACGGTCAGCTGTGGGACGTCAACCGCATGGATATTACCGCGCAGCAGGGTACCTGGGAGCGCTGGACGGTGCGGGCGGATATGCCGCAGTCTTTCCATATTGAGGGCGTCTCGTTCCTGATCCGTAATGTGAACGGCGCAATGCCGTTCCCGGAAGACAGAGGTTGGAAAGATACCGTCTGGGTAGATGGTCAGGTCGAGTTACTGGTTTATTACGGTCAGCCTTCCTGGGCGCATTTCCCGTTCTACTTTAACAGCCAGACGCTGGAAATGGCGGATCGTGGCTCGATCGGTCAGATCCTGGTGAACCCGGCGCCGTAACGCGCCGGGGTTTGCGTTACGCCCGCCAGAACATGCGCGAAAACAGGATCAGTATGGGGTAAATCTCCAGACGCCCCATGATCATGGCTGCGCACATCAGCAGCTTTGCCTCCTCATTTAACGTGCCAAACGTCGTGGCGGTAACGCCAAATCCCAGCCCCATATTGTTGATGCAGGCGGCGACGGTGGCGAAAGATGAGAAGAGATCGTAGCCCATCAGATTGAGCGCCCAGATAAAAAAGCTGGTGAACAAAACGTAGAGAAAGAAAAAGCTCCATACCGAACGCACCACCCTGTCGCTTACCACGCTGTTACCCACTTTGATGTTCAGCAGGGCGCGAGGATGCGCGAGCTGGTGTAATTCCTGGCGGCACTGCTTGAACATAATCAAAAAGCGCAGCACTTTAATTCCCCCGCACGTCGATCCCACACAACCGCCGAAAAAGCTGGCGCTAAGCAGCATGAAGATCGTGTGCGAGGGCCACTGCGCGTAATCCGCCGTTGACAGGCCATTATCCGTCAGCATGGAGCTGGCCAGAAAAAAGGCATGCACCAGGCTGTCCGTTAGCCCGTACATACCTGCCCGCCAGACCTGCCAGGTGGCGATCAGCGTGACCACCAGCGCAATTAGCAGAAAGAAACGCAGCTCGGCATTACGACGAAAGGGCTTGAAGGTACGTTTTACAATAGCAACGTACCAGAGGGTGAAGTTAAACGCGGATAACAGTGAAAACAGTCCGGCGACGAGTTCTATAGCGTGGCTGTTATAAAAGCCGATGCTCTCGCTGCGAGTGGAAAATCCGCCAAGAGAGACCGTCGACAGCCCGTGGCATAAGGCGTCGAAAAACGACATCCCGGCAGCCCAGTAGGCTAGAGTACAAATAAGACCCAGAATGACGTAGGTCAACCACAGCGTACGTGCGGTATCGGCAAGCCTTGGCGTGAGGCGTTCTTCTTTGAAGGGGCCTGGCATTTCAGACTGATACAGTTTCATGCCGCCAATACCCAGCAGCGGTAATACCGCCACGGCGAGGACAATAACGCCCAGGCCGCCAATAAAATTGAGCTGAGCACGATAGTAAAGATACGATTTCGGCAAGGCGCTGACGTCGTCAATCACCGTTGCGCCAGTGGTGGTAATCCCGGAAACCCCTTCGAACAGGGCATCGGCAAAGGAGAGATTTAAGCCATCGTCCATCCACATCGGCATTGCGCTAATAAACGAAAACAGTAGCCAGAACAAAACGATAATGACGAATCCATCCCGGGTTCTCAGTTGAATTCCCGCATGTTTGGTTGCCAGCCACGCCCCGCCGCCAAGGGTAAAGAAAGTCATAAATGTGCTGAAAAATGCGAAAAAGCTCCGCTCTTTATTTAACAGAGCGATGGTCATCGGCGGCAGCATGGAGAAGCTGTAGAGAAGAACCAGAAATCCGCACAGGTGAACAACAACCCGTAACTGGGAAATATGCAGTGAATCGTTGAGTCGCAATGAAAAATCCCCCGCCGAAAAGAGTGATCTCAGTTGGCCGGCATGGTGTTAATTATGATTGATAAAAATGGCTGTCGTAAAATTTAACAATTTATACAACTTTCTACTGGTCTGGTTCAGACTCCACTTCATTTCTTGCCGACATACAGCGTATAATCCCCGGCCTTTGATTATTTTTTTACCATTTTTGGAAGCACTATGAGCGCAATATCCCTGATCCAACCGGACAGAGACCTTTTCTCCTGGCCGCAGTACTGGGCTGCCTGTTTTGGCCCGGCACCGTTTTTGCCGATGTCACGTGACGAAATGGACCAACTTGGCTGGGATAGCTGCGACATCATTCTGGTGACCGGCGATGCCTACGTCGACCACCCAAGCTTTGGTATGGCGATTTGTGGCCGTATGCTGGAAGCTCAGGGCTTTCGCGTCGGAATTATCGCCCAGCCGGAGTGGAACAACAAAGACGATTTTATGCGTTTGGGTAAACCGAACCTGTTCTTTGGTGTGACCGCTGGCAACATGGACTCGATGATCAACCGTTATACCGCCGATCGCCGACTGCGCCATGATGATGCCTACACGCCGGACAACGTGGCGGGTAAACGTCCGGACCGCGCCACGCTGGTCTATACCCAGCGCTGTAAAGAAGCATGGAAAGATGTGCCGGTTATTCTTGGCGGCATTGAGGCCAGCCTGCGCCGCACCGCGCACTACGATTACTGGTCTGATACCGTTCGCCGCTCCGTTTTGGTGGATTCGAAAGCCGATATGCTGATGTTCGGCAACGGCGAACGTCCGCTGGTGGAAGTGGCGCATCGTCTGGCGATGGGGGAAACTATCGATCAGATCCGCGACGTGCGTAACACCGCGATTATGGTTAAAGAAGCGCTGCCGGGCTGGAGTGGGGTGGATTCTACGCGTCTCGACACGCCAGGCAAGATTGACCCGATCCCGCATCCTTACGGTGAAGATCTGCCGTGTGCCGACAACAAACCTGTCGCCCCGAAAAAACAGGAAGCGAAAGCGGTAACCGTACAGCCGCCACGTCCGAAACCGTGGGAAAAAACCTACGTGCTGCTGCCGTCCTTCGAAAAAGTGAAGGGCGACAAAGTGCTGTATGCGCATGCGTCGCGTATCCTGCACCACGAAACTAACCCAGGCTGCGCGCGTGCGCTGATGCAAAAGCATGGCGATCGCTACATCTGGATCAACCCGCCAGCTATTCCGCTGTCTACCGAAGAGATGGACAGCGTCTTTGCGTTACCGTACAAGCGTGTACCGCATCCGGCGTATGGTGACAGCCGTATTCCGGCCTATGAGATGATCCGTTTCTCGATCAACATTATGCGTGGCTGCTTTGGCGGCTGCTCGTTCTGTTCGATAACAGAGCACGAAGGCCGTATCATCCAGAGTCGCTCTGAAGATTCGATCATCAATGAAATCGAAGCCATTCGCGACACTGTCCCGGGCTTTACCGGCGTGATTTCCGATCTCGGCGGCCCAACGGCGAACATGTATATGCTGCGCTGTAAGTCACCGCGTGCGGAGCAAACCTGCCGTCGTCTGTCATGCGTCTATCCGGATATTTGTCCGCACATGGATACCAATCATGAGCCGACAATTAACCTCTATCGCCGGGCGCGTGATCTCAAAGGCATTAAAAAGATCCTTATCGCATCCGGTGTGCGCTATGACATCGCGGTGGAAGACCCACGCTACATCAAAGAACTGGCTACCCATCACGTGGGCGGCTATCTGAAGATTGCGCCAGAGCATACTGAAGAAGGCCCGCTGTCGAAGATGATGAAGCCGGGGATGGGCAGCTACGATCGCTTCAAGGAATTGTTCGATACCTACTCTAAACAGGCCGGTAAAGAGCAGTACCTGATCCCGTATTTTATCTCCGCGCACCCGGGTACGCGTGACGAAGATATGGTGAATCTGGCGCTGTGGCTGAAACAACGTCGTTTCCGTCTGGATCAGGTGCAGAACTTCTATCCATCGCCGTTGGCGAACTCCACAACCATGTATTACACCGGGAAAAACCCGTTGGGTAAAATTGGTTATAAGAGTGAAGATGTGGTGGTGCCGAAAGGTGATAAGCAGCGTCGTCTGCATAAAGCCCTGCTGCGCTACCACGATCCAGCCAACTGGCCGTTAATCCGCCAGGCGCTGGAAGATATGGGTAAAAAGCATCTGATCGGCGGGCGTCGCGAATGTCTGGTTCCGGCGCCTACGCTTGAAGAGATGCGCGAAGCGCGTCGCCAGAACCGTCATACTCGTCCGGCGCTGACCAAACACACGCCAGTGGCGCACCAGCGTCAGACGCCTGCCGCAAACAAAAAACGCGGGAAAGTGGCGGGACGTTAATCTGTCTTGCCAGGTGGTGAAATGCTTATCGGGCCTACGAATAGCACTTTGTTGTAGGCCGGATAAGGTGCTTGCATCGCCATCCGGCAGAAGTGCTCAGTATTTATGCTTCACGTATTCTGGCCGCTAATGCGGCCAGTTTTTCGTCATCAGCCCGTTCATGATCGTGTGACGACAGATACCCTTCATATTGCTCGAAAAATTTGTTCTGCCGCGATTCAATCGGTTTCCAGTGGGTTAAATCGCCAGTACCGTGCATGGGGCTTAATTTACTGTGCACATGGTCCACGCCGAAACCTTCGAAGAACATTCCTGTACGACTGACATCCGGGAACGCCTTATCCAGTTTCTTAGCCACTTTTTGGGTCGCCAGCATCAGGTCCGCTAACGCCTGCGGCGGCATGTCGAAGGCATAGCTGGGGTAATGCTTTTTCGGGATCACCACGGTAAAACCGTCGGTGTTCGGGAAAATCGACAGAAAAGCCAGGTGGTGTTCGTCTTCCCATACCTTATGGCAGGGCGCTTTGCCTTCAACAATTTGACAGAAAATACAGGTCATTCCTTTTCTCCGCAGGTAAGGTCTTCGTCAGGACGCAGTCAGTTTAGTACAGACCCAACACCTTCCACCACATCAGACCCACGGTAATAAAGACCGCCTGGTTAAACAGGCTGATGATAAATCCTGTGCGCCACCAGACGCCTGTTGGAACATACCCGGCGCCAAACAGAATAGGGCCGCGAGCATGTGTGTACTGGGTGAGCGAGCAGTACAAACTGCTGGTGAAGGCCAGCATTAACGCCGTGGGAGCAGCGGGAATATTCAGATGCAGCCCGACGCCGAGGAAAACAGCATACAGCGCGGCAATCTGCGCATTTCCGCTGGCAAAAAAGTAGTGGGTATAGAAATAGGCGGCGTTCAGTAGCAGCAGGACGATCACCCAACTGGTCCCGTGCATAGTACTGCTCAGGCTGTCGCCAATCAGATTGCCGAACCAGGTGGTGAAGCCCAGTTTTTTCAACTGATTCGCCATCATCAGTAGCGCGGCGAACCAAATCAGCGTATCCCATGCCCCTTTCTCACTTTTGACGTCCTCCCAGCTCAGCACGCCGCTCAGCAATAAAATCGACAGCCCTACAAACGAAGCGGTAGTGGCGTCAACGCCCAGCGTATCGCCAAAAATCCACAGCACCAGCAGTACGCCGACAGTTGCCAACATCAGCCATTCCCCGCGTGACATACGGCCCATTTCCGCCAACTCTTTGCGGGCGAGGTTCGGGGCATCCGGCGTGTGTTTGATTTCCGGGCGCACCAGCCAGTAGACCAGTAGCGGAACGAGCAGCAAAGAGACCAGACAAGGTAGCAGCGCCGCCATAAACCAGCCGCCCCAGGTCAGCGTAACCCCGGCGTTGGCCGCCAGTTTTACTGCCAGCAGGTTGCCGGTATAGCCGGTCATAAACAGTGCTGCCGTCACGTCGTTGACGTTGCCAATACAGGTGATAAGAAAGGTGCCGATTTTACTGCGGGACTCATCTTCCGGGTTCGAATGGAAACTACGCGCCAGAGAGTCGGCAATCGGATAGATGACGCCGCCGCAGCGAGCTGTATTACTCGGCATAGCGGGAGAGAGGATTAGATCGGCAAAAGCCAGACCGTAGGCGAGTCCCAACGTTCGCTTGCCGAGCAGGCGGATCATCTGCAACGCAATACGTCGCCCGAGACCGGTTTTGATAAACCCACGGGCAATCATAAAAGCCACGACGATAAGCCAGATAAGCGAACTGTTCAGTTCACTCAGTGCCGTGGTGATGGCGCCGCTGGCGGTTTTATCCCCGGCAGCATAGGCGAGCGCGAATACCGTAATACCAATAATGCCGACCGCGCCGATGGGTAATACTTTAGCCACAATAGAAGCGATGGTGGCGACGAAGATAATTGCCGAATGCCAGGCTGGCGCACTTAACCCAGTGGGGGGCGTAAGCTGCCAGAGTCCGGCAGAAATGAGTACTATAAGAATTAATGGGAGCCATTTGACGCCATTACTTTTTTTATCAGCCACGGTTACGCACCTATAGATGTGGTAAATACATTCACGATATGAATATATTTATTGAATAATTAACAGGTTATGTTGCGTAATGCTGCTCCAGCGACTGCAAGAAATACATCAATATATGTATGTTAATTGTTTCCTGATATTTCATTGCCAGAAAGGCCCGACGGGAGTGTCGGGCCGGAGAGAAGAGATTAACCGCCGAACTGGTCCGGGTCTGGTCCCAGCCGTCTGCCTTGATCGAGTTTCGCAATTTCGCCTAATTCTTCTTTATCCAGGCGGAAGTCCCAGACGTTAAAGTTTTCTGTGATACGGGCAGGCGTCACCGATTTCGGAATAACCACCAGACCGTTATCCAGATGCCAGCGGATGACAATCTGCGCCGGTGATTTACCATATTTCTCTGCGAGGTCACGGATGATCTTTTGGTCGAAGACGTCTTTCCCGCCCTGCGCCAATGGACTCCAGGATTCGGTCTGGATCTTATGCGTGGCGTTCCAGGCATGAAGCTGGCGCTGCTGCATAAGTGGGTGCAGTTCTATCTGGTTGATCACGGGATGAACGCCAGTTTCGTCTATCAGGCGCTGGAGATGATTGATCTGAAAGTTGCACACGCCGATGCTCTTAATCAGCCCTTCTTTTTGCAGATCGATCATGTTTTCCCACGCTTCAACGTAGTGATCGATCGCCGGAACAGGCCAGTGCATCAGGTAAAGATCGAGGTAATCGAGCTGGAGTTTCTCCATGCTTTCGAGTAAGGCTTCCCGGGCGCGTTTCTGATCATCATTCCACAGCTTGGTGGTGATGAATAACTCTTCCCGCGGCACGCCCGCATTACGTATCGCTTTGCCGACACCTTCTTCGTTTTTGTACGCGGCGGCGGTATCAATCGAACGATAACCCACTTCCAGTGCTTTATGGATAGCGGTAATGACTTCTTCGTTGCTTGCCTTCCAGACCCCCAGGCCCAGTTGCGGCATGACGTTACCATCCTGTAGTTTGATAATGGTTGGACCGGTCATAATTCCCCCCTGGATTACAGTCACCGGAGCAAGCTCCGGTGAGTTAGGTGTGACTTAAGTCTGGCCTATACTCGTCATACTTCAAGCTGCATATGCGTTGGCTGCACTCGTTCACCCCAGTCTGAATCGCCACAGATAATCTAGACACTT